>CAYJLH010000077.1:6477-9849 GCA_964370925.1 uncultured Oscillospiraceae bacterium | reverse complement strand
ATTTTGCCTTTTATCAACGATACGGAAGAAAACATCAAAGGTTTATTAGAATATTGCAAAGAAGCAAATGTAAAAGGTATTATAACTTTCGGCATGGGCATGACTTTACGCTTTGGAAATCGTGAGTATTATTATAAAAAACTTGATGAACATTTCCCAAACTTAAAGCGTGAATATATGAAAAAATACGGCTCGTCTTATGGCATAGGTAGTCCGAATAGCACTAAACTGTCAAAGATAGTGCGAAATTTTTGTAAGGAAAATAATATGTTATATGGTGAAAAAGAGGTATTTTCTTATGTATGGGATTTTCCAGAGCAGAATACACAAATGTCATTGTTTGAATAGAGAAAGACTTCCGGTGATTTAATTCACTTGGAAGCCTTTTCTTATTGGAATCCTTTTCTTAGTTAAAATTGATTGATTCAATCGATTTAATTTTCTATGTAGCCATTTTGTAGCCAGTGGCACTCAGTCTGCACTCAGCATTTTTTGAATAAAATCCCTTGTTATCAAGGCTTGATACTACTGCGATACTGCTTGGCAACAAAAAATATGTTATCATTTTGTTATCAGTCGCACTACGCCTCTGCATAATTTATCATTTCTTAGCATAAAATCTCATAAAAAGCAAGAAAACACCCTAAAATTAGGGTGTTTTCTGTATATTTTCTGCATATAACATCCACAGAGTGCTACTCCCACTCGATAGTCCCAGGTGGTTTACTCGTAACATCATAAACAATTCTATTAATTCCACCGACTTCATTAACGATTCTAACCGAAATTCTATCCAGAACGTCGTATGGAATTCTTGCCCAATCGGCAGTCATAAAGTCAGAAGTTGTGACTGCACGGAGCGCCAGAGTATTATCATAAGTTCTGCCGTCGCCCATAACTCCAACAGAACGTGTATTGGTCAAAACTGCGAAATATTGGTTCAAATTCTTATCTTCACCAGCTTTTGCAATTTCATCACGGAAAATAAAATCAGCTTCACGCAAAGTGTCTAATTTTTCCTTAGTAACATCACCCATAACACGTATTGCAAGTCCGGGACCTGGGAATGGTTGGCGCATAACCAAGTATTCAGGTAGCCCAAGTTCACGTCCAAGCTGACGGACTTCATCTTTAAATAACAATCTCAAAGGCTCTACTAAGTCCTTAAAATCAACAAAATCAGGTAATCCGCCAACATTATGGTGACTTTTTATAACTGCAGCGTCGCCGTGTCCAGACTCTATAACATCAGGATAAATTGTTCCCTGTGCCAAGAAATCAACAGAACCTATCTTCTTAGACTCTTCTTCAAACACACGAATAAACTCTTCACCTATGATTTTTCTCTTTGTTTCAGGGTCGGATATGTCAGCAAGTTTTGCTAAAAATCTCTCCTCTGCGTTTACTCTGATAAAATTCATCGCACGTTTTGAGAAGATTTCTTCAACTTCATCGCCCTCATTTTTACGCATTAAACCATGGTCTACAAAAACACATGTAAGTTGATTTCCGACAGCCTCAGCCAAAAGTGCCGCCAAAACAGATGAGTCAACTCCGCCCGATAGCGCAAGCAAAACTTTACCTCCACCAACTTTAGCACGGATTTCTTCAATTGCTGTTTTGCAGTAGCTACCCATAGTCCAACTACCTTCAGCCTTACAAACTTTATATAAAAAGTTGTGTAACATTTTCTGACCAAACTCAGTGTGATTAACTTCGGGGTGGAACTGAACTCCATAAAATTTGCGCTCTTCATCCGCAATACCAACACTGGGGCAAGCGTCGCTGTGTGCAGTCAATTTAAATCCATCTGGAACTTTTGCGAGGTAGTCGCCATGGCTCATCCACGAAACACCCTCAGCGGAAATTCCGTCAAATAGCGAGCAACTTGTATCGTAATATGTTTTGGTTTTGCCATACTCACGAGCCGTATCGTCTTGCGCTGGAGTGACATTACCACCTAAGTTTTGAGCAATTAATTGGCAACCATAGCAAATCCCTAATACAGGAATTCCAAGCTCAAAAACCTCAGGTGAAACTTGAGGCGAATTCGAGTCGTAAACACTATTGGGGCCACCTGTGAAAATAATTCCAATAGGTGACATTTTTTTAATTT
Source organism: uncultured Oscillospiraceae bacterium (assembly GCA_964370925.1). Classification (GTDB taxonomy): domain Bacteria; phylum Bacillota; class Clostridia; order Oscillospirales; family Oscillospiraceae; genus Heteroscillospira. The sequence continues at coordinate 7,733 of CAYJLH010000077.1, read as the reverse complement.
CCTCAATAGGAAAAGAAAAGGGCTTAACTTCGCAATACACATTACATTCACGTACACGACGTGCAATTAACTGATTATACTGTCCGCCAAAATCTAATATTAAAACCATGTTTTTTTCCATGTAAAACTCTCCTTTTTAGTAGCTAAGTTAACTCAATTTGTATTCAGAATACCATATTTTCATAAAAAATTCAATTACTATTTAAATAAATCCTCTTTAAAATCCACGTCGGATAACTCCTTGGAATTTATTATACAATGCGTGTAAATTTTTTCAGACTCAGCACGATTTATAATGTTCTTGCCTCCCCTATCCCCTACGAGGCTCAAAAGTGCCTCCCTTGCAGAAATTGCAAAAATGTTTGGATTTCCGAGAACACCATCACAAGAAATCACGCCAAACTCTTTCTCGCTTTTGATAAACCCTGATATAAACTCGTTTAGTGTAGACGACTGCAAAAAAGGTTGGTCGCACACTGTAAAGCACCACGCTTCTGTATCTGCTGAACTGCTTTCAATTCCTAATTTTATACTGTGTGAAATTCCTAGTTCACTGTTATCATTTCTAACTCTTATAAAGTCAGAAAGTGTGGCATCACAGAGAATTTCATCATATTGTGTTACAATAATTTTCTCATAAAACGGTGCTTTTCTCATAGTTTCAACACATTTTATATAGAGTGGTTTTCCCTCGAATTCATGCAAAAGCTTATTCGAGCCAAAGCGTTTAGAATTTCCTGCTGCCAAAATTATAAGACTAATTTTCATTTTAAAATCCCCACATGAAAAAAGTGACAGCTTAAAGCTATCACTTTTTATTTGATTACATAAGGTTTAGTGCCAATGTTAGTAGAACAAAGACTAGTGCAATCCATTTTGTCATTTTTGCAAGTTTTTGGTCAAGTCCTGAGTTTTTAGACATGAATGTTTCTGCACCACCAGCGATTGCGCCTGATAGACCAGCACTTTTTCCTGATTGGAAAAGTACGACGAAGATTAGAGCAACAGCTACGATAACCTGTACAATTGTTAAAAATAAAGTCATTTATTTTCAATCCTTTCAAGTTGTTTTACACAATATGCATAAAATTATACCACAGGATATTGTAAATTACAAGTGTTTTTTTGTTTTTTCAGAAAAATAAATTGCCCGCTCTCCCCCAATTAGTTTTGGTCTTGATGTAGCGGACATCAAATACGCCTCGCCGATTTTTTTAGTTTTTAATCTCAAAGGAACTGCAACATGTTTTATATGC
>CAYJLH010000077.1:6154-6467 GCA_964370925.1 uncultured Oscillospiraceae bacterium | reverse complement strand
TCCAATCAAAGTCGCACCTATGTCAATTCCAGCCTTTGCAGTGATAAATTCAACCGCAACAGGGTCTGTCATTTTTTCGTAAACCGCAGTCGCAAAAGAACCACCAGCATGTGTCACAGGTCTCACGCTCACAATTTCAAAGCCAAATTTTTCAGCAACTTCTCTCTCGACAATTAACGCTCTATTTAAGTGTTCACAGCATTGCGCCGCTAAAATTATGCCTTTATCTTCTAAAATCGGGAAAATTGTAGATACTAAAATATCAGCCACTTCCGGACTTCCGACGCTCCCTATCCTCTCCCCTATTATCTCA
>CAYJLH010000077.1:0-6144 GCA_964370925.1 uncultured Oscillospiraceae bacterium | reverse complement strand
TGAACATCCGACTACAAAAATTTCTCCCTTTTTAATAGCCGAAAGACTAATAATTTCGTTAAATGCAGATTCTGTCTGCTCTTTCACCAAATTTAATGACATTTTATATAAGTCCTTTCTGTGCTTTGTATAAGAATATTTTACCACTACTTTAAAGGTTTGACAACTGCCTAATATCATAGTACAATAAAAAAATATTTAACATAATGAGGAATATAAAAATGAAAAAATTAGTTATACTTCTTGCTTCACTTTTAGCTATCGGAGTCGGCTGTACAGAAAAGCCCGAGGTAACCGAGCCTGTTCCGACTGCCACTCCATATATTACAACCCCAGCACCGACTCCCTCCCCTACTCCCACACCAACGCCAACTCCAACACCGGATCCATATAATCACCCTCTAACAGGCGAAGGGATGGAAACTCCCCCAACACAGAGACCACTTGCTATAATGATAAACAACCACACCTTAGCCCAACCACAGGGCGGTGTTTCATCTGCTGACATTATATACGAAGTTCTTGCCGAGGGCGGTATGACACGTATGATGGCTATTGTAACCAACCACCAAGCTGTTGAGCGCTATGGCACTATAAGAAGCTTACGACCATATTATCTTGAAATCGGTTTGAGCTATGACGGTGTTATTGTCCATGCGGGCGGTAGCGAACAGGCTTATTATGATGTACGGGCAAAAGGCGCAGATGCTTTGGACGGAGTTCAAGGCGCTAATGCCGGCTCATATTTCTATCGTGACCCATCCAGAACCGCTAACGGTCTTGAGCACAGCTTATTTATCTCAGCGGAAGATGTTGTTACATACGCTACTGAGCGTGGAATTCCTGTTTCAGGTGAAAACCCTTATAACTTTGGCTTGAATTTTAGCGAGGAAGCAACACCCGAGGATGGAGAAATTGGTGAAGAAGTCAAAGTCACTTTCCAATCTTGGAAAGAAACTTGGTTCTCATACGATGAGGCAGACAATGCCTATTACGCATTCCAATACGACGGTGAATATAAAGACGGCGATACAGATGAGCAATTGAGCTTTTCAAATGTGCTCGTACTGGAAGCACCGACAATAGTTCTTGATAACTACGGCAGACTAGACGTAAACTTAGTCGGCACAGGAAACGGATTTTTCTTCCACGGCGGAAAATATGTCCCCATCACTTGGCACAGGGATGCTTTGGGTGATGAGTTCTATTATAAAAATGCCGACGGCTCTGAGCTTGAGCTTGGAATTGGAAAAAGTTATATAGCAATTGTCCCCACAGGAAATTATACTCTTACTGCGGAATAAGATTTTCTTATAGAGTTTTCTGGAACACATTGGAAAATATCTTTCATTCTGAAATATTAGACTATTATTTCTCGCAAAAATCACTCTTTTTAACAAAAATTTAATACAAAATGAAATAATACTTGCATTTTTCAGTAATTGCAAGTATTATTATATTTAGACAAGAATTTGAAAGCGATGGTATTTTACAAGGTATGGAAAAAGATATACTATCAATGTTATCGCATGTGGATAAAGGCTTTTCCAAAGGGCAAAAGCAAATTGCGAAATTTATAGTTGAAAATTATGATAAAGCTGCATTCATGACTGCGTGTAAGCTCGGCAGAACCGTTGGAGTGAGCGAGTCTACAGTTGTACGATTTGCCTCAGAGCTTGGTTTTGAGGGCTATCCTGAAATGCGAAAAGCTTTACAGGAGATGATAAGAAATAGACTCACCTCTGTCCAGAGAATTGAGGTTTCTAAAGAGCTTATCACAAACACAAACACACTAAAAGATGTTTTAACTGCCGACATAGAAAAACTGCGTGCGACTTTAGAAAATATCGACATGGCGCAGTTTGATGCGGCAGTTGATGCAATTTTAAGCGCAAAACGCATTTATATAGTTGGTATGAGAGCAAGCACAGCGCTTGCAAGTTTTATGGGTTTTTATATGAACCTTTTTCTCGACAATGTTAAAACAATTCATGAAAACTCCGCCAACGAAGTTTATGAGCAAATCATGAGAATTGGCGAAGGCGATGTTTTAATCGGTATTAGCTTCCCCAGATATTCAACAAAAACCTTTGAAGCCATGGAGTATGCTAAAAAGCGAGGCGCAACAGCTATAGGAATCACTGATAACGACAATTCCCCTCTACACGGAATTGCCGATATTTGCCTCTACGCAAAAAGTGATATGGTTTCCTTTGTCGACTCTTTAGTCGCACCGCTTAGCCTTATTAATGCACTTATTGTTTCAGTAGGTATGCATTCACAAGAGGGAATTTCAAACACATTTATGACACTAGAACAATTATGGACGGATTATGATGTATTTACAGGACTTGAAAGCTGATGTTGTTGTCGTCGGCGGAGGAGCAGCAGGAATGTTCTCTGCTATATTGGCGGCAAAAAGAGGGCTTGACACTATTTTAGTCGAGAAAAACGACAGAATTGGTGCTAAACTTCGAATTACAGGTAAAGGCAGATGTAATATCACAAATAACTGTGATGTTAGAGAGTTTTTAAAAAACATTCCTGTAAACCCAAAATTTTTACAAAGTGCATTGAACAAATTTAAGCCACAGGATGCCATGGACTTTTTTGAGGAAATTGGTGTTCCGTTAAAAACCGAACGTGGCGCTAGAGTTTTTCCTGTTTCGGACAAAGCGATTGACGTTTGCTCTGCTTTGGAAAGAGAAATGGCTAAAAACAATGTTCGTATTTTGCGTGAAGAAGTTTGCGATATAGAAGAAATTGACGGAGCTGTCTCCTCAGTTTTAACAGATTTCAGCAAAATCGAATGTCGAAACGTCATTTTATGCACAGGCGGATTGTCTTATCCTGTTACGGGTTCAACCGGCGACGGATACAAATTTGCGCATAAATTTGGACATAATATTGTGAAACAGCAGGCATCGCTTGTTCCTCTTACATGCGCAGGAAAATTTTGTCGTGACATGATGGGGCTGACGCTTAAAAATGTTAGGCTTACTATATTCGAGGGTGACAAAAAAGTTTTCACCGATTTTGGCGAACTTCTCTTTACACACTTTGGAATTTCAGGACCATTGGTTCTATCCGCTTCTGCACATATGAAAGACACTGAAAGCGGAAAATACAGGGCAGAAATTGATTTGAAGCCCGCACTTGATGATCAAACTTTGGACAAGCGTTTGCTTTCTGATTTTGATAAATTTAAAAACAGTGACTTTATAAACTCCCTTGGAGATTTGTTCCCCAGAGCACTTATTCCCATAATTGCTCAATTATCAAAGATTGATTTCAAGAAAAAAGTGAACTCTATCACCAAGGACGAGCGCAAAAAACTAAGCCAACTTATAAAAGCCTTTCCACTGGAAGTCACAGGAACACGACCTGTTGAAGAGGCAGTTATAACCACTGGCGGAGTTGATGTCAAAGAAATCAATCCCAGAACTATGGAATCAAACAAAATCAGCGGATTATTTTTCGCCGGTGAAATCATCGACACTGACGGTTACACAGGAGGGTTTAATCTGCAAATCGCATGGTCAACCGCCTTTGTTGCGGGAAATTCTGTGAATTAGGAGAGAAAAACACATTGAATTACAAATCAATTGCAATCGACGGACCTTCGGGTGCCGGAAAAAGCTCTATGGCGAGGGCACTCGCTAAAGAAATGCACTATGTCTATGTGGATACTGGCGCAATATACAGAACCGTGGGGCTTGCGGCACACATGAATGGTATTTCCGTTGATGATATCGGAAATATCGTTAAGATTTTGCCCGAGCTTAAAATTGAGTTGTGTTATTGTGACGAAGGCGGACAGAGAATGAAACTTAACGGCGTGGATGTCACCAGTGAAATCCGCTCGCCTATAGTGTCTTCCTATGCTTCCAGAGTTTCAGCGCTTAGTGAAGTTAGACAATTTTTACTTGAAATGCAACGTGACATAGCAAAAAACAACAATGTCATAATGGATGGTAGGGATATAGGCACTGTTGTTTTACCAAATGCAGACCTCAAACTTTTTGTCACTGCTTCTGCAAGAGTTCGTGCAGAAAGACGACAAGCAGAACTAACAAAAAGTGGCAAAAGCATGACTTTAGACGAAGTCCAAGAGGCTATGTCAATACGTGATGACAGAGACGAAAATCGTGAAGCTGCACCACTAAAACAGGCAGAAGATGCTATATTTTTCGACACATCGGAGCTACCTTTTGATATTGCTTTGGCAGAACTTAAAAAAATCATTGGAGAAAAAATCGGAATATGACAAAAACCTACGCAATGCTAGTGGCGTTTTTAACGCCGTTTATCAATATTTTTTATCCGTTCAGATTGAGCGGAAATTTAAAGCTCCCCGAGGGTGCGGCTATAATCGCCGCCAACCACTCAAGCAACATAGACCCTATTTTAGTCGCTATGGTAATCGGCAAAAATAATTATGTGCGATTTATGGCGAAATCCCAGCTTTTTAGAATACCCATAGCCGGCAAAATTTTAATGAAAATCGGTGCTATATCAGCTGACCGTGACGGAAAAGACGTCAACGCACTAAGACTGTCTATGCAAACTCTTAAAGAGGGATATAGGCTCATGCTTTTCCCCGAGGGCACAAGAGTTAGTGATGAAAACGGAGAGGCAAAAACAGGCGCTGTGCGCCTTGCATCAAGAAACAATGCACCTATAATTCCGATTTTTATTAGTCGTGAAAAAAAGCTATTCAGAAAATATGATGTCTGCATAGGCGAGCCTTATTCAGTCGGAAAAATATCCAGAGATGAATACGAAACTGCCGCTGACGAATTAATGAGAAAAATTGCCGAGCTTAATCCGGAGGCATAATGAAAAAACTTATAACAGCGAAAAGTGCCGGCTTTTGTTACGGAGTCGGAAGAGCAGTTAAAATGGCAGAAAATGCTCTCAAAGATGGAGAGTGCTTTTGCCTCGGTGATTTAATTCACAATAAAGACGCTGTTTCCAGACTTCGTAATTTAGGACTTAAAACATTAAGTAATATTTCCGAAATCAAACAGGGCGACCGAGTTATAATCCGCTCACACGGAGCGGGTAAAAATATATATGCAGAGCTTGAAAAAAAGGGCGCTGTCATCATTGATGCCACATGTCCCAGAGTTTTAGAAATCCATAAAATCGTCGCCGACGCTTCTGAAAAAGGTCATCTTGTTCTCATCATCGGGGACGAGAATCACCCCGAAGTGCAGGCGATTTGTGGTTGGTGTGAAAAGTCCATAGTCTTAGCTAACTGTAATAAATTGGAAGAATGGCTAAATAATCACCCTGAATATAGTAATAATGCCTTAACAGCCGTTTTCCAAACTACCTTAAACAAGAAAAATATGGACGAATGTGTAAAATTTTTAAAAAAAGAGTATACAAACTGCTTTACATTTGATACAATATGTGATATCACGTCAATTAGACAAGCAGAGGCTTTGGAAATTTCCTCAGTTTCAAACGCTATGATAGTGATAGGCGGTAAGCACAGTGCAAACAGCACGCATCTTGCCGAGATATGCGAAAGCATATGTAAAAATACGCAGTTTATCGAAAGTGCTGAAGAGCTTGACTCAGAGCTTTTGAAATCTGCTGATACCATAGGTATCACCGCCGGGGCATCAACCCCTGCGTGGATTATAAAGGAGGTAAAACATAAGATGACTGACGAGATTAAAATTGAAGACATGAATGGTACAGAGGAAATGGAAATGACCTTTGACCAAATGATTGAAGAATCATTAAGACCCATCTACAACGGAGACACTGTAATAGGTATAGTTGCTGCGATTACACCAACGGAGATTAGCGTTGATTTGAGCACAAAACATTCAGGGTATATTCCTGTATCCGAGTTTACAGATGACCCCTCTGTAAAAATCACTGAAATCATTAAAGTCGGTGATAGCGTTGAAGCGAGCGTTGTTCGTGTAAACGACGTGGAAGGTACTGTCATGCTCTCTAAAAAGCGTCTTGACGCCGTAAAGCACTGGAATGACATTGAAGCGGCTCGTGAAGAGGGAACAGTTGTCGAAGGCACTGTTACTGAAGAGAACAAGGGCGGCGTTGTGGTTTCCGTACACGGCATTCGTGTCTTTGTTCCCGCCTCACAGACAGGACTTGGCAGAGATG
>CAYJLH010000076.1:0-9853 GCA_964370925.1 uncultured Oscillospiraceae bacterium | reverse complement strand
TTAATTTCTCTTTCCAGAACTTTTATCTTTTTCATTTTTACTTAACAGTGCCAAATTTTTATAGTTCTACATCTGTGAACACAATTCCGCCCTCTAGGACTTTAGTGTTTTCATATCCCAATTTCTCTAATTTATTTTGTGCTAAAAACGCTTTTCTGCCTTTATTGCAGAGCAAAACCATCTTCTCATCTTTGGGATAGCTGTCGAAATCATCAGTAATTTCTGCCAGTGTGAAAGCTTCTGCGCCCTCCACTGTAGACGGGCTGTTTATGTCCACGACTTTATATTCCGAGAGGTTCAGCGACTTGAATTCAGATGGTGTCACTGTCTGAATTTTGTCATTCATCTTATTTATTAAAACGTCAATCGCCTTTGAAAACGGTGAAACCGCAGTCGAAAACGGCGGTGCGTATGCAAAATCAAGATTTTGAAGTTGCTCCACCCTCGCACCAAGAGAAATCGCTGTCACAACGATATCAATGATTTTATCGACATTATCCTTTCCGACAACTTGCGCACCAAGGATTTTCCCCTCACCTTTTTCTGCAATTAGTTTTATGCTTAAATTGCCGGCATCGGGGTAAAAATTCGCTTTGTCATCTGCAACAATCGTGACTGCCTCGACATTAAAGCCGTGTGCCCTCGCAACTGCCTCTGTCAAGCCTGTGCGCCCTACACTTAAGTTTGAAGCGAGTTTTGCAATGCTTGTTTCCAAAACTCCGAGGTATTCTTGCTTGTTTCCGACAATATTCTGCGCCAAAACTCTGCCTGCAATGCTTGCAGTTGACGATTTAGGCGACCAAGTTTTTTTGCCTGTCAATCTGCTGGAAACAAAAGCGCAATCGCCGACTGCATATATATCCTCAATATTAGTTTCCAAATTTTCATTGGTTAAAATCACGCCATTTTCCATCAAAATTCCGCTATCTGCTAAAAATTCTGTATTCGCACGAATTCCCACAGCAAACACAACAGCGTCGGTTTTCACTGCTCTTTTTGATGTTATCACTTTTTCAACTTTGCCCTCACCGCTTATCGCTTCAATGCTTACGCCTGTCATGGGCATTATCCCCTCATTTGCGAGTTTGTTTTCAATATGCTCGCAAAATTCTGTGTCAAAAACATTGTTCAGCACATGTTGTTCGGAGTCAAGGAGTAAAACTTTTATGCCTTGGCTGTGTAAATTTTCTGCAATTTCTAGTCCGACAAATCCAGTCCCGACAACCAAAGCCCGCTTAATTGCTCCCCCGTCTATCGCCTCTCGCATCAATACTGCATCGTCTAATGTCCTCAAAGTGAACACATTTTTCAGGTCTGCACCATCAATTTCAGGAACAACAGCGGACGCACCACTTGCAATTACAAGCTTGTCGTACGTGTGAATTTTCACATCGCTTCCCCCAAGACTGACTGTGGTTATTGATTTCGAGCTTGGTTCAACGCTTGTCACCTCGGTTTGAGTTATAATCTCAGCACCTGTCAGCGCAGTGAATGCTTTCGGGGTGTAAACCACCAGTTTTTCTTTATTTTGCACTACATTTCCGATGTAATAAGGCAGTCCACAAGCTGCATAGGATATGTCTTTTTCCTTTGTGATTATAGTAACATCTATGCTTTTATCTTCACGTTTAAGCTTTGCAGCGACTTTTGTTCCGGCGGCAACTCCGCCGATAATCAAAACTTTCATGCGCAACCTCCGATATAAGTAAATTTATGGTTATTATATCACTTGACATCTATAATTAAAAGCGATAATATATAATGATAATCATCGGTTTATCCGATACAAGGAGTTAGATACAATTGACAATACGACACCTCAGGATTTTCCTCGAAGTTTTTCAGCAAAAAAGCATGAGCAAAGCCGCTGAAAATCTACACTTTTCGCAATCGACAATAAGCCAAGTTATAAAAGAACTTGAAGAGCATTATAACACACTGCTTTTCGAGCGTCTATCGAAGCGTTTGTATGTAAGCGAAAGCGGAAAAAAACTCCAATTACACGCAAAAAATGTGGTCGAGCAATTTGATAAACTGCAAATCATAATGCACAGCGACAGCTTAGTCGAACACGTCCGTATGGGTGCAACCATAACATGCGGATGTTGTATCTTGCCCCAATTCACAAAAGACTTTCAGGCGAGATTTCCCGAAGTCGACCTTGTTTCTTCCATAAACAACACGCATATCATCGAAGAAAAATTACTAAAAGGCGAGCTTGATATAGCTCTAGTCGAGGGAAATATACAGAGCCGCGATTTAATTAGCACTCCGATAATTGACGACCACTTGGTTTTAGCTTTTCACCAAGAGCATGAGTTTAATTCAAAAAAGAGCTTTACTCCAAGCGATTTAGCAAATAAGGATTTTGTCGTCAGAGAAGATGGCAGTGGAACTAGGGCGAGTTTCGAGAAATACTTAGAGCGACACAACATCAGCATGCATGCAAAAATTGAAGCTCCTTTCCCCGAAGCCATGCGCCACGCTATTATTTATAATAATTGCCTTGCAGTAATGTCCGAGAGATTGCTCGAAAGCGAGATAAAAAGTGGAATTATCTCTATTTTGAGGCTCGAAACAGACGAGTGGAATAGGCATTTTAGTTTGGTTCACCACAAGGATAAGTATTTAACAAATGCCTTGCAATACATTTTCACATTGATGTCACAGTATCAAACTTAGTTTTAAGAAAGAAGAAGATTTACCATGATATTTTTAATCTCAATCCTAATTGCTACGATTTTTGTATGGGCTACAAAGTCAATACTCCGCAAAAAAAGTGTAGTTTTTTATATAATCGCAAGTGTAATTGCAGTCACAACTCTTATAACTTCATATCTGAATATAGAACCAACTTTACCCGAATTTGTACGCACTTGGGTGCTTCCGATTTTCTCAAAAAGCGCTTTCAGTACAGCCCTTTTTGTATTTGTGATGTATGCAAATGCCGTTTCGAATACCAGTATTATACGAAAAACCCTTATGCCAATCAGGGCTGAACTTTCTATCATAGCCTCCATTTTGACATTGGGGCATAATGCATATTACGGGATTTCGTATTTCCCAAAGCTGTTTTTAAATCCCTCATCTTTGGGTTCACAATTCCTCTATGCCACAATTACATCAATTGTTATGATGATTATTATGCTACCGCTTTTCGTGACATCTTTTCCAAGCGTTCGGAAAAATATGAACGCAAAAACATGGAAAAGCCTTCAAAAATTCGCCTATATTTTTTACGCCTTGATTTATGTTCATGTATTGATTTTGAATTTCCCAAGTGCTATAAACGGCGATTTGACTTCTCAGATAAATATAATAATATACAGCTTTATTTTTATCTCATATGCAATCTTGCGTGTGAACAAAGCGCTTAAACATAGGGATAAAGCTTTGCATTCGGCTATTACCACTGTGGGCGCATTGAGCATTATTTCAATCAGTGCCTTGGTTTTAACACCCAATTCAACAACAGTAACCGAAATACCTGAACCAACACCTGTGCAATATATGGACGGAGTTTTCAGTGGAAAAGGCATGGGTTATAATGATTATATTTACCTTGATGTTACTATTTTAGATAACAAAATCACCGCAATCGAAGTCACAAAACATTCTGAGGAAACGCCATATCTTCGCAGAAGCGAAGTTCTCTTCGAAACCATGATTAGTGAACAAATAACACAGATTGACACTGTCACAGGTGCAACTTTCAGCTCTTTGGGACTGATTGAGGGTGTTGAAGACGCTCTTTCAAAAGCAATCAAGAAAAGTTGACATTATAGTCAAATAATGTTAAAATTTTCGAGTATAGTTATCGTCCAAGTATGGATGAAATAATTTAAAGGTGAGAATATTATGGCAACAAAAAAAGCACCTCTTCTGTCTATCGGCATGATAGTCAAAAACGAGATAAGATGCATAGAAAAATGCCTTAACGCACTCAAACCTCTTAGGGACGCTATTTCTTGCGAGCTTGTTATAGCCGACACCGGCTCAACCGACGGGACAAGGGAAATCGTCGAACAGAATGCAGACATTTTTTTCGATTTTGAATGGATTAAGGACTTTTCAGCGGCACGTAATGCGGTCATGGACAAATGCACAGGCACTTGGTATATGACAGTTGATGCCGATGAATATTTGGATGCGGATATTACACAATTTGTGAAATTCCTTAAAAGCAAAACAGCAAAGCAATACGCTTCGGGTTTCTTCACTTTTAGAAACTATAAATCATGGGATATTGAAAATGGCGAATATGTGCTTTTCAATGCAAACAGGCTTTTAAGAATGGACACAGGTGCACGTTACATCGGAGCTATTCACGAAAAGTTTAACCTGCAACTGGGCGAACCATCGATTTTGCTTAGAGATACAATCTTCCACCATGACGGATATGCAAAAACAACACCTGACGAAGTTGAAAAACTAAAAATCAAATATGCCAGAAACATGGAATTACTTGTCGAAAAGTTAGAAAAATCACCCGATGACAATGTATATTTGCAGTGCATAGAGTCTTCACTTGATAGGTCCGAGAAATTGAAGTATGCACGCCTGTTTTTAGAACGAGTAAAAAGCCGTGACTTCAATTCCGAGGATAACACCGACTATTCAAGGTACATACTCACCACTGTTATGTGCAGGGCTGTGTCCGTGCTGTTAAGCAACAATGACAACGAGGCTGAAACTTGGTTAGAAAAACTTGAAGAATTATTCCCAAATTCAACTCTGTTTAACCTCGATGTTGCCTATCTTGTAACTAAGTATTTCAGCACAAAATCAGATTATGAAAAAGTCCAAAAGTATGCCGAAAATTATTTTTCTGCAACCGATAAATTAAACGCTGGTAAAACTGATTTGAATGAGCTGAATTTTAGTTCACTTGCATTTACCACAGAAACTAATAAGATTGAAGTTTCAATGATGCTTACCTCTGCCTATGCAAATTCGGAACAATCCGACAAAGCAGTGGAGGTTCTTGATAAGATAGATTTAGATTGTCTTTTGAAAAGTCTGCCTAACTTCAATTCGTACTTACAGGCTATTGCTGTTCTTTGCCAACATCCGCAAATAGTTTACACAGTAGCAAGGCTTTTCGATAAAATAGATGGGTTGAATGACGATAATCCAAACAAGAAAATTGCACAGAACTTTTTTATTCAAGCAATTAATGCCTCTAAAAACAGCAATGTTTATCATATTTTTTCCGAAACTAGCGGAGATTATGGTGTTATCGCAAAAATTCTTGACGCCTTGTATGTCGAAGAGCTTAATGAGTATGCAAAAAACATTCAGAACTGGGAGCGTGTCCCTGCAAACGTCATTTACAAGTTCATGGAGCTTAATTGCGATATCCCTGATGAATTTTTCGCATTACCTATTAGCGTTCGAAAGGCTATAACTAGCAGAATTTCAACGCTGGAAAACTGCGCAGAACTTTTGATAGACTGGGCGAAAACCTGCGATTTCAAAAATTCACTCACAAAAATTGGCTTTGCATATGACTGCACAGCTTCTATACTCGCAAAAGGCGAACACAGCGAATATCAGTGGGTTTTGCTTTCACGCCTTTGGGTTTTGCTCAGCGAAGTTATTGCAACGAAGATTTATAGCCCTGAGTTTATTGCTGATATAAACAGTTGGAGCATTTTGCCATCTGTTCATTATTTCTCGCTGATTACTCTGCACAGCAAAAAACTAATCGAAAATTCTGATGAATTTTCTTACATACAAAATCTACGTAGCGCCTTGGAAGCTGTCCCCGAAATGAGTAATTTCATCAGCTTTTTAGTCGATAATGGCGGAAGGCTTTTCGCTCCACCCAGTGCCGAGCTGAAAGCAATTGCCGAGCAAGTTAAAACTATTTTGTCGACATACCCAGCCCATAGCGCTATGGTTTCACAGATAAAAGAGAGTGAGGCATATTTGAAAGTTGCACATTTAATCGAATTTTCAAGTGTCGACGAACTTATAAACTGCAATTTTTAGTACTAATTAAGTAAAAATGCTTGCCGAAATTTTTTCGGCAAGCATTTTGTCTGTATAAAAACCTCTTTTCGGGGGAGCTTGAGGGGGCAAAGCCCTCCTCAAATTGGATAAACCGATGTCGTTTTCATGTGCGTAATGCACGAAAACGAGCCTTTAGGCATTATTTTTCTCAAAAAATAATCATCGGCAGCTTGCTCGAAAAGTCCTGATGGACTTTTTCGACAAGCTGAATGCTTGCCAAAATTTTTTCGGCAAGCATTTTTTATGTTTTTATAATTTGTTTCTCATAATCTTACCACTAGTTGTTTTCGGTAGACTATCTCTAAACACAACAATACGTGGATATTTATAAGGTGCGGTTTTTTCTTTAACATAAGTTTGGATTTCTTTTTTGAGTTCTTCTGTTGCCTCTGTTCCGTTTGTCAAAACTATACTTGCTTTAACGATTTGCCCACGAATTTCGTCAGGCGCAGCAGAAACACCACATTCAAGAACATAGGGTAGTTCCATGATAACAGATTCAATTTCAAATGGTCCTATGCGGTAGCCAGAGGACTTAATAAGGTCGTCAACGCGTCCGACATACCAGATATATCCATCTTCATCTCTCCACGCTGTGTCGCCTGTGTGGTACATGCCTTGTCTCCAAGCCTCGTTTGTCTTATCCTCATCGCCGTAGTATCCGACGAACAGACCGCATGGGTCACCTTTGCCAGAGCGAATGACAATTTCACCAACTTCACCGACTGCAACACTGTTTCCGTCGCTGTCGACAAGGTCAACATCGTATATAGGCACTGCCCTACCCATTGAACCGATTTTCGGTGTCATTCCGACCAAGTTACCAATCATGCAAGTTGTTTCTGATTGACCGAAACCTTCCATAATTGAAAGCCCAGTTGATTTTCTAAACTGGTGGAAAACTTCGGGATTTAGTGCTTCACCTGCAATTGTCGCATGTTCAATGCTTGATAGGTCGAAGCGTTCGAGGTTTTCTTTAATCATAAAGCGGTACATTGTTGGAGGTGCGCAGAAAGTTGTAATATTGAACTTTTTGAACATTGGCATAATGTCATTTGCGTCGAATTTATCAAAGTCATAAGCAAAAACTGCCGCTTCGCACAGCCATTGACCATAGAGTTTTCCCCACATAGCTTTTGCCCAACCTGTGTCGGAAATTGTGAAGTGAACTCCATCAGGGTTTACGCAATGCCAATATTTTGCTGTGATATAGTGTCCAAGTGGGTATTTGTATGTGTGCGCTGCAAGCTTTGGAAATCCTGTTGTGCCACTTGTGAAGAACATAAGCATAAGATCATCACCTGATGGGCATTCGTCAATCGATGGGCGGTCATATTTTTCCGAAAACTTAGTGAATTCAGCGTCAAAATTGCTCCAGCCTTCACGCTCACCGTTGATAATAATTTTCTTGATATGTGGGTATTTTTCGCAAGCATCTTCGGCATGTTGTGAAACTTCTCCGTCAGCCGTACATAGTATAGCCGTCGCACTTGATGCCTCATAGCGATATTCAAAATCATGTTTAACTAGCATATTTGAGGCAGGAATAGCCACCGCACCGATTTTGTGCAAAGCCATGACTGCAATCCAGAACTGATAGTGACGCTTTAGTGCGAGAATGATTTTGTCGCCACGTTTAATTCCAAGTGATTCGAAATAGTTCGCAGCTTGGGCAGACAGACGTTTCATATCACCAAAGCTAAAGCGTTTTTCGTTGTGGTCACGGTCAACATGAAGCAAAGCGAGTTTGTCAGGTTGATTTGTGCCCAAAACGTCAACAACATCATAAGCAAAGTTAAATCTCTCGGTATTTTTAAAGTCCGCCGCCACGAGGCTTCCGTCCTCTTTTTCTGTGAGGTCGATAAAGTCCTCGTGTATAGTTCCTCTTCTGACTTTCTTCTCCGGTGTTGGCGGAATTATCTCAAGTTCTTCCGGCTTTTCAGCTAGTTCATCTGTTGGCGTTAAAACAATTGCATAAAATGTGCAGTCCTCGCCCTCAGTCGCAATCATGCCGTGAGGAACACTACTGTCGTAGTAAACTGTGTCGCCAGGGCCTAAAATTTCTATATGTTCACCGATTTGGATTTTCATATGTCCGCTGACAATAATATCACATTCTTGACCCTCATGTGTTGTGAGTTCAATTGGCATTGTCTGGGCTTTTTCGGAATATAACGCCGTAACACATAGGGGGTCTGCGATACGCTTTTTAAAGTGCGTTGCAAGGCTGTAATATGTCATACCATGCGCTTGGTCGATATATTGACCTTGGTTTTTTCTAGTAACAGTGTAGTTTGTAAGCTTAGGGCTTGAACCCTCAATAATATCCGTAACGTCAACACCAAAAATCTGTGCGCAACGATAGATAAACGCGAAGCTCATGTCGCTGTTACCTTTTTCACATGCGATATAATCGTCAAGTGAAACACCTGTTTTCTTCGCCATTTCTTCGCAACTTAGACCCTCGACTTCACGCAGATTTTGTATGCGCTTGCCCATGCTTTGAAGTTTCATGTCGATTTTCATAATTCTCATTTCAAAATACTCCCTTTCTAAAAACAAAACAGCCGTCACAAAGCCTTTTCAGCTTTGAGACGACTGCAAAAATTTTACAACCGTGGTACCACTCAGATTGCGTTTGCATATGCAAACACCACTTTAAGAACTCTAACAAGTTCATCGCTTTAACGCAGCTATACGTGAGGCTCTACTCGCCAATGGCTTTCTGCTCTCCAGCTCAGAAGTGACAGGTCGTTTAAGATTTTACTATCGGCTCGCACCACACGCCGACTCTCTGAAAGTATAGGCTTAAAACCCTCTTCGTCATTGCTTTTCAAATATGTCTAAGGGAATACTACCACAACAAAAAAACTTTGTCAAGCCTTTTATTATCTATTGTGCTAAATTGCTAAATACCAATTAGTTTTATACTGCATTATCTCTAGGTATACAAACCAAAATTTGTTAAATATACTGCAATAAAAATTTTAGAGAAAATATTGTCGTTGGACAAAACACCATAAGCATAGGATTAAAACGAAAGGAGGCTTTATCCTATGCTTGCAAGTGCATTTATGGTTTTACTCAGCACTAGTTTTTTTATGCTCCGTCTGGGAACAGCATCTACTGGCTCTTTTCCAAGCCCGCTCAGCGCCGAGGAGGAGAAAGAATATGTCGAAAAATGGCTGGAAAGTGAGGATGTAACGGCGAGAAATAAGTTGATTGAGCATAATTTGCGTTTGGTTGCACACATAGTCAAAAAATATTACACGCAGGTGAGCGACCAAGAGGATTTAATCTCAATCGGCACTATCGGACTTATCAAAGGTGTCACCACCTATAAACCTGACAAAGGGGTTCGCCTCGCAACTTATGCCTCTCGATGTGTTGAAAACGAGGTTCTTATGCACTTTAGAGGACTTAAAAAAAGTGCAGGTGACGTGTCACTTTCAGATTCACTCGACATGGACGGGGAAGGTAACAGCCTCTCGTTTATGGATATAATTTCCGAGGATAGCGACATGCTTGAAAATATCACGCACGAGGATACATGCATGAGACTTCGAACATATGTCGACACGGTTTTGACAAGACGTGAAGCGGATATAATAAGGCTTCGCTATGGCTTGAATGGCAGAGCACCAAAAACGCAGAGAGAAACAGCGGATATTTGCGGTATCAGTCGCTCATATGTCAGCCGTATAGAAAAAAAAGCTCTTGAAAAACTTCGTGTTGTACTTGATACTTAATCTTAAAAACAGTGTGGAAATAATTTCTACACTGTTCAGCCTGAAGACAAAAGCACCTACTTTATGGTATAATAGAACCATAAGGTAGG
>CAYJLH010000075.1:0-10279 GCA_964370925.1 uncultured Oscillospiraceae bacterium | reverse complement strand
AATTGCTCCCTGTTGATTGAAGGGGCTATTCGCATATACCAAAGCCAGACACAGGCAGCAATGATGACAGCAAGTGTGATAAAAAGTATAAGATTTTTTTGCATTGCTCCATTATAGCTTTGCAAGCTTGAATTCGTCTCTTGTGTGAGTTGTTGCTTTAACATACTACGAATTCCTCCAAATCTTTATATATTACATATTTTCCCTTATTTTAGCATAATTCTAAACAAATCGCAAATCTTTCTATACTATAAGTTTTAACTCAATTATGAAAAAACAGCACAAACGCTTGTAAATTGCATCTGCGCTGTTTCTCGCATTCAGTTTATTGTAAAAGCTAATTTTGATAGTCACATATTAAACTAGGTTTGAGCTTTATAATTCACGGTTAATTTCTCAATTTAGACTTCAACTTAAAACTCTGCAAATTTTCCCTAAAATTATTTTTTGCCGACTGCGCCGTGTCAAACACAAACTTCTTCTCAAAAGCTGTGCAATCTTTCAGCAAAAGCATAAAATCCTCTAAATAATCCTCATTTTTTACCAACTGATTACCCACCAACAAAGTATCTACTGTGACCTCCAAAGTGTGGGCGATTTTCGCTAAAACGCTAAGACTTACGTTTCGTTTTGCTGTTTCAACAAGACACATATACACTGCCGAAACCCCTACAAGTTCTGCCAACTGCTGTTGGGAGAGCTTTTTTAATTTCCTGATTTGCTTGATTTTCTTTCCGATTAAGTGATAGTTTAGTTCCATGATTTTCGACTCCTTTTATTTTTCTATCACTCAAACATTACATTAAATGTAAATTATTGCAAGAAATTAAACTGCTTGTATATCTATTTTACATGCAGTCTATGGTATTTTACGACAAAATGAGTTAGGATTTACAAAAGTCGAATGGAGGGATAATGTGGAAAATAAGTCACAGGAAAAAGAGAAAATTCGCAGTCGATACAACGCAGAACATGATTTTAACGCCGAAATAATACCCCCAAAAATCAAAACCCCGACGGTCTATGATGATTTGCCGAAGAGGATAGCAATTTACGCAAGAGTTTCAACGGATAGTTTACAGCAGACCTCCTCATACGAGCTTCAGAAAAATTATTACGACGATTTTGTGGCAAGAAATCCGAGTTGGGAATTGGTGAAAATCTACGCAGATGAGGGAATTTCGGGCACTTCTATGAAAAATCGTGATGCATTTAACAGCATGATTTCTGACTGCCGTGATGGAAAAATTGACATGATTATCACCAAAAGTGTTTCACGTTTTGCGAGAAATATTGTGGACTGCATTTCGGTTTTAAGAGAACTGGAAAAACTAAAACCACCAATTGGAGTATATTTTGAAACCGAGGGACTATTTTCCTTGAACGACAAGGCAAAATTAGCGTTAAATTTCACCGTAACGCTCGCCGAGGAGGAGTCGCACGCAAAGAGCAATGTCATGAAACATTCCTATCAAATGCACGTACGAGCAGGGCTTCTTGCCATGCCTAAACTTATAGGATACGACAAAACAGAGGACAAAAATTTGTCTATAAACGCCGAAGAAGCTCAGACTATTCGCATAATTTACTTCATGTATTTGTACGGTTGCACCCTAAAAGAAATCGCCGAAACTCTCTCCAAAACCGGAAGAAAAACCAAGCTTGGCAACACAGATTGGTCGGAAGCTTCCATTGCTTCCATATTGAGAAATGAGAAATTTTGTGGTCAAGTTTTGACGCAAAAAACCTACACACCGAGTTATATTGACCATAAATCCAGAGTAAATCGTGGTGAATTTGAGCAACAAAGATGGCACAATCACCACGAAGCGATAATCTCCCCTGCCGACTGGGTAGCAGTTCAAAGGTTGATGGATAATGCAAAATACGGCTACAGAAAAGGTGTTTTGCCCACGATAAAAGTTATCCACAAAGGCGCACTAAAAGGCTTTGTGACCATACACCCGAAATGGGCTGGATTTAGTGCTGAGGACTATAAAACTGCCTCCCTGAGTGCCTATGAAAACAACATTTTTGTTGATGAAAACTTAGATGATATGTACGAAACGACGGCTGGAGAATTTGATTTCAGAGGATTTGAAATCGCTCGTTCGCAGTTTTTTGACATGCAAAATCGTGTCTGGGCAAGGTTTTCTGTGGAGGAATTGAAGTTCAATATTCACAGTATTAGGAAATTGGATTGCATAAAATTTATAGAATTATTAATTCACCCATTCAAAAAACTCATGGTAATTCGTGCAGTAGACGGCGAAAAACACACTGCGATTAAGTGGAACAAAATCAGAGATGGGCAGAGTTTTTCAACATGTGTTAGCGGTGCGGCGTATCTAAAAACCATCTTCGAACTGCTTCAGTGGTCAACGAATTTGAGCTACAGGGTCAGTGGTTTCAAAAAAGGAAATGAACTGGAAACGGTTTTGGTTTACAACCTCGAGGAAGCTGAATTGATTGTACCCGAAACCACTTTTGACGAAAAAAATGATAACAGCGATGAAATTTTACCTATGATAAAAAGTGGAAAATCCGTGTCCGCATACCCGACTTCATGGGCGAGCAGTTTTGGGTATAGCTACTACTCCCACGCCCAAGCCGAGGAACTCGGAGGACTGAAAGAAAAGGAAGATTGGAAGCTTTTTTGCGAGGGCAGAGCCTTCGGCGAAAGCGACGAAGATGTCACATCACCGGAGGAAGCTGAGGAAATTGTTGAAGAAATTTTGTCGGATTTAGACTTATATGAGGTGCAGTATGATGAATGAAAATTTCCAGTTCGAAATTGATAAAAACTTCGCTTATAAAGGTTATGAAGTTGTCCACAGTGAGTATTTTGCAAACATAAATGAACCGTGCATTACTTTTAATAATATGAAATTTTATGCAAATTCCGTGTGCGTAAACAAGCTTTCTGGGGTCAATTACGTACAAATTTTAGTAAATCCTGAAACTCATAAACTCGTCATTCGCCCCTCAAAAGAAGACGAAAAAGACTCATTTTTGTGGTGCAATATTAACAATAAAAATGGAAAAAACAAGCCCAGAAAAATTACTTGTAGAATTTTCTTTGCAAAACTTATGGAGCTCATGCAGTGGAATTCTGAGCACCGATACAGGATTTTAGGGAAATTAATTAAATCCGAAGATGAATATTTATTTGTTTTTGATTTAGACTGTGCCGAAATTTACAGGCGAATTTACGCAGAGGACAGGAAACCAAAAAGCTCACGACAACCAACTTTTCCTCTTGAATGGAGAAATCAGTTTGGGCTTCCAGTCGAGGAACATAGACAAAAATCATTAGCCGTAAATATTTTTGAGGGTTATTCTGTTTTTAGTATTTTAGCAGAGGATAAAAATAAAAATGGAAATGAGGGATTTTAATGACGGAATACGAAAGCGTTATACAAAACTGTATTGACGACTTAAAAAACGAAAACTTATCAAATGAAAAAAGAAGATATTTGATAGGAAAAAGATACGAAGCAGAGAAACAGATAGCTTCTATAAAAAAGCGCGAAAAAAACTTTTTATACTCCAAAAAATCCTTTGAAAACAAGCTTTCACCTGTAGAAAAAGCAAAAAACACCACCGCAGCAAAAGTGGCAAAAGAATATGGTTTGACACCTCAATGCATCAGGATATATGAGCTTTATGCAAAAGCGATTGATGTGATTTCATCGGCTCATAAAGATTTTGCAGAGGTGATTTTAAGTGGTGAAATTAAAGCTTCATTCAATTATATTGAAAAGTTGTCCACTTTATCTTCCAGTAAAATTATAGAAATTGGCGACCAAATCATGGAAAATAAAGCTACAAATAAATTTTTAAAAGATGACACTAATTCTATGTTGAGTGAACATTTACAAGATGTGGAGAAAACTCCAAAAATAAAAATCATGCCAAAGCATGACCCGAATTCTTCTATTACAGCTTTAACGCTTACAATTCCATCGTGGATAAATATGTTGAAACGAACGAAAAATTATACAAAGCTTTCAGAAACTGAATTAGAAAGCAGAGAAAAACTTTTAATTTCACTTGCTTTACTAGAACAAAACACGCAAGAAATCATAACTTGGGCAAGGGGTGAGTGCGATGAATGATGAGTTGCAATTTTATGTTCCACAGGTGTATTTTGAGCAAATACCAATAAAAAACTTGGTCTCAAACCAAGAATATCAGCGAAATATTTCCATAGCACACATACAAAAAACTGCCGAAAATTTCGACCTATACCAAATCAATCCTGTAAAAGTCAGTCGCCGTGGTGAGATAAATTTCGTCTTTGACGGACAGCACACAATTGAGGTTGTGGCGCTGGTTTCAGGCTCTCGGGACACGCCGATTTGGTGCATGATTTACGATGATTTGCACTATGAATATGAGGCAAATATTTTCGCAAATCAGCAAAAACACAACCGACCATTGACACCATACGAAATTTTCATGGCACATATAGAGGCAGGAAATAACACGCAATTGGTAATAAAATCTTTGGTAGAGTCCTACGGTTTGACAATTTCATCCAACAAATCTGTCGGCAGTATTACAGCAATTTCGACAATGGTAATGCTTTATGAGAAATATGGTTACAACAATTTAGACAAAGTTTTGAGAATTGCAATAGGCACTTGGGAGGGTGATTCCAACGCTTTCAGCGCCAGCATTTTGAAGGGAATTGCGATTTTAGTTGCAACTTACGGCGAAGCACTTAGGGAGGAAATGTTTAAAGAAAAACTCGGCAGAGTACCTATAAATGAAATCGCACGCACAGCGAGAGAGCGAAATTATGGTGCAATCAGCTATGCAGAAGCCTTGCTGTTTTTTTACAATAAAAAGCTGAAATATCCACTTTCTTACAGGAAGTTACACGGCAACAACACAAGACAGTCGATTTCACTTTTGATTGAGGAACAACTCAGCTTGCTGAATAATGAAATTTTGGACGATGAGGTTTTCCAAAATGAATAGAAAAAGGAAGGTCTTGTTCTATCTTGTTTTTCCAAAAAGGGAGTTTAACATGCTCGACGAAAATGCGGTTATGGAGAATATTGTAAACCCAATTTTGAACAGTAATAAGAGTTGGAAATGCTGTGATTTGCTTCTTGATTTTAAGCGATATGGGCAAAAAACGAGGACTAAAACCTTTGAAAAAATGTTGGAAATTTGTCGTAGTGGAGAGGTCGATTTTGTTTATTCTAGGTCAATTTATATGTTTGATATTAATTTTTATAGTACGCTCAATTCGGTGAAAATGCTTGCTGATTTAAACCATCCAACAGGAATTTATTTTGAACGTGAGAAAATTTTCAGCCTGTCGGAGGAGGGGCGCGAGATGATTAAATTTCACGAGCGTTTGTATGAATTGGAGAAGGATGATGGGTATTAAAAATTACAATACAAAGTACACCTTTTCCTGTCACAGAAAGACGGTTTTTATGTAAACAATGTTCAAGAGCTAATTTTGATGGCAGATGCACCGGTTGCAACTTTTGACGGCACAAATATTGTTAAAGCCGATGGTGCAAGCGATGAGGCATTTGCTGCCTATCTCGCCGCTCTGGACTCCGCTAATGTTCTGGAGGAAGGTGCTGAGGAATCCTTCCGAATTCGTTCAGGTCTTATCAAAGAAGACGGAACTATTGATTTCTCCGTCACTCGCACAGTAGATGGTGAAGATGTTCCGGCATTTACGCAAGGTGTTTCATACAACGTCACACTCACTTGCGATGGTTACGAGCCACTCGTATTTGATGTCATTTATCAGTAATAATTTTACATTATCGTAAAAAAATAAACTTAAATAAAGTGGCGAACCTCAAAATTTAGAGGTTCGTCGCCTTTATTTAGGACACACCTTCCCTTCTTTCACGCTTTTAGCAAAAAGAAATTATCAAAAATTACAATGTCGCTTGTTGGTGTCCGTTCTTCTTTGTCGATTTTTATAAAAATAAAAATTAATAGAAAATTCACTTGACAAAACATTTTTGTTATAGTAGACTAACTTGAAATAAGTTTACTATAACTAACTAGCGTGATGAAATTTGTATTTTTAACAGAATCAACGACAACAATCTAACAAGCGTAGAGGAGGGCTTTATGCAATATTTAAGCGAAATCGAAAATTATATTGACATCATCGAAAAATATGAGAAAGTGCCAAAATATTTTCTTAATATATTGAGAGATGTTAAGCAAGAAAATGCAGAAAAAACACCTATGAAAGTAGGAATAATCGGTGATGAGTTTTATGGTTTGTACGTCAGAAGCTATGGTCTAACGCCCGTTTTTTTAAACGGAGGAAGCTATCTTATGGGCGAGAATGCAAGCCATATTTTTCCGCAAATAAGTGACCCCATCGCAAAATCCGCGGTTGGTCTTTTGCTTGACGAAGAAGCCGGTTTGGCAAAAGAATTGGGCGCAGTTATAATTTGCGCAAGCAACGACAGCTTTAAAAAGGCGATTACGTACTTGAAAGATTTAGACTTGCAAATCATACAAGTCGAGCCACCCTCTTTTACAGCAGAAAAAATGCCTATGAATTTTATGTTTAAACAAATCGCTCTTTTAAACTCAATCAGCAAACTAGCAAATACTACGCTAGACAGTGCAATACTTAAAAATGAAATTTCAGGTTATCAAAAAGCCTATGCCCTCATGCAAAGCGAGAGTTGGAACAGCCTTCCAACTTTTGTGCGGAGCTTTTTTATCCAAACTTTACATATTGATGAAGACAAACATTTTTGGATAGACGAGATGCAAAAATTCCTTGATAAAAGGTCAAAAGCAAAGCCTAAATATGATAGCTTGCTACTTTTAACAGGCTCAAAAATCCAAATGCCAAACAGCAAACTGCATGAAGTTTTGTTTGAAGTCGGAATTTCATATTACCACGATAGCTGTTTGGGTTTGGCAGATTTTAGCAAACTTTCGCTAAAAACATCTGCAATTAATTTAATCAGAAATTGTTTTTCGGTGCAGTACAGACATTTTTCTGTCATGAATTCTCAAAATATGATGAATAATTATGATATCCCCGAAAACACATCTGCAATAATTTTCTATTTGCTTAAAGGTCAAACTTCTGACGCTTATCAGGCAGAGCGTATGGAAGAATTTGCGATTAAGGAAAACATTCCATTTTTATGCATAGAAACAGACTATACTGACACAGATAAAGAGCAAGTCAAAATCAGAATTGAAGCATTTTACGAAATGCTTAGTGGTAAATTGTCAAAGAAAACTAATTTAGTTGCAGTTTAGGAGGAAAAATATGCTAAAACTTATTAACGCAATAGTTCAAGTTAAAAACCAATTTCTAAAAATTTGGAGTTTCACTGCCGTTAAATTGATAGTAATTGTAGTTATTGGAGTTCTTCTGATTGGACAAAAAACCTTTAAAACAGCTGAAAAACTTATGGCACTTGACTTTTCTACTTTATTTGCAGAAGAAGTTGTGGAAGAACCTCAGCAACAAAGCAGCAGTGGCGACAGTCAACAACAAGGTGGCGACGACCAACAAAATGCTAACCAAGCAGAAGCAGCTGTTGAAGAAGAAAAAGCTTGGTATGAATACGTTCCAGCAAATGCAAATTTAAGAAGCGGAAAGCCTGACTTTAGTATACCCGGTTCAGTAGATATGATTTTAGAAGCGGGAATTCCAGGACTATTAATTGCAGTTGTATTATCTTTTGGTCAAAAGATTTATTTCAGCAAAAAGACTGTAGAATTACCAGTTTTAAAAATAGAGCAAGATGAACTGCTAGAAGATAAATAAAATATTAATGCAAGCTGAAAGGAAAGCAACGTGAATAAAGAAACAAAAGGGATTAAGAAAATAAGAAATTATAAAATAACTAAAGTAAGACTTAGTATTTTATTTGTCTTTTTCATGTTTTTATCATATGGAGGGTATCTTATAGGTCCTCAATCACACATTATAACACCGGTGCTTCACTGTCGCTATGTAGCTGGTGGAACGACAGATGCATTGTGTCTTATGATTTTAGATTTTAATAAATACATGTCAGAAACATTCATAATTTCGATGATTGCGTGTCTTATTGCCATGATAGCACTTGGCACATTGTGGTGTGGATATGTTTGCCCAATGGGATTTTTCCAAGATGTAATTACCGAAATTAGACAAAAACTTGGATTTACTCAGCTTAATATTTCTCAAAAACTGAAACCGTTCCTAACTATTTTAAAGTGGGCTTTAGTATTCTATCTATTTTTCTATGATGTATGCAAAGTTTGTCCGATTTACTACTTCACACCAACAGTAACTGGGTATGTAATGGGCGGCGGCGGAACTGCATTATATTGGGCTATCGGATTATTTGCATTTATGTTTGTAAGTGATAGATTTTTCTGTAGAATTTGTCCACAAGGTGCGCTTATGGGTCTTTTCAACAAAATCAGCGGTAGCCGTTTGAAGAAAAAAGGTAGCGCCTGCACGCATTGCAGAGCTTGCCTTGAAGTTTGCCCTGTAGATATTCAAGAAATTTATGAAGACCGTGAAAATGAAGATATTACAAACTCAAACTGCATTTACTGCATGAAGTGTATTGAAGTTTGCCCTGAAAAAGACGCCCTTAGATTTGAATTATTCGGCAAAACTATTTTAAGCTCAAAAAGACCAACCGATAAATGTGATAAAAATTCTAACGGACGAGGTAAGACATGCAAGCAAAAGTAAAAGAAAGATATTCAAGAAATATTCAAAGGGTTGTTGGTGCGACAATTTCAGAGCTTGATGCAAGAAATGATTTGTCATTTTATGACGAAGTTTATAAAAATGCTTTTTGCAATTTTGAAGCAACCTCGACTAAATACATAGGAACATATTGTGTTATGATACCCGACGAGCTTATATATGCCTTGGGATACACTCCGCTAAGGCTTTGCTCAGGACATCAAATTCCTGCATTAATAGGTGAGGAAATTATCCCCCGTGATGCTTGCCCTGTCGTCAAGGCAACCACAGGGTTTCATTCTATGAAAGTTCTACCCATGTATAATCAATGTGAAGTTGCGGTTATGCCCATGACATGTGAGGCAAAACGCAAAAGTACGGAGGTTTTGGCAAAAGAATTGCCCATCATTCCTGTACCGATTAATATGTCAAAAAGCAATTCGGCATATGAAGAAATGATAGCCATTATGAGAGGTCTTGTAAAAGCCTTAGAGAAGCAAACAGGTGCTAAACTTTCAAGAAAGGCATTAAAACAAGCTTGTCTTGATATCAATTCCGCACAAAGGCAAGCATATTTGCTTCAGCAAAAATTGTATGCAAAAAATCCTCAAGTTAAAGGCTCTGAGGTTATGTATGCACTAAACAGTTATTGCTACACAAATCCCAAAGCTTGGGAAGAAGCAACCGCAGATTTAATTGCGGAAATTGAGGAAAGAGAGGCTAATGCACCGGAAGCACGTCGCACGAAACCAAGAGTTTTCATCGCTGGCTCTCCAATAAGCTTTCCAAACTTCAAACTTCCACTTATGTTAGAAGACCTTGGCGCACAAATTGTTGGCGACGAATCTTGTCTTTCAGGAAGACTTCTTTATGACCCTGTAATACCAAATGATTACAGCACGAATAGTATGATTCGCGCCTTAGTGGCACGTTATATTTCGGCTTGTACCTGCCCTGTTTTTGATAATATTGAAGATAGATTATACAGCCTTGAAAACAGAATGGAATTATCAGGCGCTGAGGGAATTATATATCACGTTTTACGTGGCTGTGTTCCATATGATTTTGAACTTGCCGCTGTTGAAGAATTTGCAAAAAAACTTAACATTCCATTACTGAGAATAGAAACAGACTTTAGCACAGAAGACGTAGAGCAAGTTAAAATCAGATTTGAGGCATTTGTAGAAATGCTTGAACAAAGGAGAAGAAAAAATGGGTAAATACTATCTTGGTTTTGATGGTGGTTCTACATATATCAAAGCTGCTCTTATAAAAGATAACGAAGTTGTTGTGACAAAAGTTTTACCAACAGGTATTGATAATGACGCAGCAGCAGAAAAAATGCTTGAAGAAATCACAAAAGAAGCGGGAATTAAGCAGTCTGATATAGATTATATGACCGCAACAGGTTATAGTAGGCGTTCAATTTCCGTTGTTGATGATACGATTTCGGAAATCACAGCTCATGCCTATGGAACAAGACTGACATCTCCTGACGGAACACCTCCCTCAATGGTAATTGACATCGGTGGTCAAGATAGCAAAATCATCGCTCTTGACAATGAC
>CAYJLH010000074.1:0-10303 GCA_964370925.1 uncultured Oscillospiraceae bacterium | reverse complement strand
TATATACTGAATTTTTATACATGCATAATTATCAATTTTATACAGTATGAATAATTACATCATCAAATCTTGCAAATTAGTATGATAAAATATCATATATATTCTTTTTTTGCAAGTTTGGTTAGGCTAATCATGCAAAATATGAATTTATGAATAGATTATGTCTAAAATTGTTGACAGAATTAAGCAATACATATATTATAATAATATAGAGTAAGTATTGGAGGATGGAACATGGACAAGGTTACGAAAAAACTTTTTAGTGGTCTTTTAGCATCTACTGCGTTTTTTTCTTGCACTACACTTCAAACTCAAGCGACTGAGTTTGAAGATATCGAAAACCATTGGGCAAAAAGTACTATGTTATCCGCTGTTGAAGACAGCTATATAAGCGGATTTGGCGATGGCGAACTCAGACCTAACGATATTGTTTCAGTCGGACAAGCAGCGGCAATTTTGTGCCGAGTTCTTGATATTTCGCCCGAAACAGGGGAGAGTTGGGACGATGGACTTTCAGAAGCCTTGGTCAATGCATACATAAGTGATGGTTTTTCAAACTCTGCTGAACCTCTAACGCGAAAAAAAGCATTTTTAATGATTGATGGTGCTTTTAGGGTTTCCCATGTTTCCAAGGGATATGAATATCTCAAATCATATGAGAGCCAAGCCAAAACTTTAAGTTCTGAAGAGGCTGATGCTGTCGGAACACTGTATAATTATGGTTTTGTAAAAGGCTACAATGGTAACTTAAACTTAAATGGGACAATTACAAGAGCTGAATTTATTTCAGTACTATACAGAATTTTGGAAAATGGTGAATTTATCTATGATAATGAAGTACCAGAATCAGATAAAGAGTTTTTATGGGTAATTACAGATGAAAGCGAAATTTCAATAGAGAATTCAGAGAGCAAAAGAATCATTCTACGCTCAGGAAATCTTGAAGAGTTGAAAATCAACGAGCTTAATTCCGACGCAAGCGTTGAAATCCTTTCATATAAAGATATTAACATAGAAGCTAAGGAAAATTTGACGCTTTATGCACGAGAAAACGGCGGTAAGCTCAATTTTGATTTTTCAGAAAAAGAGCCTAGCCTAGCTTTATATGCGAATAACAGATTTGTTTCTATTGAAGATGACTTTGAGTCACTTTCATTTACGGGTAATGGAAATAATTTATCAATTGAAAAAAGGCAAGATTTAAAAAATCTGGAATTTATTGGAGACAACAACAGTCTAGTTTTTGGCGGTGATATAGAAAACATGTACTTACATGGCAACAAAGTCATGGTTGAGGGTGATGGCGATGATATTGACATGCTCACATTCGACGGTTTTGATATCACATTGCCAGAAGATTTAGACAGCGATAAAATAACTGACGAAACCGATTATGGTCTTTTGGATTCGGTTATTTTAGTTTCAATTCCTACATATTTAACGGTCGAAAATGAGTTGGAAATAACGCTCACACCTACAGTATTTCTAAATAAAGATAAGGTCTTGAAGGACTGCCAAATAGAACTCATCATAGATGGTCAATTGGTTGACACCACAACAGAGGACTTAGTCATAGGCGATACTGTGAGTATTAATCATAACTATGAGTATTCAAAAGATATGAACACTAGTAGCAAGGTTGAGTTGAAAATAAAATATATGCCTGACTCAAAAAACACAAGTGAAACAGTTTTTAACGGAACGGTTACACTTGAAAATTATAGCGATGAATATTACAAGCAGTTTGAAGTTGAGAGGGTGCTTTCTGTTGTCGGTGCGACCTATAATGGAAATTTCACCCTTGAATGGGCAGAAAATAATGATTATCAGGATTTTGAGAAAGAAATCTGGATTAACGCAAAAGGATATACTAGTGAAACTAATTATCTTATTTGGATAAATCAATCACATCAAAGAGTTAATATTTTTGAAAAAGCTGATGATGCTTGGGTTTTAAGCAAAGAATTTATTGTTGGAGCCGGAAGAGGATATAACACACCTCAGGGAGTTTTTACGACCACGTACAACCAAACCGGTTGGTATACCAGTGGTTATGATGTTTATCCTATTGTGAGATTTAAATACGGTACAGGACTTGCGTTCCACTCAAGACTATATTATCCCGGAACAAAAACATTAGTTGACGACCCTGGAATTGGGTATCCGATAAGTGCGGGCTGTATAAGAATGTATGATGAGGATATACAGTATATTTATGACACTATTCCATCTGGAACTACGGTTGTAGTTCACTAATAATTTTGGGAGAGGAATAATTTAGATGCCTATAATTGAAAACGAATATGTAATGGATAGAACCGACAAAATAAACTATTATTTAGGAATAGCAACTTCTGTTTTAGAGCGGTCGACTTGCATGAGGAGACGATATGGGGCAATAATTGTCCGAAATGATGAGATAATCGCCACAGGTTATAATGGCGCTCCACGTGGACGTAAAAACTGTACTGATGTTGGTGAATGTATGCGTGATGTATTGGGAATACCGTCAGGGGAGCGGTATGAACTTTGCAGAAGTGTACACGCAGAAGCAAATGCAATTATTTCTAGCGCTAGACGTGATATGATTGGGGCGACTATGTATTTAGTCGGACGTGACGCGAAAACAGGTGCGTTTTTGTCAGACACTACATCATGTCAAATGTGCCGTAGGCTTATTATTAATGCAGGAATTGAAAAAATTGTTTGCAGAATTGGTGAAAAAAGCTGGGCAAGACAAGATGTAAATGACTGGATTAAAAATGATGATACAATATTAAATAAATCTTGATTTTTCCAATAATATGGGGTATAATCTAAAGTTGTACCCCATAAATTATGTTAGAATGTGTATGAAGTGGTCAGCGAAGAAAAAGTGAGCTTTCGCTCACAGTTATCCGAAAAATAAAACAATATGGAGATGTACCCAAGTGGCTGAAGGGTCCGGATTCGAAATCCGGTAGGTCGGTTTTGCCGGCGCAAGAGTTCAAATCTCTTCATCTCCGCCAAATAGTGTGGCCAAGAAGGTTGTCACACAGAAAAAAGCCTGTAAATACAGGCTTTAGAGGGGTAAAATCACAAGATTTTCCCCCTCTTTTTTCATGTCCTTTTTTAGGTTGTCATCGAGAATATTACAGGGCTTGAACTCTCACATATATAGTAAAAGCAGAAAAACGAAATATTAAGCACCGATTTTAGAAATAAGGATGAAAGACAAAGAGGCAGGCAAATGTATTTACTGCGGAGATTGCACCAAAAAGGCTGGGTGCAAGCATAATTCATGCTGTGAATTAATATTGTCATTCATTTGATGTTATCGCAATATATGCCAATTGACATCGGTGTTTAAGAGTTTTTTATAGATTTTCCAAAATATCGAGTACCTCAGCTATATTTTTCTTCCCAAAATGAACGTGTTTATCATCAATTATCATGCAAGGCACGCTCATAATGCTATGCTTCGCTTTTAGTTCTTCATAGTGGGGCAAATCGTAAATATCAAGCGTGATATTATCGTTTAAAAGTGCAATTCTCTCGACAGCCATAACTAAATCAGGGCAGTTGGTGCAAGACAGTGTCACAGCTAAATCAATATGAACCTTTAAATCTAAAACTTTTATTCTTGCGATATCTTCCTCAGATATCATCTGCCCTGGGCCAGCAGCATTATACAGTCCCACGACAAAGGAATTAAACTCATGACCACCGGGAACACCATGAAAACTGACATTTTTATTTTGCCTGTTTTTGCCAAAAATACTTATACTTGGTAAGGCTGTACAATCTAGGCTATCGTCTTCTTCACAAGTAATTTTTTCACTGAGCTTTGAAAGCTCAGCCATAAATCCTTCGAGTTCTTTAGAAATCTCCCTATTATCAAGCTTGTATTTGAGCAAAATATTTGACTCAAACCTAGAGAAAACAGGTGCTAATTGCTCTTTTATTTCAGCAGATATGAATGAGCCGTCATCCTCGGTTTTGACCGTGCTTTCCTCTTTACGCTTCGGGGCATGATACTCTCTTTTTGAAATTTTCAGCCTATCATATTCTGCTGCAATAAATTTTTCAAGTGAAGTCGCAGCTGTCGCACCATCGGAAACAGCAGTAACCACTTGCCTTAAATTTTTAATGCAAATATCACCTGCGGCATATATACCATCTACATTTGTTTTTTGATTTTCGTCAGTGATGATATATTTTTGCTCATTTAGTGAAACAATATCGGCAAAATTCCCACTCGCCGGCGCGTAACCTGCGAAGACGAAAACACCTATTCCGTCATCTTCTTCACGCCTAATGTCCTCGCCATTTTTATCAATGATAATTCCTTTGACAGAACCATCACCAAAAACCTCTTTTACATTGGTGTTAAAATAGAGCTCAATTTTTTCATGTTCCTTGACCTCTTCGACAACCGAGCCTGTGCATGAAAAATCCTCGCCTCGAATGAGCATATAAATTTTCTTCGCAAATCTTGTTAAAAACAAGGCTTCTTCACAAGCTGCGAAGCCACTTCCAACAACATAAATATCTTTTCCAGTAAAAAATTCGCCGTCACAGGTGGCACAATATGCAACACCTCTGCCCTTAAATTCTTCCTCACCCTCAAAACCTACAGCTCTGGGTGACGCACCGCTTGCGATGATAACTCCCAAGGTGTGAAACTCGCCCTTGTCTGTTTTAATTGTAAAGACATCACCATTTTTTATTAGTCCATGCGCATCTGTCAGCAAAAATTCAGCACCGAAAGACATCGCCTGTTTTTGCATCTCTTTTGTAAGCGCTTCGCCACTGGTGTGATATACGCCTGGATAGTTTACAACCTCAGATGTTATCGTAATTTGACCACCGAACTTGCTTTTCTCAAGCACAAGCGTTTTATATTTTGCACGAGCCATATAAATAGCTGCGGATAAACCGGCAGGGCCTCCGCCAATGATAATCGCATCGTAAAAATCATTTGGTATACTCGTCATTTTTTCACCATCTTTCAATTATAAAAAGTAAAGGCGACATGAGTATCTTGTCGCCTTTACTGCATATTTCTACAGAATACCTACTAAATCAAGGCTGGGTTTAAGTGTTTTTTCGCCGGGTTTCCACTTCGCTGGGCAAACCTCGTCACCATGTTCAGCCACAAATTGTAGAGCTTGCACACGTCTGAAAAGTTCGTCAGCATTACGTCCAACATTGCCCGCAAGCACTTCATACGCAACAATTTTGCCCTCAGGATTTACTATAAAAGTGCCTCTTTCAGCAAGTCCAACATCTTCAATCATGACATCAAAATCACGTGCTAGTGTAGCTGTTGGGTCGGCAAGCATGGGATATTTGATTTTTTTAATAGTATCAGATGCATCGTGCCAAGCCTTGTGTACGAAATGAGTGTCACAAGACACAGAATAAATCTCGCAACCTATGCCCTTAAATTCTTCGTATTTATTTGCTAAATCTTCAAGTTCTGTTGGGCAAACAAAGGTGAAATCCGCTGGATAAAAGAAAAATACGCTCCATTTACCTAAAATATCGCTCTTGCACACTTGTTTAAAGCTATTCTCGATATAACTTTGCACTTTGAATTCCGAAACTTCTTTTCCGATCATTGACATATTCTGTTCCTCTTTTCTCAATAATGTAATTTAAATTTAAATAGCACAGTTAGCAAAAACTAACCATCATAATTATACTATATTTTCAAGTATATGTCAATGTTGATTACAATATTTTACAAAATTCATTTTTATAGTTTTGTCTAAAATTAAATTATATTTGACATTATCGACCCTCGATGTTAAAATCATTATGTAATATCAATCCTCGATAATAGGAGTTTATAACATGGGAAACAAACGAATTGAGGTCGTCAGCGAGAGTATGTTTTATACCTTGATGGCATTGCTATATAAAGAAAGCAGTGGCGCAGAAATTGCAAGTGCAGTCGAAAATTTAACACATGGTCGAGTTAAGCTCGGGCCTGCAACTCTGTATACAATTTTAGGTCGTTTTGAAGAAGAGCAGGTAATCACTGAAACACGAACCGAGGGTCGAAAGCGCTTTTATCGGCTAACGGATAAAGGACGGGGACTGTATAACGCCGAACTCGAGCGCTTGAATATTTGTGTAGCCGATGCAAAAGTATGGGAGGAGAAAAAAGATGAAACATTGTTATAAAAAGCCACAGTTTAATTTTTACGATGCCGTTGCCATGGAGTGCTGGTTTTCTGATTTAGCCAAAAAAGGCCTGATTTTAAACGGGCACGGTTTATGGAATTTTCGTTTTGCTAAGAAAGAGCCAGCATACATCCGATTTAGGGTTGAGCCATTAATCGACGATAACAACACACCATCTGAGGACATGGTAGACATATACAAAGAAGCTGGCTGGGAATTTGTCACTACATACGGTGGTTTGTTTTTTGTTTGGAAATCCAGCAGAAGCGATGCAACAGAATTACATAGCGACCCTATAGTACAAAGCGAAAGTTATAGTCGACTGTGCAAAAAACTAACAAAACAAGCAGTAGTAACATGCATAGCTGTTTTAATTAGTATAGCTTTGATTTTAACTGTTTTTAGCCTAAACAATAGACCGATTACCTCTTTGTTAATCAATCCATTTAACTTTATTCTCATAATTTCACAGATTTTTTTAGTTCCACAGGCAGTTCAGCAAGCCATATGTGCAAATAGAGTCAGAAAAATATTATCCAATGGTTTTACCCTTGAGCACAAGAAAGAATATCGCAAGAAGCATTTGGGTTATCTTTTTTATAATATTTTCTCGACTTTTATTGCAATTGCAGTTTTAATAACTAGCATTATGACTTTTACTAACATGTGGACAAAGAGTGTTGTGGATGTTGAGCAAGAATTACCCTTCATCCCCCTTGATGTATTAGAACAAAATGAAGAATTCGAATGGGCAACACCTCAAATTTTTCATGGTGAAGATTTCGATTTTAATAACTATGTCAGCTTTGCATGGTCTATCTTAGCGCCAGAGTATTATGAAGTATTTCAAAAAGGCGCTGAGCAGCTTTATAAATTCGAAGATTCTAGCGAATTATACAAGCCCTCAGCTAGAACCGAGTATTACCGTATGAGATTTTCATTTTTTTCACCTCTACTTTTAGAAGAATTGATGGAAGTACATTTATGGGAGGGCACAGAATACACGATTACAGAACTTGACTTATACGACAGAGCCGTCTTAGCGGAAGAAGAAACTATGAAACACCTGTTTGCTTATGAGGGTACGCAGTTGATTTATATTAGATATTTCGGTTACTCAGATTTACGTGATAGTATTTCACTACTTGATGATATATTCAAAATTTAGGATACATTTTGAGATAACTAGAATTAGATTTGCAAATTATGACATAATAGTGTAAAATTAGATATTATACAGACTGTTATTTTAATTAAGTCAGATTGATAATAATTTTTGAAACAATCATTAGTCGGTAATAGATTTACACTTGGAGAGAAATTCATGAAAATTACTAAAAAAATAGATGATTTCAGAACTCTCCAGAGTAAATCTGAAATCACCGCATACTCCGTATTTTCACCACTAATTGTATTAGCGGTTTTACTCGTCATATGGATTTTTATGTTTAATCGAGGGATTGAAACTGTTGATGTTCCTATGCCAGTGGATGGTGTTAGTAATATTGAGCATATAAATTTTGACGAGACAATTGCCGAGCTTTCATACGATATGGATTTTTATCCCATGAAGCTTTATTCACCTGAGGATTTCAAAGAGGGTGATATTATTGATGCTCAAAAGCGTTATGAACTCCCTGATTTCAAGGCTATTACCTATGGCACTCATCGCACAGTGTTGCAGATGCCGGCGAACAGTTACTTTGTTTTTTGTGGGTATTCTGTAGATTATTCGACTTTGGTTTATGTGAATGGTCAAGAAGTTGTGTCTGTCGGTATAGTATCGAGTGACCCAGCGACTTCAAAGCCAGGCGTTAATTATATGGAATTTCCTATATACACAGGCGAGGACGGAGTTGTGGAGCTTATAATGCAGTACTCAAACTTTGTACATAAAGAGGGCGGTTCTACACCTACGCTTAGTATTTCAACTCCCCAAAATATCAATAGATTCATATTAGAACTGGGTCTACAAACCTATATTGTCAGTGGCGGACTTATACTTCTTGCTGTTTATTATTTGCTTGATAGTATTTTGCGTATTAAACGACCAGGATTACAGCTTGCATTTTGTTGTGTTCTTTTCGCCTTGCGTGACCAGTGGTTTTATTTAATCTCCTTAATTCCATATGACTATAATTGGTTCATACATTACAGGGTAGTTGTAGGAGTTAGTGCACTGACGCCATTTGCAATTTTGACAATGATAGAATCGGTTTTCCCAAAAGTAGTCAAATGGTATATCACGCTCGCATTAACTATCATTACAGTTTTAGGCATAATTGCATTGTTTGTCTTGCCTACAACTGAGTCTGTTATGGTCTCAACCGTAGTGCAAGTTCTCGCAATTCCATACCTAATTTATCTATTTTATGGAATTATCAGGCATTATATCAAAATTAAGCACTTTGGAATAAAAGATGTTTATATAACATTAGGTATAGGCATTTTAGTCTTGACAGCTATTATCGAAGCATGGTTTGTTGGAAAACTACCTGTCGTCACCCGAGGTGGAATTACGCCTGTGGGCATGTTACTTTTTGCCATAAGCTTCATGTATGTGCTTGCTATACAGGCGAACGAGGACAATATTGCACTCGAAAAAAGCCGAGCCGAAAAGGATACATTAGAGCGCATAAATGAAATGAAAACCGATTTTCTTCAAAAAATGGCACATGAAATAAAAACACCGCTCACTGTAATGAGTGGATATGCACAGCTAACAAATTACCAAATCACTAACAATACAGCTGACGAAGAAACATCCGAAAACCTAAAAGTTATTTCATCGGAGGCAAAAAGGCTAGCCGATTTAGTGTCAAATTTGATGGAAATGCCTGTGAAGCCACAGTCTAAAACTTCTCTTGAAAAAACCTCTTTAGACGATTTTTTAAGTTACTGCTCAATAGTGTGCAGGGGACTGTTGTCCAAAAAAGAGAATGCTTTAATTATAAAAGGGCAGTCGAATATTAATATTATGGCAAATTTCGAAATGCTCTCACAAATGATGATAAATTTAGCCGTAAATAGTAATAGACACATGCAAAACGGCGTATTTGCTATTGATATAAACGAAGAAGAGAATATCAATATGGTTAGCATAATCGTCAGTGATACAGGTAGTGGTATTCCATTTGAGCTTAGAAGCAAAATTTTTGAAAAAGGTTTTTCGACTAATAATACAAAAGGTTTGGGCCTTTATATTTGTAAGGAAATTGCAAATATTCATAACGGTGACATCGTACTTTTAGACAATGGTAAGCAAGACGCAATTTTCAAAATTACTATACCCATATACAGAGATGAGGAGTGAATAAGATGCCCAACATTCTACTTGTGGAAGATGATATACATATTAACAATATTAATAGGCAAACGCTGACAAATGAGGGTTTTTCTGTACTTTGTGTAACAACTGTTAGGGCTTGTCTTGAAGCACTGAATACAATAAAATTTGATTTAATAGTACTGGACGTAAATTTACCTGATGGAGACGGCCTCCAAGCGTGTAAAGAAATTAGGCAAAAATACAACATCCCAATTTTATTTCTCACAGCAATGGGAGAGAATAGTGATATAGTTAAGGGATTTGACTGTGGTGGTGATGATTACATAACCAAGCCATATGATCTTTCGGTTTTTATAGCGAGAATAAAAGCCAGATTGAGAGTGATTGAGCCACTTGAAACAATTAGAATAGGCAATTTACATCTCGATAGCTTAAGCTCAATTGCATATTGTAATGGTGTAGATTTATTGCTAACCAGACGTGAATTTTTACTATTATGGATACTTGCAGTGCGAAAGGGTTTGCTGATAAATCGGGATGAACTTTACCATAAAGTGTGGGGAAGCCCATCGGTAGATAATTATAATTCACTTCGAATTTTGGTGTCGCGAGTAAAAACAAAACTTACGGAAATTAGCGCGCCCATCACCATAGCAAACAAAAGACAAGAGGGGTATTTCTTACAGGATGTTAAGGATAAAAAACAAGGGGATGTGACGAAATAGAAACCTCAAGTGAGGCTGCGAGACAATAGTGCAGAACGATTTAACTGAAGAAAAAGCCGAATTTTCGGCTTTTTCCTTGCCCGAAGCTGTACAAAGGTACAGCGAGAGGTGAAGTTAA
>CAYJLH010000073.1:0-10514 GCA_964370925.1 uncultured Oscillospiraceae bacterium | reverse complement strand
CTCGTTTAGTTTTTCTTTGTCGTACTCTGAAGTTGTTGTTAGAAGTAGGCTCTTGATTTGGTTAACACGCTCAGTGATAGCTTCGCTTGTGCCGTCACCATCAACGATGATTGTGTTTTCTTTGCCTATTTTAACTTGGTGAGCATGACCAAGTTGGCTCATGTCTGTTTCTTTTAGTTCCATTCCTAGGTCAGAAGCAACAACTTGACCGCCAGTTAGAACAGCGATATCTTGAAGCATTTCTTTACGTCTGTCGCCGAAACCAGGAGCTTTAACGCAAACGCATGTGAATGTGCCACGTAGTTTGTTTAGGATGATTGTTGCAAGAGCTTCACCCTCAACATCCTCAGCAATGATGACAAGTTTTTTACCTGATTGAACAACTTGCTCAAGAACAGGAAGAATTTCTTGAATGTTAGAAATTTTCTTATCTGTGATTAGGATATAAGCGTCATTGATAACAGCTTCCATTTTTTCACTGTCAGTTACCATGTAAGGTGTGATGTAGCCACGGTCGAACTGCATACCCTCAACGA
Source organism: uncultured Oscillospiraceae bacterium (assembly GCA_964370925.1). Taxonomy (GTDB): domain Bacteria; phylum Bacillota; class Clostridia; order Oscillospirales; family Oscillospiraceae; genus Heteroscillospira. The sequence goes on along the minus strand of CAYJLH010000073.1, from coordinate 9,978 downwards.
TTTCTGAGTAAGTTTCAGCAGTTTTTGATTCCTCAATTGTGATAACACCGTTTTGTGAAACTTTTTCCATAGCTTCAGCAATTAGTCTGCCGATATTGTCGTCGCAAGAAGAAATTGCGCCAACTCTTGCGATATCTTCTGTACCGCTAACAGGTTTGCTGTTTTCTCTGATGCACTCAACAGCAGCTGCTGTAGCAACTTGAATACCACGTTTCATAACCATTGGGTTTGCACCAGCTGCAAGGTTTTTAAGGCCTTCACGAATCATTGCTTGAGCAAGAACTGTTGCAGTTGTTGTTCCGTCACCTGCGATGTCGTTAGTTTTTGTGCTAACTTCGCGGATAAGTTGTGCGCCCATGTTTTCAAACTTATCTTCAAGTTCAATTTCTTTAGCAATAGTAACACCATCGTTTGTGATTAGTGGTGAACCAAATTTGCGCTCTAAAACTACGTTACGACCTTTAGGGCCTAGTGTGATTTTAACTGTATCAGCAAGCTGATTAACACCAGATTCAATAGCTTTTCTGGCAGCTTCGCCGTAGATGATTTCTTTAGCCATGTTAATGTTTTCCTCCGATTAAAATTATAATGTTATATTTAAATTACTGAACGATTGCGAGAATATCGCCTTGACGAACGATTGTGAATTCTTCGCCGTCCAATTTAACTGTTGTTCCTGAATATTTGCCTGTGATAACTTTGTCACCGGCTTTGACTTCCATTTTAACTTCGTTGCCGTCAACCATTCCACCGGGGCCAACTTCACAAACTACATAAACTTCGGGTTTTTCTTGAGCTGCTGAAGAAAGGATAATTCCGCCCTTTGTTTTTTCCTCTGCTTCAACTTGTTTAATGATAACTCTGTCTGCTAAAGGTTTTAGTGTCATTTTATATTTACCTCCAATGATAATACTGATTTTTTAAGTATTTAGCACTCTTTGCAATCGAGTGCTAACGACATCTACTATATTAATATAAGTTAACCCATTGTGCAAGTTGCATTTTAGGGTATATTCAGCTGTATATCGCCAAATATCTCAATTATTTTAATTTTTAAATATATTTTACTGTGAAATCTAATATTTGCTCTTGATTACTCCAATTTGCTAATTTTCAAAATCAAAATACTTCATACCAACAGGAAAAACGAAGTTTATACCCTTGGGCACTATCTTGAATTCAGCTGTTTTAACATATAGTATCTCGCCATCCAGCGACAGGCAAATAGGCTTTTCTGCCTCGATTTTTATGCTGCTGCCTTTGTAATAATCTACAAGATTTTCGTCAATTTCCTTATATCTACCAGCCTTAAATTTTCCGATTAGTTTCGCAAGTTTAAGCCTCGACACATCTCCAATTACAAGAAAATCCAATGCTCCGTCATCAGGTCTCGCCTCGGGAACAGGGTTATATCCTCCACCATAAAAACTTCCATTGCAAGCGCAAATGAGCGTGATTTTTCCATCTCGTTTTAGCTCGCCATCATCACCAAAGGTGACTCTCATCTCCGTACTCGTACCCTTTATGGTATTGCTTACGACAGAGGTTGTGTAAGCCATTTTTCCACCGATAATAGGATAACGACTGAACTCATGCACGTCTTTTCCAATTCTTGCGTCAAGTCCTGCCGAGCAGATATTTATGCTGTATTTTTCGTTACATTTTATCAAATCTATAGGGCGGATTTCACCGTATATTAGTGATTTTATGTCCAAAAACATCTCACTTTCTTCTCCGAAAGTGCGCACAAAATCGTTGCCGGTTCCGACAGGGCACACAGAAACGGCAACATTTGAGTGACCGATAGCGCCGTTTACGCACTCATTTAAAGTGCCGTCGCCACCGACCGAATAAACCCTTAATTCGTCACAAACTTTAGCCTCTGCCCTAACTTTTTCGCTTGCGTCAAGAGGTGCTCTCGTTGTGTACACCTCGAAATTATCGCTCGAGCCTAAAATTTGTGACACGGATTTTTTTATATATTCTGTTTTATCTCGTCCGCCTGCTACGGGATTTACGATAAAAAGATGTTTCATACTTCCTCACAGATACATGAATAAATCGCATTTAATCATGCCGTTATAGAGTTTTCTCTTTTTGTCTGCACGTCTGCCGAGGTGATATTCAAATTCAGGGTGTGAGCAAATGCAATAAAGTTTCCAGTTTTCGAGCTTGCTATACGCTCTGCCGAAATCTTTGTACAAAGGCTCAGCGGCTTTTTTGTCGAGCATACGCTCGCCGTATGGTGGATTCGTGACTATAACTCCGCTTGTTGTCTCACGAGAAAAGTCAAATGCATTCGCCTGTGAAAACTGAATGATATCCGCAACTTTTGCTCTTGCAGCATTTTTTTGAGAAATATCGACCGCCTCTGGGTCAATATCTGAGGCAAAAATGCGGTAATCGCCATTGTATTCACGAGAAATCGCCTCATCTTTTACGATATCCCAGATATCACGTGGCACACATCCCCAGCGCATAGCTGAAAATCTACGGTTTAAACCAGGGGCACGATTTTTTGCGATTAATGCCGCCTCGATTGCAATTGTTCCGCTACCGCAGAATGGGTCGGCAAAATCATCTCTACCGCGGTATTTTGAGAAATACACCAGAGCCGCCGCCAATGTTTCACGCAAAGGCGCAGCAAGGTGAGATGGTCTGTAACCACGCTTATGCAAGCCTGTTCCGCTTGTATCAAGATAAATTGTCGCACGGTCTTTCATAATCGCAAATTGGATTTGATAAGTTTCCGCAGTTTCCTCAAACCAGCTCACGCCGTATTTTTTGGAAAGTCTTGTGACAATCGCTTTTTTAATAATTTTCTGGCAATCGGGAACAGAATGTAGTTGTGAGTTTAGGCAGTGACCTTTCACAGGGAAAGTTCCGTCTTTGGGAATAAAGTTTTCCCAAGGAATATCAAGCGTACCTTGGAACAAATCCTCAAAGCTGTCTACATCAAAGCTATTAAGCTCTATCAGAACACGTTCGCCAAATCTAAGGCAAACATTCGCCTTAGCCATATCTTCAAACGTCCCCTCAAAGCTAACTCTTCCGTTATCGTTCTGTACATTTTGCATATTCATTCGTTTTAATTCTTCGCCTAATGGTCCTTCAAGGCCAAAAAGGCAGGGGACTGTAAATTTCATCATTATTTTTTCTCCGTATCTATATGTAACTTAGTTTTCAACATCTAAAATGGCATCGAGCATCGCAATTGCAACCGCACTTTCAACAACAGGCACTGCCCTAGGCACAACACACGGGTCGTGTCTGCCTCGCACCCTGAAATCTACGTTTTCCATGGTGTCGAAATCTATGCTCTTTTGCTCTCTTGAAATCGAGGGCGTTGGACGGAATGCAACTCTCATTGTAATTGGCATACCATTGCTTAACCCGCCATTTATTCCGCCTGAGTTATTTGTTTCTGTAAAAATCCTGCTGTTTTCTATGCGAATTGGGTCGTTTGCTTGACTTCCGAGCATGGTTGCAATTTCAAATCCCGCTCCGAATTCAACGCCTTTAACTCCCGGTATTGCATATAAAATCGACGCTAGTCGACTTTCAAGTCCGCCGAACATTAGTCCGCCAATTCCGGGGGAAATTCCTGTACACTCACATTCCACAACGCCGCCTATACTATCACCCGAGGCTCTCGCATCCAAAATTGCTTTCCGCATAGGTACAGTGAGTTCCTCGCCCGTAAGCGTGCCTATGCGTGTTATTCTTGCACTAATATCTATCCCTCTACGCGTTAGTTCTTGCTTGCACATCGCACCGGCCGCAACCCACGCCGCAGTCAATCTTGCGCTGAAATGTCCGCCACCACGGTGGTCGTTTTTCCCTTTATACTTCACCCATGCCGCCAAATCTGCATGTGATGGTCTTGGAATATTTTTGTCGTAAGACGAGGAATGTGTGTCCTTATTTTTTATAAGCGCAGTAATTGGCGCTCCTGTTGTAACGCCATCTAGCACTCCACTCATAAAAATCGGCTCATCTGCCTCTTTTCGTTTCGTTGCAAGCTCTGACGAGCCAGGCGCACGTCTCGCCATTTCTTTGCTGAGTTCTTCCATGTCGAGCTTTAACCCCGAGGGAAAGCCATCTAGGGTCATTCCAACTCCATATCCATGCGATTCCCCAAAAACCGTAAACTTTAGTTTAGAACCAAAGGTGTTCATCTAATTGCTTCCTCCAATGCGATTGCCAAAATCTTTCTTAATCTAAATTCTAATTGTCTTTGCCGATATGCATTTTCCGCTTTTTTCATCAATTTCAAAAACTGCACCCTCAAGTCTGCAATCGCCTTTTCCTGAGCGATAGCGAATCGGTGGGTCGCCTAAAAACTTTCCTATCGACTGGTCTATCTCAACACCTAAAACCGAATCAATCGGCCCTGTCATTCCCAAATCGGTCACATATCCAGTGCCAGCAGGCAGTATGGTTATATCCGAAGTTTGAACATGTGTATGCGTTCCCCAAAGAGCGGAAACTTTTCCATCAAGAAAATAGCCCAAGGCGCGTTTTTCGCTTGTTGCCTCAGCGTGAAAGTCGATTAAAATTATATCCGCTTCCTCTTTTAAGCTGTGCAACAGAGCATCTATTGAGTGAAACGGGTGGTCTGTGTTAAGGTCAAGGCCATATTTCCCCAAAAGGCTAATTGTGCAAACTCTCGCCTTAGCAGTCGTAACAACCGCATAACCCGCTCCGGGGCAATGTGGCGCAAAATTATAAGGCCTTATAATGCGTGAGTTTTCGTCCAAATACTCATATATATCCCTATAAGCCCAGCTATGATTTCCCAGTGTAATTATATCAGCACCTGCGTTAAAAATTCGCTCCGCCTGCCTTGGCGTAATTCCGACGACATTTGCGTTCTCTCCGTTTACAACAGTGAAATCTATCTCATATTCTCTTTGTACGTTACGTAAAGTCCTCTCGATGTATTCAAGGCCCGGACTGCCAGTTACATCTCCAATAGCTAAAATTTTCAAACCAGATCATCCTTTATAAACTCGTTTTTTTGAGCTTTATTTTGTGCTACTTAATATAATATACCACAAAATCGGGCGCAATGCTACTTAAAATACAGAATAGCTGGAGAATTTGCACTAGTAAAAATAACCAAAGTCTTTGTGCATTCCTACAAAAATATGTAAATTCAAAAAATTCTTTTAGACTTTTGCATTGAAACGTGCAAAAAAACGGGCTTTTTCGACCATATAGTGAAAAGACTTTTAGGAGGTTAAAAACATGGCTACAAGCTACACAAGCAAACTACAGCTCCCAAGGTGGGGATATGACGACGATGTCAGAATGGAGGATTTTAACAAAATAGGTACAGAACTCGAGTCCAGATTGGGGTATTTGAAAAAAACATTACTCTATCAAGCAACACCGAATTATTATACCGCCAACACAATCGACGCTCCGCTTTCGTCAATAAATTGGAGTTTATACAATTATGTAGACGTAGAGTTTATGCTGAAAGCTAAAACCACACAGTTCACTTTCAAAGGAGTGATGAGTCCTTTAGCTACATCACTTCAGAAAGGAACTTCCTCTTCCGGCACCAATTTTACAAGTAAGATCTTAGAGTGCTATACAGATATTCCTGCACGAGCTCGCATTTACTCCCTATATTCTGCTGACCGAAATTTAAATGTAGAAACTATTTCACACGAAAAATATCTTAGCACTTCAGCTTATCCCTCAGATCCCACAGATTATTTGACTACAAATTGTCAAAAAATCTCATTTACTCCTGTCACATCCAACTCAACAAATTATTTCACCAACGGCGGATATGTTAAGATTTGGGGAATTGGTTAAGCATCAGCACTTATACTAGTCACATAAATCATTTCCCCGTAAACCACATTATGGCGGTTTACGGGGAATTTGTTATTTTTTCGATTGATTTACACATGATTGGTTATAAATCGCATATCCATTTTTCGATTCTTTTTTGCAAGTATACATAGCCATATCCGCCATGTGATATAGGTCCTCGAATGTATTTGCATGAAGTGGGCAAAGCGAAATGCCAACACTACTTGAAATTTCTACAGAAACTCCGTTTTGTGTATATGTCACGTGTATGGATTTGCAAACCTCTGTTGCTTTTTTCAAAATATCCTCAATGGGGATTATTCCCTTTAGGAACACGATAAATTCATCGCCACCAATGCGTCCTATAATATCACCTGTTCTGAAATGATGAGTAAGCTTTCCATAAACTTCTTTTAAAACCTCATCGCCATAAGCATGTCCGAAATTATCATTTATACTTTTAAAGTTATCAAGGTCAATCATAAATAGAACACCAAATTGATTTAATTCCAAGTGATTTCTTATAAGAATTTCAGTGGTTTTTTTATTATACGCACCCACAAGTGGGTCTGTTTCAGCTTTTCGTTTTAACTTTAGTTCTGTAACTTTTGCATCATGGATATCGTCGATTATAGTCAAAACCGCAATGATATCGCCTGTTTTTTCATTTTTTGTAGATGAAATCGTAGAGCGAACCCACCTCAAACTATCATCTGACATAACGCTCTTGCATGTGTGCGTGAGCATAATATTTCCGACCTCAAACTGCTTAATAATATTTAGCGGACTCTGATGCTCAAACACGGTGTCATAATCCTCAGGCAACACAGCTTTTTTCAAAATTCTTTTTATATAGTCCGTATAACTTTCGTCCAAAAGAGCTTCGGTTTTTCCGCCTCTGGTTGCACGAATAATTTTATCCTGTGTGCAGTTAATTTCTAAAACCGCAAGCGAGCGGCTTTCCAAAACTTGTCTGTAAATTGTATCTTTTTCTGTTTCTTTTTTTCGCTCTCTCATCATGTCAAATCCAACGAGCATAAATACGCCTATATAAGCTGCGAGTAGCCACATTGTAGAGGCAATAATTTGGTGTACAGGCAGCCAAGCATATTCAATTTCATGAATATAAATATTTCCATTTGCTATCATGTATATGTTGGCAGCTATAAGTATCGCAAGGTATAAAATCATTTCATTGATTTTCTTACCCATAATTCGCAATTGTTGTTTGGGGATTAATTTTAGCAAGCCAGCAGTAAAAATCGCACACAGCAAAGCTGTGTAAATTAATATCACCCAAAAAGCATCTATGTCGGCTGAAATTTCATAAATTGTTATCCCCCTCATGACAGATACAACAGATGAAATAACGGCTCTGGCGACCATAATGTGAAGATTGAATTGCAAAACACAGACCATTCTGGTCATAATCGTTTGTTTTGGGTAAAACGCCATGACAGCAATCACATATACTGCAAGCATTATTGAGTAACCCAATGCGGACATGCTACCAAACATCACAAGCATAGATGCCCCTAGTGTGCCGGTTAAAATACTAAATATTATTTTCTTACCTATTTTGCTTTTCACATCAAAAACACTCTCGATTAACTCGAGATAGAGAGCATTGTTGACTGTATAAATTAGAAAAAATATACCAATAAGAAGCTCTGTTCCCATGTATAAGTTCACTCCTCTTTTATGTATATAAAAATTATACTAAATTTATCGATTTAATTCAAGTACATTCTAAAAATATAATAAAAAAATCGCCCTCTTTCTCTTAAGAGGGCAATTTTCGTTAGGATAGCTTTTCTTTTAGCTTGAGCATTTGCTCGTGTATGACTTCCATGGTGTATTTAAATGCATCATCTTCTTTGCCGCTTGGGTCATCAAGTCCCCAATTTTCGGCATATTGACATGGTACATCGGGGCAACTTACATTGCATCCCATGAAAATTACAACATCCGGTTCAGGAATGTCATCGACAGTTTTGTTAAACTGCGTAGCCTCCATATCAATGCTGTAAACTTCTTTCATCATTCGAACGGCATCCTGATTTATCTGATTTTTGATAATTGTTCCTGCTGAAAAGCTGTCGAACACATCAGAAGCAAGCATTTTTCCGAGTGCTTCTGCCATTTGGCTTCTACATGAATTGTGATTGCACACAAATGCAACTTTTGGCTTGCCCTCACATACGATTTCGGGCTTATAGCTCTCGAAATCATAATCGATATTCAAAGTTCCATTGTCGCCGTGATAGTGAATTGCGCCAACGGGACAGGCATTTTCACAGCCATGGCAACCGTGTACACAACCATTTCCGTACACGACTTTTGGTTTATTTTCGTCTTCTTTGGGTTTATAAACTCCATGTTTGCACATATCATTGCAAACCATGCAACCTATGCATTTGTCGTAATCTATAACAGGATACCAAGTTTTACTCATTTTTTTACCTCCGTTAAACTGGTTTAAACCAGTGTTTTGTTTTATTTGCGATTTTAACAAGTAACAGCATAACAGGCACTTCCACCAAAACACCAACTATTGTCGCTAGCGCCACAGGACTATTTGCGCCGTAAAGTGAAATTGCAACTGCAACCGCTAATTCAAAAAAGTTCGATGCACCAATCATTCCGGCAGGTGCTGCAATATCATGTGGCAATTTCAAGAATTTTGATGCTATATAAGCAATGAAAAATATCAAGAAAGTTTGCAGAATTAGTGGAACGGAAATCATCAAAATATGTGTTGGATTTTCGAGGATTACATCGCCTTGGAAAGAGAAAATAAGCGTTAATGTAAGCAATAAACCGACTATAGTTGTGTTTGAAAATTTGGGTATAAACTTCTTTTCAAAATACTCTAACCCATGCTTTTTTGTAATAACATTTCTTGTAAGAATTCCACCTACAAGGGGGATGACAACAAATAGTACAACTGAAATAATTAGTGTTCCCATAGGAACGGCAACTCCGCTAACACCCAAAAGCCACGCAACAATTGGCGCAAACGCTATTAGAATAATAAGGTCGTTTGTCGCAACTTGAACAACAGTGTAAGCTGGATTTCCTTTAGTCAAGTGACTCCAAACAAAGACCATCGCTGTACAAGGTGCTGCACCGAGCAAAACAGCACCAGCGAGATAATCTGTCGCCAAATCTTCGGGTATAAAATTTTTGAATACTACGAAGAAAAACAGCCAAGCTATTCCAAACATTGTAAATGGTTTTATAAGCCAGTTTGTGACCCATGTGACGACTAAGCCTTTTGGGTTTTTTCCCACATCTCTGATACTTTGAAAGTCGACTTTCAACATCATGGGATAAATCATAAGCCAAATTAAAATTGCAATTGGTATTGAGACATTTGCATATTCAAATTTGTTTAAAAATTCGGGTATAACCGGCAAGTATTTCCCGATTAAAACACCGGCAACCATGCATAGCGCAACCCAAGCAGTTAGGTATTTTTCAAAAAAACCTATGCCCTGAGATTTCTTTTCTTGCATATAAGACACTCCTTCTATAAATCAAAAATATTTGATATGTGTATTTTACAGCAGAAGATATAAAATGTCAATACTTAAATCAAATTTTTTTGATTTAAGAAAAACAAAAATAAAAAATCAGAAAATTTAGGTTTTTTTCAATGCATATTATATAAGGTATATTTTCGCACAAAAAAATATTTTGAAAAAAAATTTAAAAAAACTGTTGACAAATCGTCCTAAGCATGGTAATCTATATTAGCTTGTGAGTGCAATTGATTTGCGGGTGTAGTTCAATGGTAGAACACCAGCCTTCCAAGCTGGATACGTGGGTTCGATTCCCATCACCCGCTCCAAATCAGCAAAAAGGCACAACACTTGAATCTTATAATATGCGCCAGTAGCTCAGTTGGATAGAGCAACTGCCTTCTAAGCAGTAGGCCAGGGGTTCGAGTCCCTTCTGGCGTGCCATTTCACTAAAAAAGGCACCACGTGGTGGGTATAGCTCAGTTGGTTAGAGCACCGGATTGTGGTTCCGGGGGTCGAGGGTTCGAATCCCTTTATCCACCCCATATTTTTCAAAGAGCCCGAATTTGCATAGGGATGTAGTGTAATGGTAACACCTCAGACTTTGACTCTGATATTGTAGGTT
>CAYJLH010000072.1:1884-10979 GCA_964370925.1 uncultured Oscillospiraceae bacterium | reverse complement strand
AAATATTTAATATTTAATTTGGATTTTGTACTTGAATTTTATTTTAGACTATGTTATTATCCATTTATAGCAAATAATATTCACAAAATAAATTGTAATAATAATTCATTGTATGTTTCTACAATGAATTATGTTAATCAAAAGTTTAATATAAATTTGACAATATGAATATTATTAGCTTATTAATTTAATCCCAACTGTAAAGACATTTATGCCTTTTGTCTTTACAGCCCTCCTTTCTCCCTTACGACCGGCTTGCCACCGGTCGTGTTTTTTTTTTAAATAAAAAATACATATAAATTTTGTTTTTTTAATAATAAGACTGGAAATTCTTATCCTTTTAGGCTATAATACTGTATTGATGCTATCACATTGATAAGGAGAATTGAAATGAAAGTTAAAAAGGCAGTCATCCCAGCTGCGGGTCTTGGAACAAGAATGCTTCCTGCTACAAAAACTGTTCCTAAGGAAATGCTCCCCTTGGTTGATAAACCTGTTATACAATATATAATAGAAGAAGCTGTCGAATCAGGGATTGAAGATATCTTAATTGTTACAAACAGAGCAAAGTCCGCGATGGATGATTATTTCGATTATCACCCCGAACTCGAGAACAGACTTCTCTCTCATGGCAAAATCAAAGAAGCTGATGTTTGCAAGCACCCTGCCGATATGGCGAACATTTTTTACGTAAGACAAAAAGAAACTCGTGGACTTGGCCACGCTATCTGGAGAGCAAAGCGTTTTGTCGGTGATGAGCCTTTTGCGGTTTTACTCGGTGATGATATAATGTACTCAGACACACCTGTTTTGGGTCAACTTATAGCTGCGACAGAAAAATACGGCTGCTCTGCTATCGGAACTCGCGAAGTTTCTGATGATTTTATAGTTAAATACTCATCATTAAGCCTAAGTAGCCTTGAAGATAGAATATATCAAATACATGATATGAACGAAAAACCCACGCTTGAAACAAAACTTTCAAACTATGCAATAATGGGTAGATATGTTCTAACTCCAGCAATTTTTGACATACTCGAAAACACAGCCCCCGGTGCAGGCGGAGAAGTTCAGCTTACAGATGGCATGAAAAGCCTTTTGGCTCATGAAAAAATGGTCGCTGTCGACTTTGATGCGAAACGATATGACACAGGAAATTTATGCGGTTTTCTTGAAGCAACCATAGATTATTCCCTTCGCCACCCCGAAACAGCCGACTGGCTTCGTGATTTTATCAAAGAAAAAGTCAAAACTATATAAAATATGTTGACATTTCCATATGTCATGATGTAAAATAGATTGTTAAGTGTCAACTACTTCGGATTTTTCCGATGTTGAGTATAAACGGGGCACATTTTATTTCCCCGGTAATTTTAAGGAGGTGGAGTAAATGCTACGTACCTATCAACCTAAGAAGCGTCATCGTAAAAAAGAGCACGGTTTCCGTAAGAGAATGGCTACTAAAAACGGACGTAAGGTCCTCGCTCGCCGCAGAGCTAAAGGCAGAGCAAAACTTAGCTACTAATTCGGATTAATTCCGTATCTGATTTTTAATCAGAAAGCTAAACCGCACTAAGGTGCGTATCTAATCGGCGACCGCCATACGGAGTGTATTATTTTGAAATCTACTATTTCTATTAAAAAGAATTATGAATTCAGGCGGATTTACTCCAACGGAAGAAGTGTCGCAACGCCGTTTCTTGTGATTTATTTTCGCAAACATCGGCGAAACTCAAATCGCTTGGGCATATCTGTTACAAGCAAATTAGGCAAGGCGGTTAAAAGAAATCGCGTGCGTAGACGCTTGAGGGAGATTTATCGAACTAATGAGCAAAAGCTTATAGTCGGAGTCGACATTATTATTGTCGCAAGAGTTAAGGCTCGATACACCGACTACCACACACTCGAACGTGCATACTTAGATGCTTGCTCAAAGCTTGGGCTTTTAGTTTGATTCGGAAAACAGGAGTTTATTAATGAAATTCATTTTCATATTTTTGGTAAAATTTTATCGAAAAGCCATTTCTCCGCTTTTCCCTCCCTCATGCAGATTTACTCCGACATGTTCGGAATATGCCCTCATTGCACTTGAAAAATATGGTGCAATCAAAGGCTCGTGGCTAGCATTAAAGCGAATTGCACGTTGCCACCCTTTTAATAAAAAAGACGATTATTATGACCCTGTGCCTTAAATGCTCGGGTCATTACACAAGCCAAATTCATTTTACAATTTATGAATTTGATGAGATTGGAGATTTTGTAAATGTCCTTTATCACAGCACCTTTCTCTTGGCTACTTTTGCAACTTTACAATCCTGTGCAAAACTTTGGTATCGCAATTATCCTTTTTGCTCTGGTTGTAAAACTTATCATGCTTCCTTTCCAAATTAAGAGTAAGAAAAGCATGGCTCGTATGACAAGCTTAAACCCTATCATGAAAGAACTTGAAAAAAAGCATGGTGGAAATAAGCAGAAATACCAGCAAGAAGTTGCAAAGCTTTATCAAGAGGAAAAGATAAACCCAATGTCAGGTTGTTTGTGGGCGCTAATCCCACTTCCCATTATGCTAGCACTTTATTCAGTTGTTAGAGAGCCACTAACTCACGTTATGGGAATACCTGCCGACCAAATCACAGCATTAATTAGCGAGCTTTCATTGCTTGGCATTACAATCGACCCACAAAATGCTTATGCTGAACTTGAAATTGCACAGCATGTTGACACATACTTTGCACAACTTCAAGCCATTGCACCGGGTCTTTTAAACCTAAACTACAACTTTTTTGGCATAAACCTAACAGCAATTCCCCAATGGAACATTTTGTTCACAGGCGTAACACCAACAGGTGCAGAAATACTACTTTTCTTCGTGCCTTTTGTTTCAGGTTTCTTCTCATGGTTATCCATGAAAGTCAGCCAATCAAGCCAACCTTCAACCGGAACAGAGAACAATCCTGCTGCTCAAAGCATGAAAACAACTCTAATGATGATGCCTTTGATGTCAATTTGGTTTGCTTTCATTATGCCTTCGGCTATGGGTATTTACTGGATTGCTAACAGTATTTTGATTATTATTCAAGAACTTGTTTTCCAAAAAACTATAGTTAAAGGTATCAAAGCCGAAAGCGACGCACGTACAACTCGTATTCAAGAACGTCTAAACGAGGAAGAAAAGCGCCGTGAAGAGCGTGAAAAAAAGCGCGAAGAAGGTTTAACTGAAAAGAATAAAAACACAAGCAAGAAAAAAGGCGAAATAGAGAAAAAGATTCGTGAAGAGGAGCGTCGCGCCGCTGAAAGAGCTTTAGAAGAAGCTACTTCAGGCAAGGTCAAAGAGCTTCCACCGTCACAAGTCGGAAAACGTCGCTATGCACGAGGAAGAGATTATGATCCCAATAGATATGAGTATGTCGCATATGATAATGGTGGCGCTGAACCTATTGCTGAGATTGACGACCTTCTTCCCGAGGGAAAATCAACTGTAGATTTACCCGAAAGTCAAGTAAGTGGCGATGTAAGTGATGTTTCACCGGAAGAAGATATTTAACGGGAGTACAAATATGATTGAATCAATTCAAGTCACCGGCAAAACCGAAGACGATGCTATAGCTTCCGCCTTGGCACAACTCGGGCTTTCAAGGGACGCCGTATCCGTTGAAATAATCGAACGTGCTAAGTCAGGATTTCTCGGTATTGGCGCTTCACCTGCCGTTATTAAGGTAAGCTATGAAATACCTGATTCACAACAAGATAAAGTTGAAAAATTTTTAAAAGGCCTACTTGAACACATGGAAGTTGATGCACAAATCACTTTTATGGAAAGCGAAAAAGGTCTAGGAGTTAATTTGACAGGCGATAACATGGGCGTTATCATTGGTCGCCACGGCGAAACTTTGGACGCTATTCAGCACCTAACTAATTACGCAACTAATCGTGGGGCTGAGAAACGCACTTATGTCAATATTGACGCTGAAAACTACCGCAGTAAACGTGAAGATTCGCTAATACATTTGGCGGAAAAAATGGCAGCTAAGGCTGTTAAATACCGCAGAAATATGGCTCTTGAGCCAATGAATTCATACGAAAGACATGTAATTCATAGCGCACTTCAAGAATACGAAGGAGTTTCGACAAGTTCAACAGGCATGGAACCAAACCGTCGTGTCGTTGTTACTTATGTCCGCTCAGAACAAAAGAAAAACAAACCACAAGTTAGAGAGTGGAGCTAAACTAAATTTCCAAAAGGCTGTATCGTAAAGATACAGCCTTTTAATAAAGTTTTTGTCCACTTTTTTCAAAAAGTGGTGGGTCTTTAGGGTGAAACCCTAAATCGTTAATCGCAATTAACGAAACTCCCTTGTGCTTTAGCACACAAAAATTTGCTCAGAACATCTCCTCTATGCCCCCCTGTATATTGTTTATAGACTAATACAAAAGCAGTAATTAACTATAATGTACAAAAATATCCAAAAAAAGAACAATAGTGAAAAGAACGAAAAAGAATGTAAAAAATATAAAGAATGTAAAAAATGTAAAAGAACGGAGTGGTATTTTGTTAAAATCTTACATTGGCCCAAAATCATTTTATAGGCGTGCCGCTAGTATCGCTATCCCTATGGCTGTTCAAAGTACTCTCTCGTCATGTATGGGAATTATCGACACTATGATGGTTTCTCGAATTGGAATGGTCAGCGCCGTCGGCACTGCAACCCAAATCGGACTTCTAGTCATTCTTGTTTCTCTCGGTGTTGCCTCTGGTACAGCTATTTTTACATCTCAGTTTTTCGGCTCTAAAGATATCAATGGTATAAAAAAAGTTTTTGGGCTGTCTGTTATACTCACAAGTATTGGCGCGCTTATGTTCTTTATTCCATCAAGCTTAGCCCCCGAAATGCTTATTGGATTATTTTCTGATGACGCTTCCGTTATTGAAAATGGTGCTAAATATCTAAGTATCGTAAAATACACTTTTATCTGTGTTTCACTATCATTTGCCTATAGTTTTTCATACAGAGCAGTGCAGAATACAAAAATTTTGATGTATGTCGGTGCGCTGTCTATGGTTCTAAACGTAATCTTAAATTACCTACTTATTTTTGGAAATTACGGCGCACCAGAACTTGGAATTGAGGGGGCTGCATTGGCAACCGCTATTGCCCAGTTCGCCGCCATTATTTTATATATTATTCATTCTAAAAAAACTAATCAAATTTTCATCGGCAGCTTTACTCAAATGTTTCGCCTTAAAGCAGACTTTGTTAAAACAGTTTTAAAAAGAATTTACCCTATGATTTTTAACGAATTGATGTACGGTATTGGTGATTCACTTTTCCTCGTTGCGTTCGGACTTTTGGGAAAAGTCGCCTTGGATTCCTACTTTATATCCCTAAAAGTTGGAGAAATCTTCTTTTTTATCGTTGCAGGAATGTCAAATGCCGGACTTGCGATACTCGGCTCCTCCCTTGGTCGCGGAGATATCGAAACCGCAAGAACCGAAGGTCGATACTTTCTTGGCATAGCCACATTTTTAGCCATTGCTAGTGCCACAATTATCTTATTATTTTCTGAACAATTTGTTATGCTCTTCGGTATTCAAAGTGCTGACGTAGTTGAAAATAGTATTCTAGTTGTGCAGGTTCTATCTATTAAAATCGCTTTGAGAATGTTTATTGTTGT
Organism: uncultured Oscillospiraceae bacterium; assembly: GCA_964370925.1. Classification (GTDB taxonomy): domain Bacteria; phylum Bacillota; class Clostridia; order Oscillospirales; family Oscillospiraceae; genus Heteroscillospira. Next base: position 5,306 of record CAYJLH010000072.1, on the reverse strand, counting down.
TATTTTCTCGTCTTTAAGAGCCGGCGGTGACACAAAAGCCCTCGCTTTTTTGGATTCAGGTATTATGTGGTTCGTTAGTCTTCCAATTGCCTTTATTTCTGTTCACTTTTTCGGACTTAGAGAAGCATGGTTGCTCAGCTTATTCATAAATGTAGAGCAAATAGTTAGAACTATTCTCGGTTTAATGCGTTTGAAGAGCGGAAAATGGCTTAATAATCTAACATCTACTATCGATACTAAATAAAATTTTGCACTTGATAATTTCCTATATTTTACTTATAATAAATATATAGAAAATTATAGGAGGGTAAAAAATGAAAACAAAGTTTTCAGATGTTTTGCGTTATAAGTTCGACAACCTGATGTCAAAAGGCGCTGTCGCCATGGTTGGCATTTTGTTCTTACTTACAACTATTGTAATTGTCGTAATTGCAATTATTTCTCTGGTTCTCGATTCGGGTACAATCGGCGAACATGTTTGGACTAGCATTATGCACGTTATTGACCCAGGTACTATTACAGGAGCTGCCACCGACGACCAGTCATTTTTAATTTTGATGTCGATTGTCACTCTTTGTGGTATCTTTGTTACCAGTATTTTAATCGGTCTTATTACCACTGGCTTTGAGGAAAAACTTTCTAGCCTAAAAAAAGGTAATGCCAGAGTCGTTGAAAAAGGCCATACACTTATTTTGGGATTTAATGACAATGCCTTTACTATCATATCCGAGCTGATTGAGGCAAACTCAAACCAGAAAGACGGTTGTATTGTTATTCTAACCGAAGAAGATGTCGAAACTGTAGAGGAAAACCTGTCTAAACAAATCGAAGATTTTAGAAATACGAGAATTGTTTGCCGTACAGGTAGCGTGTCTGATGTTCACATGCTTAAGCAATGTGCAATCGACACCTGTAGATCAGTTATAATAAATATCCAAGATGATTTTATTGTTACAAAAACTATACTTGCAATAAACAACCTTTTTTCTTCTTATGAAGATTGTGAAATGACCGCCCATGTCGTCACTACAGTTTGTGATACTGCAAATTTCGAAGCTATAAGCATCGCCGGCGGAAGCTATGTTGAGCCAATTTTGATAGATGATACGATTTCAAGAATTATCGCACAAACTTGCCGTCAACCCGGTTTGTCAAATGTTTTAATCGAGCTTTTTGACTATAGCGGTGACGAGCTTTATTTCGAGACTTTCCCACAGCTTGCCGGTGTGAAGTTTGGTGATGCACTGAACTATTTTGAAAAAGCTGTTGTGTTCGGGATTAAACGTGGCGATGACATCTTCCTCAATGCCGATAAAGAAATGGTGTTGGAGGCTGAGGATTACCTTATTTTGCTAGTCGAGGACGACGGAATGGCAAAGCCTACATCCACTGCGCCAAGCCTTCCTAAGCTTAAGGAATTCGCTACTCAGGGGAATGATAAATCTACTCCGGAACATATCCTTATTTTGGGCACAAACGGAATGCTTGAAAGAATTCTTATTGAGCTTGATACATATTTTATTGCTGGGTCTTCAATTATTATTGCTGACGATGAAATTGACGAATCCTATAGCAATCTTGCCGATAAGCTTTCGAATATTAAAATCGAAACCATGTCTTGTGACATTAATAAAAGAGCAAATCTCGATGAATTACTTGAACGAAGTATCGACCACGTTTTGCTTCTCAGCCGTGATGATTGTGATACCGAAACTTCTGATGCTATGACACTTTTAAAACTTATACATCTACGTGATATCGCTCAAAAGCAAAGCAAGCAGTTTAATATCACCAGTGAAATGAAAAATACAGTTAACCAAAAACTTGCACAAGTTGCTAAGGTCAATGACTTGGTCGTTGGTAGTAACATCATTAATCTAATTCTTACTCAAATTTCCGAAAATCGTGATTTAGCAAAAGTATTTAGAGAAATTTTGCACGCCGACGGTTCTGAGGTTTATTTGCGTAAAGCTTCGAATTATGTCAAACTCGGCAAGCACCTAAACTTTTTCACTGTAACCGAACTTGTAAGACAGAAAGGCGAAATTGCAATAGGTTATAAAAAACAGTTTGGCGACACATTTGAAATTATTACTAACCCCGCAAAATCCGAGGAAGTTGCATTCGGATACGAGGATTATATCATCGTTCTGGCTTCTGATTAAATCTGAAAACCTATATTTATGGGTGCTTTCCCAACAAACTAAAATACTCTGTGAAAATTTCACAGAGTATTTTTTATCAAATATCTTTATCAAAGGCTATTTTTTCACTATTATCAAACCAAATTGTTCCGCAGAAAGTGAAGCCAAAATTAGTAAGTACTTTTTTCATGATTTCATTGTCACTGTCTGTGTCAACTCTAAAATAATTGACTCCCCTGCTTTTTGCAAGTTCTTCAACTAATTCAAAAGTTTTAGCACTAATTCCCTTGCCTCTAGCTTCTTTTAAGAACGCCAAACGATGAACCACAACATAGTCTACACAGTTAGACCACTCCCCTTTTAAGCTTTCGTAAGCAGGTTCACCTTCGAAATCAATACATAAATAACCAAGAACCTCTTCATTTTCTGTCACAAAATATGCTTTATCCGTACTTATGTCCAATTCTATACGTTTATTGTCCGGATATCCATTTTGCCATTGGTCTATTCCCTGTTCCTTTAAAAACTCTTTTGCGGAATTTATTATGCTGATTGCTTTTTCCGCTTCTTCTAATTTAACTTTCTTTAATCTTATCATTACTCTTTCCTACCAAAAAATCAAATTATAAAAGTAGTGGAGAATATTCATCCTCCACTACTTAGACTGTAAAAAAATCTTTTCGGGGGAGCTTGAGGGGGCGAAGCCCTCCACTACTTTCGGCTAAACTGTAATTAGTCTACAAGCACTCGATTGATAAAACTTTTGCCGAGAACTTGTTTCGCTTCTGAAATTATTATGAATGCATTCGGATCTGCTGTATGTACGAGATCTTTTAGCTTTTGAAGCTCAGATTTTCGGACAACACAGAACATAACCGACATGCCCTCTTTGGAGTATGCTCCCTCGCCGTTTACAATAGTAGCACTTCTTTGTAATGAAGCAATGATACTATCAGAAATCGGCTGGGGATTTTTTGTCATGATTGTAACACTGTTTACAACTGAAGTACCGTTTAGTATCAAGTCAATTACTTGACCAGCGACGAATGAGCTTACAAGACCATACAACATTGATTCTAAAGAATTGAATATAATTCCCGACAAACCCATAACAAAGGCATTCATGAACAGCATCATTTGCCCCAGTGAAATATGTGGATACTTGTGCTTTATAAGTTTCATAAGCACCTCAGTTCCACCGCCGCTTGATGCACACATAAATACGATCGCCGAGCCTAAGCCACCTAGAACTCCAGCCAGTAGTGCTGCCATCATTGG
>CAYJLH010000072.1:0-1874 GCA_964370925.1 uncultured Oscillospiraceae bacterium | reverse complement strand
ACTCCTACAACTACATAGTCAAGCATTATGGAAAATACTGATACCGATATAAGGGTTCTGATAACAAACTTTTTACCAAGAATCTTGTAAGAGAAAAATAGCAAAGGAATATTAAATATAAGGTTTTGTGTACCCATTGGTACGCCAAAAAGATAATTGATAATAACCATAATACCGGACAAGCCACTTGCAGCAAATTCATTGGGCAAAACTATCATATTATACGATAGCGCCCATAAAACCGATGCAAAGCTACAAAATACGAGATGTTTAAATTCATTAAAAATAATTTTTTTCATCATGATGCTCCAAAATTATATTTCCGAAGGTTTTTCCTGACTACGTCTTTTGAATTTACGTTTAAAGAAATTACTAATATTTTCAATCAAACAATAGTAAACAGGCGTGAACACCAAGGTTACAATAGTAGAAACAACCATACCACTAATCATAGTAACACCCATATCAGACATCATTTCATCGCTGTTACCTATGCCCAAAGCCATGGGTACAAGTGCCAAAATTGTCGTTAATGTTGTCATTAGAACAGGTCGAACACGAAGCGGGCAAGCTTTTAATATTGCCGAAGTTCTGTCCTCGCCACGTTCTCTTCTGATGTTGATATAACTGACCAAAATAATGGACGAGTTGACAACAACACCTGCAAGCATGATTATTGAAACCAATGAAACCATGGATAAATCTCTTCCTGTCAGAGGAAGCGCAAAGAGTGCACCTGTGAATGATACAGGCAAAATAAGCATGATGATAACAGGCATAACAAATGACTCAAATTGTGAAGCCAAAACGAAGTAAACAAGTCCGACAGCTATGAGAAGTGCCAGTAAAAGTTCACCAAAGTTTTCCATCATTTCTGTATAGTCACCTGATATCTGAGCATTGTAACCATCAGGCATAGTATAAGTGCTTAATAATTCGTTGATATCACGAGAAATTTGTGTTGTATCATTACTAATCGAATCTCCGGTAATATTTAGTTGACGAGCTTGGTCTACGCGTGTAATCGACTGTGGAGCGAGAACTATGCTAACTTCTGCAACCGAAGAAAGCGGAACAGTTCCACCCAATGGCGTTTGAATTGGCATAGAGCGCAATGCGTCTAGGTTTTCTGATGCAACACCGTCACCACGGACAACAACGTCAAGTTCACGGTTGTCTATAATCATGGTTGTTGCATTTGAGCCTGTTAGTTCAGTTCTAACTGCTGTTCCGACTTGTGCTGAGGTCAGTCCATATTGTGAAACTGCCTCGCGGTTCATCGAAACTTTAACCTGTGGAACTTCTTGTGCTAGTGATGTTTCAACATTTTCAGCATCAGGCAATGCTTCGATTTGGGCTGCAAGGTCGTTCGCAATCAATTCAAGTTGCTCATAGTCAAGACCTGTGACTTCAAGATTAATCTCTCCGCCTGAGCCACCTGTTCCACCCATGCCACCCATGCTCATGGATGCAGCACTTACAGAGATTTCACAGCCGGGGATGTCTTCTAGTAATGGTTTTAACGCATCTGCAATCTCAAAACTTGATCGATTTCTGTCGACCTTATCAACCAAAGTCAAGTTTATACTTGCCGAAGTTGGTTGTGTTATTGCGTACATTGTGTCGAGTTCGGGTACTGCGTCTTGAGCAATTAATACAATTTCGTCTGTTATTTCTGCTGTGTTACGAAGCTCTGAGCCTATAGGTGTGCTAACTGAAATAGAAAGCGTTCCCATGTCACTGTCTGGCATAAGTACCATGTTAGTAGAACTCATTGATAGTGAAAATACAACTACAAGCCCAATTGAGGTTAAAACACCAAGTGTTGGACGTTTTAGGAAGAATTTTAAAAGTCCTGTATATTTTCTATTAAA
>CAYJLH010000071.1:0-11121 GCA_964370925.1 uncultured Oscillospiraceae bacterium | reverse complement strand
AACATTTTATCACAAAAAGGTCTGTGCCTCAATTTTCATTTAACTTAACAATACGGTTTTATATACAAGGAGGTGTAATTATGGAAGAAGAAATTTATCTTCGAAATGTTAAAATGGTTTACAAAATTTGTCTCACATACCTTAAAAATGTTTCAGATGCAGAGGACGAAACAGCTAATGTTTTCTTGGCTTATTTGCGTAAGCCACAGGTTTTTGAAAACAGAGAGCACGAAAAGGCGTGGTTTATCATTTCAGCAAAAAACAGGTGCAAAAACGTGCTGAAATCTTTTTGGAAAATCAGGCGTGTAGATATAGAGAACTTACCCGAATCCCTCACAGAAAACGATGAGGATAATGCTTTGCTCGAAGAGTTATTTAAACTAAAAGAGAAATACAGAATTGTTCTATATTTGCACTATTATGAGGGTTATAAAACTGAGGAAATTGCAAATTTGCTCGGGATAAATCCAAACACAGTGCGTACAAGATTGGTGAAAGCAAGAAAAGATTTGAAGCATATTTTAAAGGAGGAGTGTTGTTATGGATAAGTACAAAAAAATATTCGAAAAATTAGAACCAACTGATACTCAAATTCAAAAAATTAAACATAAAGTAAACTCCAAATTAGAGGAAAGCGAGGGTGGAAAAATGAAAAAAACTAAGCGTTTAGCCCTTACTATCCTAGCGATTTGTATGCTAATCACGACCACCGCTTTTGCCACAAATGACTCAAAAATTGTCGCGGAAGTGCTTGAATTCCTTGGTTTAAGTGATAGCACTTTCAGTTTTTTCGGTATAGAGGACGAAAAACAAAAAGAAGATTTATCACAAGGTGCGCATATTTTGGATGATATAGTGGAGGAAGATGAAGTCATTCAAACGGAAGAACCAAAAGCCGACATTGGTATTATGCAAGAGAGCACAGGCGGAACTATCCACTTCAAAGAGGTAGTCGGTGACGAAAATTTAATCTATATTTTCTTTGACTTTTATGCGCCCAAGGGGACAGTTTTAGACAAAGGATTTTACCACTTTGATTCATACTTGATGACCGACGGAGTCAGTGATGTAAAAGAGTACGGCGCATTTAGAAAGCACATATCTTATGGCATTAATCAACTCGAAGACGATGATAAAACTGATAATAAATTGCCTATGGTTTTTCAAATTATTACTGAGGATGTAATTGAGCAAGATACAATTTTCTTGCAGATAGAAAATTTAAGAGGTTTCACAGATGATGAGCATTACTCGAATTTCATAAAAACTCAATATTCCGACCGAACCAAAGAAGTTTTAAGATTAACGGAAGAAGATTTGATGCTTAGTATGCCCGAGGAGGAAATTTTTTCAAAACTTGAAGCGTATGACGGAATATGGACATACGAATTTTCAGCAGATATTGAAAGCGATACAAAATACTATGAGCTTGATGCTGTTGTTCCGATTGGAGAGGGCTATGTAAAATTTACCAATCTATCAATCTCACCAATATCTGCGACGCTTATAGGTTCTACAAATGTAGAGTCGGAATTTACAAGCGCTGAGGAAATGGCTTTAACTGTTAATTATGCAGACGGAACATCATATACCGATTATTGCAGTGGGTCTTGGGGCGGTCAAACTATGCATTTGCTCCAATTTGAGACTGTTGTTGACAAAGAAATTGTTTCTATAACTTACCAAGGTCACGAAATAGCTTTGAATTAAATTTGATTTATGAGAGTTTTGTTATAGAACTGGTTCTGTTTTAATCGGTGAAGTTTCTATGTGCAATGATGACAACACGGACAACCGCTTCTTAGAGCCAATCGGAAGATTTCCAACGGTTGAAGAGGATGAAGCGCCATATCGTTTGTTGTGCAACGAGTACGACAAATTTTAAGTCGCTACAAAAGTAATATGATTAATTGATTTTACATATAAGTGTAAAATGAACACAGCACATAAGTGGTCTTGAATATGTAAAAAATCCGCCAATTGGCGGATTTTTTACATCTAATAAAATACACAGGAAATTTAATCTTACGACAGTTTTGTAGAATCTCTGACGATTAGCTCAGTATCGAGAAAAATGTGCTTTGTTGCAACATCGTTATCATTGATTTTCTCGAGAAGTAGGGAACAAGCTTGAAATCCCAGTTGGTACGAGGGTTGTTCTATGGTGGTGATAGATGGTGTGGATATGGTTGATAAATCCACATTGTCGAATCCGACTATCGAAAGCTCGTCCGGTACAGAAATGCCCAAACGCTTAGCGGCATTTATAATGGCAACCGCAAACACGTCAGAACATGCAAAAATCCCGTCGGGTCTTTCTTTTTGGCTCAAAAGATGAAGAGCATAGGAGTGTGCAAGTTTGTAGTCCACAGACGGTACGGTCACTTGCCAATTTGGATTGATTTTGAGTTGAGCACTGTTCATTGCGTGCTCAAAACCATTCGCACGTCTTTTTGCGTAATTAAATTTTAAACTACAATTAAATAAGCTGATATTTCGGCAACCTGTTGATATCAAGTAATTAACAGCGTTGATGGATGCTTTTTTATCGTCGATTGCAACACAGGAAACGACGCTGTTGTCTGTGTATTCAGAACAGGTGACAACGGGGCAACGGTACATTAAATCGTTTAAAAAATTGCTGTTTGACACATGGGAGAGCATTATTATTCCGGCGATTGAATTAGTTTTTAAAAGCCTCTCAAAATTCGCTGGCATTTCCGCGTTATCTTGTACAAATAAAACGGTATAACCATCTTGCCTTGCGGCGCTTTGTATTCCGTCGATGATTAGCCCGAAAAAAGGGTTAGAGAAATCTGGAAAACAGACAAGTAAGTTTTTGCTTTTCGAGTCGGAGAGTTTTCCTCTGACTTTATCTACAAAGCCGAGTTCCTCCATTGCGTCGGTTACTTTCTTTCTGGTTTCGGGTTTGACGTTGTTTTTATTATTAAGTAGACGTGATACGGTTGCTATAGAAACGTCTGCTTTCTTGGCGACGTCTGCTATTGTAATTTTTACATTCATAGTTCTGCTCCTGCTGATAATATATATTTTAAGTTATTAGTTAATACAATTGTAATATTTTCAAAACAAATGGTATATACTATGTAATATATAATATATCAAAAAAAGTGTTTTGTAAACAATTATGTAAGAAATAATGTAATTTACATTACATGTGCTAGAAAGATAGATGAATTTATTGTGAAATATGTATAGTTAATGTGGATTATATCATTAGAAATTAACAAATATGTATTTAATTCAACTCGATTAATTGACAAATGAGTGCATATGTCATATACTGTTATTATTACTTACAGAAAAAATGAAACATTTCTGTAAAAATAGGAGGAAAAAATGAAAAAGAAACTACTTGCAATGACACTTTCCCTAGTAATGTTGTTTGGGCTAATGGCAGGCTGTGGAACATCAGAGCCAGCGGCTGAAACAACTCCACCGGCTGAAGGAACAACAGCTCCTGAAGTAGAAGCTCCAGATTCTGAAACACCAGACGAAGAAACAACTGATGAACTACACAAAATAGGTATCCTTGCTCCTGCGGTAACTCATGGTTGGGTTGCGGCTGTTGCTTACAATGCTGAGCAACGTGCACTAGAACTTTCTGACGAAGTTGAGTATCAAATCCACACTTCAACAAACGCAGAAGAAATGACAGCACAACTTGACGACCTTAGAACTTGGGGCGCTGAAGCTATTGTTGCTTTCCCACAATGGGAGGGTATGGAAGTTCCTATCCAAGCGGCTATCGACGACGGCATAATGGTTGTTAACTTTGACATCGCAATCAATGCTGAGGGTGTTTACCGTGTAACAGGTGACAACGAGGACATGGGTGTTCAAGGTGCAAACTACATCGTTGACAAAATCGGTACAACAGGAACAGTTATTGTTCTTGAAGTTCCAACTTCCGGTTCTGTTTCAGAACTTCGCTCAAAAGGCTTTAACGAAACAATTGCCGAAATCGCTCCTGAAATGGAAATCATAACTTACGCAACACAATTTACAAGAGAAGACGGCCTAACAGATATGGCTGATATCCTAACAGCTAACTCACAAATCGACGCTGTTTACTCAATGGACGACGAAACTTCTGTTGGTGTTCTTCAAGCTATCAATGAAGCTGGACGCACAGACATTAAAGTCGTAACAGGCGGTGGCGGTATGCAAGAATACTTCAACATGATGCCAGAAAACGAAGAAATCTGGATTCAATCAGCACTTTACAGCCCAGCAATGGTTCGTGATGCGGTTGATATGGCTCTAGCACTTCTAAACGGTGAAGAAGTTGAAGAAGTTAAAATCATTCCAACAACAATTGTTGACCGTGATAACCACGCTGAATTCTTAGACGAGAATTCACCCTACTAAGTTTATATGTCAAAGAGGGTAATGAGTTTAAACTCTTGCCCTCTTTATCAATAGAAGGGAACTCAAATATGAAGCTACAAATGCAAAATATTTATAAATCATTTGGCGCAAATGATGTTTTAAAAGGCGTTGATATTACGTTGGGTGAGGGAGAAATCCTTGCACTATTAGGCGAAAACGGCGCAGGAAAATCAACCCTTATGAATATACTGGGAGGCGTTCTCCCTTATGACAGAGGAGAGATATTAATTGACGGTGTTGCGCAACATTTTTCGAAGCCTGTTGACTCTTTAAAGGCGGGAATTGCATTTATTCACCAAGAGCTGAACCTAATTAATGACCTCGCGATTTATGAAAATATGTTTTTAGGACGAGAACTCAAAACCTCAAGAGGTTTTTTAGATACAGATACCATGATTAAGCGGACCGAAGAAATATTTGAGCAAATCGGACTTACGCTTGACCCGAAAACAATGGTTCATGAATTAGATGCCTCGTATAAGCAGTTTGTTGAAATTGCCAGAGCACTAATGATGAATGCCTCGGTTATAATCATGGACGAGCCGACAACGTCGCTCACAGACACAGAAATTAACCATGTTTTTGACATGATGAACAAGCTCCGAGAGCAAAAAGTATCTATGATTTTTATTTCTCATAAGCTAAATGAAGTGCTTAGAGTTTGTACAAAATATGTGGTTTTACGTGATGGAATATTGGTCAGCGAGGGCGATGTAAAAGGCGTTACAACCGCAAAACTTGCTGAACACATGGTCGGGCATGTAGTCCGTACGGAGCAACTTTCTCGAAAAGTCAATATCACCGATGAGGTGCTAAGACTTGAAAATTTAAGTCATCCGAAGTTTTTTAGTGATATTAATTTTACGCTAAAACGTGGAGAAATAATTGGAGTTACAGGGCTTTTAGGCGATGGTCGAAGTGAACTTTTCCAGTCTGTTTTTGGGTTTATTCCCGACTTCACAGGTGGAGTTTATGTCAACGGCGAAGCTGTTAATATCACCTCAACTTTGAAAGCTTGTGAAAAGGGGATAGCCTATATTCCAAGAAACCGCAAAGAAAACGGCATTGTAAAAGATATGTCAATTATCGAAAATGGTTCACTTGTCACATTGAAAAAATTTGTTAAAAATGGATTTATTGATTTATTGAAAATTAAAGAAGATTTCGGAAAACAACGCTCAGAGCTCAAAATAAAAATGGGCGCTGAAAATGATTTAATCACAACTCTTTCGGGTGGTAATCAGCAGAAAATAGTGCTTGCAAAATGGCTATCGGCAAACCCGAGTATTTTAATAATGGACAACCCCACACAAGGCGTTGACGTCGGTGCAAAAGAAGAAATTTACGATATCATTTTAAAGCTTGCGGAGCAGGGGGTTGGTGTCGTTATCCTATCAAGTGAAGTGCCCGAAATCATTCGCCTTTGTGATAAAGCCTTTGTTATGTATCACGGAGAAATGGTCGCGGAAGTACATGGAGATGACATGAACGAACACAACATAATGCGCTATGCAACAGGTGGAACGAAATAAGTTCATCATTACATAAACGAAGAAACGAAAAGCGAGGAAACTATGAATACTAATAAAAATTTCATTACTTGGTTTAAAACCAACTGGAAACAAAATCAACTTTTCAGCACGGCATTTGCCCTTGTTGTGATGGTAGTTTTACAAACTTTGGCACTTGGTTTTGAATTCGACTCTTTCGGCGAGTGGATTACTACTTGGACACGAAACTGGATTAATATTTTGCGTAACAACGCTGGTGTTGGAATAATCGCCCTCGGCATGGCTTTTGTTATCATTTCGGGCGGAATTGACCTTGCTGTAGGCTCGACAATGGTCGCTTTGGGTGCGATTTTGATGGTTATTATCGACAGCAGTCCTATGGCAATTCTTGCAAACACAGGTTTGTCGGGTGTGCCACTTTACATAATTGCTATTCTGGTTGTAATTGCTGTTGGATATCTTTTTGGACAAATTACAGGACTTTTAATCACCAAAGGCAAGCTACCGCCGTTTATCGCAACTCTTGGTACTATGCAAATTTTGCGAAGTGTAACACAGCACTTGATGCAAACTCGCTCACCAAAAGTTCCAAGTGAGTTTTTACAAATTGCAAGTTTTGAAATTGGTGGTCAACTTTTAATGCCGATTTTTTATTGGATTATAATCGCAGTCGTTTTGCATTTTGTGTCAAAGAAAACTGCTTTCGGCAGATATGTCTATGCAGTTGGTTCAAACGAAAGAACAGCTAAACTTTCGGGTATTAATATAGACAAAGTTAAGCGCGGAGTTTATGCTCTTATGGGTGTGCTTGTTTCTATAACTGCGGTTATTCAAGTTTCAAGAATTGGCTCTATGGACTATGCAAACGCAGGTTCGGGCTATGAAATGGACGCAATTGCAGCGGTTATCGTCGGTGGTGTTTCCATGTCTGGCGGTAAGGGTTCTATAGTCGGCGCGGTACTCGGTATGCTTATAATCGCCGTTATGAATAATCTACTAAACCTTATGGGTGTTCCTCCTTTCTTGCGTGAAGCTTGTAAGGGTGCGATTGTAATTGCGGCAGTTTTATTACAGAAAAAAGAAAAAGTTTAAGAGGTAATTTATGTTTAATATAGGAATAATCGGTTGCGGAAAAATTGCGCAGGTAAGACACTTGCCTGAATATAAAGCAAACAAAAACGTGAAAATTTACGGACTTTTTGACATTAATGCTGAGCGTACAAAAACACTTGCTGAGGAATTTGATGCGAAAGCATTTGATAGCTATGAGGCACTTTTAGCTGATGAAAACATACACGCAGTCAGCGTTTGCTCCTCGAATAACACCCATGCGAAAATCACAATAGAAGCCCTAAAAGCCGGCAAACATGTTCTCTGTGAAAAACCTATGGCAACTTCTATAGAGGACTGCGAAGCAATGGTAAAAACTGCAAAAGAAACAGGAAAACACCTGATGATTGGGCACAATCAAAGACTTGCGAAAGCCCACGCAAAAGCAAGAAAACTTATTACAGACGGTGCAATCGGCGATATTATCAGCTTCCGCACAACTTTTGGTCATTCAGGGCCTGAAACATGGAGTGTTGACCCAGGGAAAAATGTCTGGTTTTATGATAAAACTACGGCGTATCTTGGCTCTATCGGTGACCTTGGGATACACAAAACTGATTTAATTCAGTTTTTGACAGGTCAAAAAGTCAGCGAAGTAACAGCGAAACTTTCGACACTCGACAAGAGAGATGGAAGTGGAAATTTAATCGGAGTTGACGACAATGCAATGTGCATTTACACTATGGAAAATGGAATTGTCGGCACTTTGGCGTCAAGCTGGACATTTTACGGTGATGAGGATAATAGCACTATTTTGTATGGAACAAAAGGCATTATGCGAATATATGATGACAAAGATTATTCAATTACCATCACGAATTCTGAGGGTGAAAGCATATTTTACAACATAGACAAAATCCAAACAAACGACAACCAAACCGCCTCTGGGGTTATAGATTTGTTTGTTGAATGTTTGGTGAATGACACAGCGCCCGAAATATCAGGTGAGGAAGCTATGTCGGCGATGCGTGCGGTTTTTGCGTGCGTAACTTCATCAGAAACAGGAAAAAGTATCAAGCTTTAAGAGATGAAAGTTAGAAGAAAGGGATGGTCATAAATATGAAACTTGGATTTGTGAGTGCGATTTTAGATGATTACTCATTTACCGATATGATGGAAACTGCGCAAAAGCTCGGTTTTAAATGTGTTGAAGTTGCTTGCTGGCCTGTTGGAAAAGCAGAGAGGCGCTATGCTGGCGTTAGCCATATAAATGTCGATGACACTTCTACAGAATATATAAAAGAGATACACGAAATTTGTAAAAAAACAGGAGTTGAAATTTCTGCTCTGGCTTTTTATCCCAATACGTTAGATGCCGACTTGGAGAAGCGTGCGCTTAATATTGAGCATCTAAAGAAAGTTATCACAATGTCGGCGCTACTTGGTGTGAATACTGTGACAACTTTTGTGGGACGTGACCAGTTTAAAACGGTTGAAGAAAACCTTGAAATTTTTAAGCCAATCTGGACTGATATTATAAGCCACGCAGAGGGAAAAGGTGTTAAAGTTGCGATTGAAAATTGTCCTATGTTATTTGACCAAAATCAATGGCCTGGCGGTCAAAACCTTGCGACAACTCCGTCTATTTGGAAGAAGCTTTTTGAACTTGTGCCATCTGAAAATTTTGGACTGAATTACGACCCAAGCCATTTTGTATGGCAACAGATGGATTATATTAAACCGATTTATGACTTCAAACACAAAATTTTTCATGTACATTATAAGGATATCAAGCTTTATCCCGACAAGCTAAATGAAGTTGGAATTATGGCATATCCGCTTGAATATATGTCGCCAAAACTCCCCGGATTGGGTGATGTTGATTGGGGGAAATATGTTTCTGCGTTGACCGATATTGGATACGATGGATACACATGTATTGAAATTGAGGACAGGGCTTTTGAGAGCACAAAAGAGCGCGTGCTAGACTCATTGACTTTGTCCAAGCGATATATGGAGCAGTTTGTTATATAATTTTTTAGGGGCTTGCGGGTGAAACTTAGCGAGCCTCTAGTTGTAAAAATGAAAGGAATGAAATTGAAATGAAGAGAAAAATTGCTGTGAATTCAAACACATATCATGGCTTTTCTGTTAAAGAGTCAATAGATGGAATTGCTGACGCTGGGTTTAAATACATAGAGCTTACAGCTACAAAAGGTTGGACGGAACATGTTTTTCCAACACACAGTCTGTCGGAACTTTACGAAGTGAAAGAACATTGCACAAACAGAGGGCTTTCGGTTATAGCTCTCAGTGGGCATAGCAATTTGATGGACGACGAGAGAATTACTGACTTCATCGAAAATATGAAGCTTGCACACTTTTTTGGTTGTACTTATATTGTTTCGTCTATTGGTGAAGCGCATTTAGAAAATAACGTGACAATTTCAGACGAGGAAGTTGCGGAAAAAATAAGAACATTCATACCGCATTTGGAAAAATACAAACTCATTTTGGTGCTTGAAATTCACGGGAGCGAGCATGGAAGTGGTGCACTAATTAAGAAAATTACCGATAGAATTAATTCGCCGTATGTCAAGATAAATTATGACACAGCTAATGCAATTTTTTATGGTGACACTGATGTTCTTGAAGATGTGAAACACTGCTGTTCTGATATTGCGTTTATGCATATAAAGGACAAGGCGGGCAAGAAAAATGAGTGGAACTTCCCAGCGCTAGGGGAGGGGGAAGTGGACTTTGTATCCATATTCTCGGCTCTTGATGACGGGCAAAATGAGTGCCCACTTTCTATTGAAATAGAGTTTACGGAAAAAGGGCCGGCTGATTTGAATGAGGTTAACGAAGCCGTTAAAACTTCATACAAGTATTTATGTGGTATAGGAGCTATGGAGGACGGTGTATGATTAAAATTTGTATAGTAGGCACAGGCGGAATTGGCACTGTACATTATAATAATTATCTTCATATAGAGGGCTGTGAAGTTGTCGCACTTGTTGACAAAAGCGATACAGCCGATGTAAAAGCGAAGGAATGGAAACTGCCTTTGTTCTCGACAATTTCGGAAATGGTCGGGGCTGTGGATGTTGATGTAATCGACATATGCACACCAACTTTTTTGCACAAAGGGCATGTAATGCTTGGCTTAAAGGCAGGAAAAGATATAATAGTCGAAAAACCACTAGCGCTTTGCAGCGTTGACGTTTCTGAGATTTTTGCGCTTGCAGACTCTGTGAATAAAAATGTTTATGTTGCACATGTTTTGCAGTTTACAAAGGAAATTAACGAGCTAAGGCAGTTGGTGCAAAGTAAGAAGTACGGAAGAGTGCTAGATGCTCAGTTTGAGAGAATGACGGCTTGTCCGAAGTGGGTTAGTGGTGGCTGGTTATTTGATAAAGAAAAGAGCGGACTTTTGCCTTTTGACCTCCATATTCATGACTTAGATGTGATTGTCAGTCTTTTTGGAGAGCCGACAAATACTGTCGTTAGCTCTTCGAAACGTGAGGATGCAAATTTCGAAGACCATTATAGAATTTTTTATCATTATGAAAATTTCAATGTGGTAGCACAGGCGAGTTGGTTTCACGCAAATTTCCCGTTTACAGTCAAGTGGAGGGTTGTGTTTGAAAACGCAGTATTAGACTTTTCGGATGGAAATTTGATGCTATATCCATATGAAGCCGAGCCATTTAAAATTTCAATTGAAGATGAAATTATAATACCAACAGGGATAAATATTCCACCGACGGGCTGGTTTTATAACGAGCTTTCTCACTTTGTGGACTGTATTCGCAACAAAATTCCAACACCATTCGTGACACGTGAACAGCTGATATCGACAGTGAAAATCTTGGAGAATTTATATTAGATTTGGAACAAATCTAATATAAATTTGCCATTTTTTCGGTTGTCACGTGAGTGACGAGAAAAAGGCTTTAAATAAATTGGCACGACCTCCTCGCCACATAGTGGCAACCGGTGGCGATGCCATATAAATAATCTGACAATTCAGATTATTTATAAAATATAGGATAAAAATAGACGGTAGCAGATAATAAACTGCTACCGTCTCAGCCTGAAGACAAAAGCACCTACTTTATGGTATAATAGAACCATAAGGTAGGTG
>CAYJLH010000070.1:0-11362 GCA_964370925.1 uncultured Oscillospiraceae bacterium | reverse complement strand
CTTTAGCTCTTTTTAGAATGGGCTCGGGATTACGTGTAGCCATAGCCTCTCTGATAACTGGTGAAATGCAGTGAATACGCTCACCGATAACTATAAACTTTCCCATAATTTTCCTCCAGATGTTATTTTTATAATACTGTGTTTCCCCTCGTTTATAGTTTTTTACAAATGAGGGGATATTAAATTAAAAACTAGTCTTGATATTCTTTGAAGAACTTAACAAGGCCAACAGCTTCGTTAGGTCCAACAACGACTTTCCAGCCGGGAAGAGCTTCTTCAATTTCGCCCTTTAGAACTGCAACTTTACCAGGTAGAACTAGTGTGCGGTTCTTGATTTTGCCTTCGATATCAGCAGCTTTGAAGAACTTAGCAACTGAGTTTGCAGATAGTTTACCAGCAGCCCAAGCAGTAAGAACTGAGTAACCACCAGCGTCTGAAATTAGAAGGTTCATTGGAACGCCTGAACGCTCAAGTTCAGAGTTAACAACGAAGTATGTTAGAGCAAAGTCAACAGTTGTTACGCAGATTGAGTTCTCATCAGCGCCGTTGATTGGGTAGATACCTGGCTCAACTTTCATTGGCTTTTGAGGATCTGTGAACATATTTTGACGTAGGCCGTGTAGAGCTAGTGATTGACCGTATGTTAGGTTTTCCATAACAACGATTGAACCATATCTCATTGTGAATAGTGAAGCAAGAGCAGTTTGCATTGCTTCGTCACCTTGTGCAAGAGCACCGACGTTAACAAGTGAAGGATAACCGAAAGTTCTGTCCTTATCTTTGATAGCTGCGCGGCGAACTTGAACAGCGTTAGCAAAAGCTTCTTTAGCTGAAACATAGCCTAGGTCGATGACTAGGTTTTTGTTTCCTGCTTTTTCAAGAGCTTCAACGATATCATGAGTTGAATCTAAATCAGTGCCAATAACACCAAGAGCAACGCCGAATTCTGTAGCAAGAGCGCTCATAGCTTCGTAGTTTTCTGGGTTAGCGCCGTTTAGGATTGGTTTAGCTGATGCGCAAACTTCAAGAGCAGCACGTGCAGCGTCAAGATCCTTACAGTCAAGGATTATAGCACGGCCAGCTTCCATAGCTTTTTTAGCCATGTCAACATAACCAGCTTTGTCGTCATTAACGTATACAAGGTTTAGTGATTCAGCATACATGCGCTCACCGATACGCTCGTAGTCAACTTTTTTGATATCTTCAATCATGTTGTCATATACAGGAGCGCAAACAGAAACAGCATATAGAGTTTTTGAAACATATGTTTTTTCATGTCTTAGCATAACTGTTTCGCCACCAAGTGTAAACTCGCCAAAGTTGATAGTTTTCATTGGTGGTGCTGTTGCTTCACTTAGAGTTGCGATAGCATCAGCAGACATATGTGGGCATTTATCAATAGTAGTTGCACCCTGAGCAACTTTCATGCCGAATGCCATGCAAGTTGGGCATCCGCATTCTTTACAGTTTGTTTTGGGTGTTAGTTTAAAAATGTCAAGTCCTTTAAGTGCCATAGTATTTACTTCCTCCCTTATACAAGCTCTTTAATGAGCTTATCCATTGTTGCGACAGAAACTGGATGTCTTAGAATTAGAGCATTTGAGCCAGAAGCTAGGCAAGCAGTTGCTGTTGCAACTTCCATGTTGATAGCACGTTTTTCTTGGCTACCCCATGCTGGCATATCTTCTTCAGAAGCCATTGACTCTTTAACTGCGTATGTATCAGCAGAAATTGTTGAGATCATTGGGTTTTGTAGAACTGCGTCATTTTGTTGAAGCGCAGCAGCTTTAACTCTATCCATTGTTGATGCAACATACTCGTAACCATAACCAGCAGCAGCACTACCTACGTTCATAACAACGCCTTCGCTCTTTATGCCCATTTGGCCGATAAGAACGTTAAGTTGTTTTGCAAGGTTGATATCAACAGCTGATTCAGCGCCGATTTTTTGTGCATAAGCAAGACCAGCAGAAGCAGCTACATTTTTGTAGTTGTCTTCTGTTGCAGCAAGGATAAGAGCATTTTTGCCCTCAAGAACTGCAGCAACTTTATCAAAGATTTTAGCATCTTTGTCTGGGTTTGAGCAACCACATACTACAAGAGGCTTAGAAATTGCGCCAGCAACTTCTGTAACGATTTCAACGCATTTTTCAACAGACAAATCGTCGCCGTTGGGGTCTGCGCTTTTTAGAGAGATAGCTACAAAGCTTGCGCCCGGAGCAGATTCAGCTTTTTTAGCTATGTCAGCCATTGTTTCGCAGCCAGCATAGAATTCGCAGATTCCAGGGTAGTTTTTGTCATAACCTGTATCGCAGATTTCGATTCCTACAACAGGTTTGTTTTCGATTGCTGCATCGAAACTGTATAGGGGAAGAACATTTTCGCCACCAAGTGTGATAGCTGTGTCACCTGTACCTATTACAACAGTTGTAGTAGATGAAGTGAAAGTTTGGGGATTGCGTTTGAACGCCATATTAGTGCCCTCCTAAAAATGTTAATGAATGGTGCTAACAATTTAATATAAATTCAACTCATTTTATTTGTGAGTTAAACTCGCCTAAAGCCCCGACCCATATAATATGAGGCGGAGCGGACAGTGGTTGTTTATGCTCAACAGATTTCTTTTTTTCACACAAAAAAGCCCATCCCCTGCCCGTTAATTGCTCTGACTCGATTAAGAGTCAGAGCAATATTTAATAATTACATAAGGGGTTCTAGACCCAATACTGGGTGATTTTTCTCTGTGAGGAAGTTTAGTAGACCTTCAGCATCCTCTGTGATTGTTTCATCAGCAATCATGTCTGTGAAATCATCAATATCGTAAAGCTCTTTAGCAGCTAGGTTTAGTTTTTCGCGAACCGTCTCTTTAAGAGCAGCTGGCATCCAAACGATACGAGCAAGACCGCCTTCAGCTTTCATGAATTTCTTAGAACCGATGAAGTTCTTACCATGACCCATGAATCCAGGTGTTTGAACACCACCACCGGTCATAGAAGCAAGCTCGGAGAATGTCATACCGATAGGTGTGACACCTGTGTGCTCACGGTGAACAATAGCAACACCGTTTGAAGCAGGCTCGATACCGCAGATACACTCAAAGCAACCGCATGATGTCATTGGGTCAACCATGATTGAGTATAGAGTAACTTGCTCAAGAGCACCGTGGCTGTACATAACAACAGCTTCGTTAACGTCTTCCCAGATACCAATTTCAGGGTCAACAGTCTTTTCTTTTGTGATAACTTGGCAAGGACCTTCTGGGTCAAGCTCTTTAGTAGCTTTAGCATCTAGCCATGAAACCGCACCACAAAGACCAAGACGCTCTGGTGTTACAACGCAAACGTGTGAAGGTGAGAAGCTTTGGCAAAGTGTGCAGCTGTAGAATACATCAACACTCTCGTCAGTTAGTGATCTTAGTCTT
The DNA here is from genome assembly GCA_964370925.1 of uncultured Oscillospiraceae bacterium. Taxonomy (GTDB): domain Bacteria; phylum Bacillota; class Clostridia; order Oscillospirales; family Oscillospiraceae; genus Heteroscillospira. The sequence goes on along the minus strand of CAYJLH010000070.1, from coordinate 7,941 downwards.
TCGTCACGTTTGTCATAAACTGCGTTGCAGTTTGCACGTAGGTCTTTTAGTTGCTCAGGAATTGTGCAAATTCTAACTTGGCACTTGTCAACAACTGCGTCGTATTCGCTCTTAACTTTAGCATAGAATACTTCACCGATGTGACGAGCTCTAAAGCCTGCTGCGAAAGCGTCTTTGCTTACACGGATACGGATCATATCACGTTGACCTGTATGCATTAGACCCTCAACACAGTTAAGGAAGTTATGGAATTTACGCTCGATAACAGGCTCAAAGTCTGTTTGCATAGCTTTACCTGTAACTTCAACTGTGATACCCATGCAGATTTTTGTGCCGGGTTCGAATTCGTCGAAATCAGGTCCTTCAAGGATGATTTCGTGGTCTGTGATTTCGTCAGCATTCTTAGTTTGGCAAAGCTCAAAGCAGTCAAGACGTGAACCGTCGATTTCGATTTGAGTGTCGCCACGGCGAATGATTTCGCCTTCGAAAGCTGTTGAGAAAGCAACAGGAATATCGATGTTTGTGACTTTGATTTTGATGTCACGAGCTTCAAGTGAAGTCTCGATCCAGTCACTGACATCTTTATTGATGATAAGGCTCTTTGGAATTGGAGCAATGTTATCATCATCGTTAGTAATAACTGGGAAGCCCATTTTGATAGCGCCGGCACCGCAAGCAACAGTGATGTCACGGACAGGAGCAAAAGCGTTAACAAAAGCGCGGATACGGTGGAAGCTGTAGTGGTTAAATCCATCGTAGTCACCAGGTTGTACGTTACCGAAAATCATAGCAGCACGGTTAACAACAGAAATGATGTGTCCAACACCCCAGATGTCAGGTCCAACAGGAACAACACGAACTGGGAAGCCCATGCTCATACCCATACGGTTTGCTTGCTCAATGATTTCACCTAGTAGGAATACGAAGATACCACGGCTTTGATAACCTTTGATTAGTTCAACTGCTTCTTCATCAGAAGGAGCTGCGTCGATGATAACGACGAAACCAGGGATATCGCCTGTAACAAGAGGAACACCAAGTTCACGAACTTCAGCATCGCTGAGGTGACCTGTGTAGATAGTTCCCTCGTAAGGAGTTTGTGTGCGAGCATATTTACATGCTTCGATGATTTCAGCAGAGATAGCAGTTCCGATACCTCTTGAGAAGATAGCACCAGTTGGTGTGCTGTCTTCGTTTGAAATCATAAGAGCTTTAACTTTTGCCATAGCGGCATTTAGCTCACCAAGAGTTGTAACTTTTTCACCTAGGAAAGAGTATACACAAGATAGGTGGTAAGCTGTATCAGGGAAACGAACTTCAGCACTTTCGCCAAGTTCAGCAATAACAGCACTTAGCTCCTGTTCAGCTTTAGCGAACATCTCATCGGAGCCTCTGAATATTCTGTCAAAAAAAACCATTTAATTAGAACATTCCTTTCATTAAATTTCCATGCGTTGTTTAATATTTCTTATTTCTTCCACTGTGGCGGGGCTCATGTCATAAGGAGACAAGCCACCTCTGTCAGCGGAGATTACATCTGTGCTATAGTGGATAAAACCTAATAGGTCTTCTTCGGGAATTCTTGAACGAATAAATTCTTCGTCCTTTTCATCCCTGACTTTATTTGCGACAACCCTAACTTTTTTAACACCCAAATCAGCGGCAAGTTCTTTAACTTTGGCATAGGTTTGTATACTTCTGGCACCAGGTTCGATTACTACGATGAATTGTTCCATCATCTGAGCAGTTCCACGACCTAAATGTTCAAGGCCTGCTTCCATATCCATAATAACAACATCATCTTTTCTCAAAACGAGGCTTGATAGAATGGATTTCAGCATAGTGTGCTCAGGGCAAACGCAACCATGTCCGCCGGTTTCAACAGTACCCATGACCAAAAGTTTAACTCCGTTAATATCTTTTGAGTAAGTGTCAGGTATATCGCTTACTTGAGGGTTTAACTTGAAAAACGTATTAGCGCTGTTTGCGCCTGTGCGTTCTTCAACCAAGTCACGCATTTTAGAAATAGGCACTATAGAATTAACCTCTTCCTCCGAAAAGCCCAGAGCCAAACCCAAATTTGCATCGGGGTCTACATCGGCAGCGAGTACAACTCGTCCCTCTGCGGCATACATGCGGGCTAATGTCGAGGCAAATGTGGTTTTTCCCACTCCGCCTTTTCCTGTTATTGCAACTTTCATAAGTTAAAACCTCTTTATTATATAAGTATATTAGATATCCAAAGCCTTACGTTTCTCTTCGATAGCTTCGATCATAAGATCGCCTAGCTTCTCGATATCGTGCTCAACTGTGAAGTTAGCGCCGACAACGTCTTTAATTGAACCTTGTAGAATGTTTGTCATTTCGCTTGAACCCTTTGTGAAAGGATCAACACCAAGGTAAGTGTCAATACCTGTTGTGATAACATAGTTACCGATAGCAACAGCTTTTTCACTCATCCACTCTGGAGCACAACCAACAACTGGAAGTTGTGGAATGTCAATTCCCCAGTCCATAGCAAGGTCAGAAACAAGAATCATCATACGAGAGATGTCAACGCAAGCACCCATATGTAGTACAGGAGGAATATCAACGAGTTCGCAAACACGTTTTAGACCTTCACCGCAAAGTGATCTAGCTTCTTTATCCATTAGTCCGACTTTAGCCGCCGCTTGAGCTGCGCAACCGGAAACAACAAGGATAACGTCGTTAGCGATTAGTTTTTTCATTAGACCAACGTGAGCTGAGTCAGGGCGAACTTTGGGGTTGTTACAACCAACCATAGCAACCGCACCACGAAGAACACCAGCTTTTAGAACGTCACGTAGTGGCTCAAGAGTTTGTCTCTTGTCTACGTGGCTGTTTGTTACGCCGTCAAGGCAAGTTTTGATAGCCTCTAGTGAGTAACCAACAGTAGCTTTATGCTTCATGTCAGGAATATGGATGATATCCTTATTTCTGTTTTTGAAGTTCATAACTGCTTCACGGATAATACGCTTAGCGTCATCACCAGCTGTTTCAACATTGAATTCAATGTAGTCAGACTCTGGCATACGAGCGATTGGTGAAGTTGTGATGAATTTTGTGTGGAAGCACTTAGTTAGTGGACCAAGCGCTGGGAAGATACATTGAACGTCAACAACAATAGCTTCGCAAACACCAGTTAGAACAACATTTTCTTGTTGTAGGTAGTTACCAGCCATTGGAATACCGTGACGCATTGTAACTTCGTTTGAAGTACAGCAAACACCAGCTACGTTGATGCCTTTAGCACCTTGCTCTCTTGCAAGTGCAAGAAGTTCTGGGTCAGCTGAGTATTGAATGATCATTTCTGATAGTGATGGGTTATGTCCGTGGATGATGATATTAACTTGCTCTTCATCCATAACACCAAGGTTTGCTTCTGTGTCAACAGGCTTTGGAGTTCCGAAAAGAATATCGGAGAACTCTGTACCCATCATTGAGCCACCCCAACCATCAGACATACCTGTACGCAAAGCTTGACGTACAAGAGCATCAGGAAGTGAAGAGTTACCCATGTGAGTCATGTGAAGTGATTGAGAAACTTCACGGTCGATAGCACGTGGAGCTAGTTCTTCGCGCTCCCACATGTCTTGGCGCTCTTGTGGAGCACGCTTTAGGAAACGTTGTGTTCCGAATGGTTTACCATATTCAAGTAGACCGACTTCGGCAACTTCATGTGCAAGAGCATGGATATCTTTTCCTTCTGTTGAGATGTCCCATTCTTTTGCGATGCGTAGTAGTTTCTCAGGGTCTTTAACTGTGTAGTTTCCGCCTTCACGAGCTTCATGAAGTGTGTGGCAGATTTCACGTCCGTGGTCGGAGTGAGAAGCTGCGCCGCCCGCTGTGAAGCGAACGTAGTTTCTGCCGACGATACCATGAACGTCGCAACCGCAGATACCTCTGGGTGCTTTTGGTGTGATACGGCAAGGTCCCATGGAGCAAATCTTACAACATGTACCTTCTTCACCAAAGCGGCAATGCGGAGTCTGATTTTTGACACGTTGTTGCCAAGTGTCAGCGCCGAGCTGAGCGGCGGTTTCGAGAAGTCTGTTAGTTGCAGCCTCCATCTCCTCGATTGTAGTGAGTTTTTTCAGATCCATTAGTCTTCTTTTTCCCCTTTCCATAATACCCGATGGATAAAGTTTACAATGTGTTATTTAAGAACTTCTTTAATGAAGCCCTCAAAAGCGGCTCTTGCCCCGGCATCTCCGGGCAGTGTAACTGTTGGTTTTCCAAGACAATCATATTCGTAAACATTTTCGTCCTGCGGTACAACTCCTAAAAGTTCAAGACCTTGTTTTCTAACTTCTTCCATAGTGCCCTCATTAACAACACCGTTAGGAGCACGATTAATGATGAGTTTCATTATAGAAGGCTTTAGATTAAGTTCTTTAACTAGTTCAGCAATTCTACCAGCTGCTTGAACACCTCTGCGTGAACAGTCGGATATAAGAAGAAGCACATCAACCTTAGGAAGAAGTCCACGACTTATATGTTCCATACCCGCTTCGTTGTCAACTACCAAATATTTATACTGCGTCGCAACTTTTTGTAGTTGTGACTGCAAAAGTCCGTTTACATAGCAATAGCACCCCTTGCCTTGAGTACGTCCCATAACAATCATGTCATAGTCGTCCTCTTCAATCATCGCAGAGGTCATTTTAAAATTGAGATAATCTTGTTTTGTCATGTTTGGAGGGATAGGGCCATTAACAGCCATATCAGATGTAGCGACATCTTCACGGATATCTCCGAGAGTTGTGTCTACTTCAACACCCAAAACTTCATTTAAGTTTGCGTTTGCGTCAGCGTCAACAGCTAAAATTGGCGCATGACCGCTCTTACATAAATAGTCTATTAAAAGACCTGTTAATGTTGTTTTTCCTGTGCCGCCTTTTCCAGCGACAGCAATTGTATAAGCCATAATTATTCTCCATATACCATTGTACAATGTTACAATAGAATAAATATTCTATCAAACTTTGTAACTTTATGCGTCTTGTAATATCGTACAAAGCTTATTTGTCGGTAAGCTATTGTTAATATTATATCGATTAATAGTATTTTATCAACAATAATTGCGTATGTCAATGGATTTGTCAAAAGTTTTGTGAAAAAAATAACGAAATTTAGCTCTTTAAATTATACTTAATAAACAGTTTTAAATCCAGATACTTGAATTATTGTAATATTATACAATAAAACACGATATAATTTAAACTCGCAACCATATATTGTAATTAAATGGGGGTAAATGACAATCTTTCTCGCAAACCGTCTTTTAAGACATCGTATATTATTGTGCCATCATCTTTTGTTAGCTTCTCTACTTCAACGCTTTCACCAACTAAGTATTTCTTTGTGAACTCGTCTGTGTTTATTATGCTCAATTCCTCGACAAATACATCACGCATTAGGTTACCAGAGCAACTATTGAAGATTTCTCTAATAAATTCGTATTCCATTAATTACCTCCATACTATTATAATATAGGATATTTTTTATTGTTAATAATATTGTACTATTTAAAGCAAGTTTAAAAACACTATTTTAGTCATAATATCACATCTGATACACTAATGCAATAGTTCTTGAAATTCTCTTAAATAAAAAATATTATGTAAATCATATAATATTAAGATACATTTTATAGTTTTAAGCAAAAAATTTTTTTGGCTTAGTACAAAAAACATGAACTTATTCAAAAGCAATAATTTTACCGAAAAAAAATGTGAATATTACACATTAAGTGCATTTTTATCCATTGTAACATCTTACAAAGTTAAATATTTCATGTACTTTTTTGAGGTAAAAATAGTAAAAAACGCTTGCACTTAACGATATGATGTTGTATTGTATAGGAGCACAAGCAAATAGCTTATGAGCTCAGGGCAGAGTTCAAAGCTACAAAATTAGGAGGAGAATTACAATGATTGAAAACGTAACACAAGCTATTATTACAGGTAAACTTAAGAAAATCGAAGGCATCGTACAAGAAACTCTTGACGGTGGCGCATCAGCTCAAGAACTACTTGACGCTATGATCGGCACAATGGATGTCGTTGGTGAAAAATTCCAAAGAAACGAAATCTTTGTTCCTGAAATGCTAGTTGCTGCTCTTACAATGAAAAAGGGTGTTTCTGTTCTTAAGCCTCTACTAGGCGGAACTGACACAAACAGCTACGGCAAATACATCATTGGTACAGTTGAAGGCGACCTTCATGATATCGGTAAAAACCTTGTTGCTCTTATGGTTGAGAGTGCTGGTTTCGAAATCATCGACCTTGGCGTTGATGTACCTCCCGCAAAATTTGTTGAAGCTATAAAAGCTAACCCAGAATGCAAAGTTGTTGGTATCTCAGCTCTACTTACAACAACAATGCAAGCTATGAAAGACACAGTTGCTGCTATTAAAGAAGCTGGTCTTGACAGCCAAGTTAAGATGATGGTTGGCGGAGCGCCCATCACTCCTGAATTCGCTGCAGAAATCGGTGCTGATGCTTTCACACCTGATGCTGGTTCAGCTGCTAACAAAGCTAAGGAACTTGCTTCCTAATATTTCAAATACCACTACAGCCTCCGATTTATCGGAGGCTGTTTTTAAATAGGAAAATAAATTATGCATGATTATCTAACAGAAAACCACAGCCACGGTGACGACGATCATCACCATCATAACCATCATCACCACCACGGTGAACACGGTCATGTCCATTCCCCTGAGGAGACAAAAGCCGTTGTCAACAGACTATCCAGAGCCATTGGACACCTTGAGAGTGTCAAAAGAATGGTTGAAAATGGAAAAGACTGCTCTGAGGTCCTAGTTCAACTCTCAGCCGTTAGATCGGCTATAAACAACACAGGTCTGCTCATTCTTCAAAGCCACATAGAACACTGCCTAGTCGACGCTGTTTCGCATGGCGATATTGAGGCAGTTAAGGAATTAAATAAAGCAATTTCTCAATATCTAAAGTAATAAATGAAAGGCTGAATTATTATGGCACGTTTTGTACTGAATTTGGAAGTTACTCTTACATTTGACGAAGTTAAAAGAAAACTCAAATTAGAGGGAAAAGACTACGAGGAAGATGTATTTGAGCTGTTTGAGAAAGCAATAAAAATTGCAAAACCAAAAGCAGTTTATAAGGAATGTTTCATTGACGAAATTTCGGGCAACGATGTTATTATTAACGGTGAGAAATTCAGTAGCGAAATCATGACAAAGAACCTCGAAGGTCTTCACCGAGTTTTCGCATATGCTTTAACTTGTGGCACAGAGGTTGACGAATGGTCACATCAAGAGGATGATTATATGTCTCAAATGTGGCTTGATACAATTAAAGAGATGATTTTATACAATGCACGCAACCAATTTATTGGTATTATAAAAGAGAAATACAAAATTGAAAAAACATCAACTATGAACCCCGGTTCGGGAAATGCTGATGTTTGGCCAATTTTTCAACAAGTCGGACTGTTTAAATTACTCGAAAATGTTACAGAAGATACAGGAATAGTATTACAAAAAAGTATGCTCATGACACCAACCAAGTCAGTTTCGGGAATTCTCTTCCCTTCCGATAAGGAATATGTGAACTGTGCTTACTGTACAAAAGAGGAATGTCCAGGGCGTAAAGTTGCTTATAATCCAGAGCTTTTAATTCACTAGCTCTAAATATGCACACCAAAACATTACCCCTATCCCCAAAATATTTGTCCAGATTTTTAAAATCTGGCTCAATCCAACTGAGTAAGTTGGTCGACCTCGCAAGGTCGAAACTCTTTTTAAAAAATTCTCAAATGAGAATTTTAAAATCAAAACTACCTAAACAAAAAAACTAAGAGGCTGCCAAAGACAGCCTCTTTCAGCCTGAAGACAAAAGCACCTACTTTATGGTATAATAGAACCATAAGGTA
>CAYJLH010000069.1:0-11608 GCA_964370925.1 uncultured Oscillospiraceae bacterium | reverse complement strand
TATTTACATTTTTTTAATATATTTGTATAAATTAACTTTTATCTAATTTAATCATTGCAAATACTGTCCAATTGGGGTACAATAAAATTTAACACATTATACATAATTAAGTTTGGAATTACTCATCATGAATCATAACGTAAATTGGATTATACCTAAAGGCAAAACAGATCTTCCCAATGAGCTTTTAAATCTTGGACTTTCTCCCTTGCTTTCGGCTGTACTGCAAGGACGTGGCTTTTCCGAGAGAGGAGAAGTAAGTGGCTTTCTGGATGGAAAAGACTTACTTTCAGACCCCTACATTTTAAGTGATGTTGACAAAGCGGTTAACAGGATTAAACTTGCAGCTATTAATAATGAAAATGTTGCGGTTTTTGGTGACTACGATGTTGACGGAATAACCTCAGCTTGTCTAATGTCAGACTATTTAAAAAGACACTTAAATATTAATTGCTTTCCATACATACCCGACCGAATTTCTGAAGGTTATGGACTAAACTGCAATGCTGTCGAAAAACTTGCGGGCATGGGTGTCAGCTTAATCATAACTGTCGACTGTGGCATAACAGGGCATGTTGAAACTGAGTTTGCGGCGACACTTGGTGTTGATATGATAATATCAGACCACCATGAATGTCGTGAGACACTTCCTAATGCTATTGCAGTGATTAACCCTAAACGTGAAGTAGACAGTAGTTTGCATATGTTGGCAGGCGTTGGAGTAGCTTTCAAGCTTGTATGCGCCTTACATGGTGACAGCGAGCAAATGCTTGAAGAGTATTCAGACCTTGTCGCAGTTGGAACAGTTGCGGATGTTATGCCTTTGGTGGGTGAAAATCGCACTATAGTAAAGTATGGACTTGAAAAAATTTCAAGAAAACCAAGAATTGGTTTGTCGGCTTTATTAAACGAAGCTTCCGCAAATAATTCTCGTATCACGTCAACCACTATAGGATTTGTCATTGCACCGAGATTAAACGCAGCCGGTAGACTTGGATGCGCCTATAAAGCTGCAAATCTCCTTATGGAAATAGATGAGGAGAGAGCCAAGGAAATGGCAAAAGAGCTCTGTTCTCTCAATGAAAAACGCAGAAAAATAGAACAGGATATCTGGGTCGAAGCACAGGAAGCTATTGCAGATAAGAAAAAAGGTGAAGCGGTTGTCCTTGCGGCTGAAAATTGGCATCAAGGAGTAGTCGGAATTGTAGCTTCAAGAATTTCAGAGAACTATCTTGCTCCAACCGTTATGATTTCACTTGACGGAGAAAAAGGAAAAGGCTCTTGCAGAAGTTGTGTTGGCTTTAATATTTTTGATGCTTTAAACGCTTGCTCAGAATATTTAGACGGTTATGGCGGACATGCTTTAGCGGCAGGACTTAGCATATCAAAGAAAAATATAGAACCTTTTAAATTAGCATTTGCCAATTATTTTGAAAATCATCCACCGACAGAGTTAGCTGTCTTAAATATAGATTTACGCATAGATAATCCGGAACTATTATCGGTAGACGGAGTACGCTCGCTCGACTTACTTGAGCCGTGCGGAAACGGAAACCCAAGACCACGTATGTGTATTTTAGCGGCAACGCTTGAAAATATTATTCCCATGGGTGGAGGAAAACACTTAAAGCTCTCTGTAAAAAAACGTGGTGTAACACTTGAATGTGTATATTTTTCTCACAGTGCTGAAGAGCTTGGTTTAAAAAAAGGTGATTTTATTGACATAGCATTCAATCCGCAAATTAACGAGTTTCGCTCAAGAATTTCGGTGCAACTTGTTTTAAGCGATGTGAGAAAGCACGACCCATTACCACTCTGTCGTAGAGTTTTACAGGGAAAGCTTCCTCAGTATGGCGAAGCGCCTGAAATATACCCTGAGCGCCGTGACTTTGCAACCTTATGGCGAGGACTGGAAGCGCAGGACGGAAAATTAACAGGTAATATAAAAAATATATTCAATTCTCTGGAGAAAATCGGCGGTCATGCACCAAAATTATTTGCATGCATGGCAGTTTTTGAAGAAACAGGACTTATAAAGATAAAATATGACGATGATTACATAACCGTAACTCAAATGCATACTGGTGAGAAAGCAAACCTTTTCTCTTCGCAGTACTTTAACAGACTGGCAGAGTGTGCGGGAACGTAGTTAATCAAGAGGGGGATAAACGCTGTGACAGACAGGCTATTGATAGAAATGTATGACGAATTAAAATCGGCAGTTTTAGCACAAAATCCATTAGCAGATTTAGGAAGAATTCATGCGGCTTTTGACTGTGCGGAGAGAGCACATAGCGGACAACTTAGAAAAGATGGCTCACCGTATGTTACGCACGCAATTGCAGCGGCACAAATAGCAGTCGAAATGGGTCTTGACGAGGACTCTATTGTGGCTGCGCTTTTGCACGACTGCATTGAGGACACAAGCCTTGATTTCGAGGACGTTGAAAAACAATTCGGAACAGAAGTTGCGAATATAGTCGACGGTGTTACAAAACTAACTCGTGTTCAATACACAAGTAAAGAAGACGAGCAAATGGAAAACATGAGAAAAATGCTCATGGCTATGAGCAAAGATATCCGTGTTATACTAATCAAAATTGCAGATAGACTTCATAATATGCGTACTATGGAGTATCAAAGTCCTGCAAAGCAACGCAGCAAGTCACGAGAAACAATGCAAATCTATGCGCCAATTGCCCACAGGCTTGGTATGCAGAGAGTTAAATGGGAGCTTGAGGACTTATCCCTGATTTATCTTGACCCTATCGGCTACAATGAAATTACAACGGCTCTTGAAAGCAAAAGAGTAAAACTTGAAGCTTTTATGGGCAATATGGAAGAGAAAATTAATGCTCGACTTGCAGAAATCGGCATAAAAGCCAGTATAAACAGCCGAATTAAGCATTTATATAGTATTTATCGTAAGATGTACACACAAAACCTCGATTTAAGTGAAATTTTTGACTTGTGTGCTTTGCGAGTAATTCTTGATGATATGCAAGATTGTTATAATGTATTTGGAATAATCCACGATATGTTCAATCCTGTACCCGGTAGGTTTAAGGATTATATATCAACTCCAAAGCCAAATGGATATCAGAGCATACACACAACAGTTATCGGCAATGAGGGCATACCCTTCGAAGTTCAGATTAGGACATGGGACATGCACTATACATCTGAATATGGTGTTGCTGCACACTGGAAATATAAAAGCGGAAAACAAGGCGTTAAAAGCGGTGACGAGGAGAGGTTTGCTTGGGTTCGCAGACTTCTTGAAAATCAACAGGAGTCTGAAGCACAGGACTTTTTCCAAGACCTTAAGGTTGACATGTTTGCCGACGAAGTTTTCGTCTTTTCACCTAAGGGCGATGTTATTAACCTCCCAGCAGGTGCAACGCCTATAGATTTTGCGTATAATATCCACTCAGCTGTCGGAAATAGGATGGTTGGAGCGAAAGTCAACGGAAGAATTGCGACTATAAGCCACACCTTGCAAAATGGCGATATAGTTGACATTATCACTGCAAAAAACAGCACAGGACCAAGCCGTGATTGGCTTAAGATTGCAAAAAGCGGTACTGCAAGAACAAAAATCAAGCAGTGGTTTAAAAAAGAAAAGCGTGAAGAAAACATTGCGCACGGAAAGAGCATGTTTGAATCGGAATTAAAATTCCACGGCCTTGCACTGGTATCTGTTTTGGAGCTCGATACATTACAGTCAAATCTAAAAAAGCTCAGCTTTACGAATATTGACGATATGTATGCCGCTATTGGTTACGGTGGAATTACTGCAACCAGAGCAGTTAATCGTATGCGTGATGATTTGATAAAAACTGTTCATTCATCGCATAAAACTGTTCTCGATAAAATTAATGAACAGGCAGACCGCAGACAAAAAAGTGCTAGGGCAACAAAACCTGTAAGAGGGATTTTAGTCGAAGGACTTGACAACTGCTTGATAAAGTTTGCTAAATGTTGTACACCAATCCCTGGGGATGAAGTCACTGGATTTATCACGAGAGGAAACGGAGTTTCTGTACACTGCAAGGAATGTGCTAACTATATAAACACAGATGATGACGACCGCTGGATTAAGGTATGTTGGGCTGATGATACTTCTAAGGACAAATATTTCTGTAGTGTCAAAATTGTAGCAGAGCAAAAACAAGGATTTTTGATGGATATTGCAACTGCATTAAACTCCTTAAATGCAAAAGTTCATAGCTTGTCTGCAAAAGATATACTTTCAGAAAAACTTTCTGTTGCAACTGTCACTGTTGAAGTTGAGAGCAAAGCAGAAGTTAGAAATATTATCAACCGAATTTCTGGAATTGGTGGAGTTACTGAGGTAGCACGTATAGGAAGACCATCAAAAAATATAGATTTTAAGGATTAAGATATGAGGGCTGTATTAACACGAGTAACAGAGGCGTCAGTTGTCATTGATGGCGAAGTTACAGGAAAAATTGACAAAGGATTTTTAGTATTACTTGGAATTCACACCAGTGACACTGAAAAAGAAGCGGACAAATTTGCGGATAAAATTTGCAAAAAGCGCATTTTTGAGGACGGAAACTGAAAAATGAACATTGCCCCAAAAGATGCGGAAGCTTCTATACTATTAATTTCACAGTTCACACTATACGCTGACTGTAAATCTCGCAGACCGGGATTTACAGGGGCGGCTAGACCCGATACGGCAATACCACTCTATGAGCGGGTTATTGAAAAATGTAGAGCAGAGGGAATTTTGGTTGAAACAGGGAAATTTGGTGCTGATATGAAAGTCCATTCAGTGAATGATGGACCGGTTACAATAATTTTGGATACAGATGTTTTATAGGAGGACGAGCAAATGCTAATTAAAACACTTGAAGTTGGACAACTAGGTACAAATTGCTATGTTGTTATGGATGAAACTACGCTTGATTGCGCTGTCATCGACCCAGGCGATGAAGTCAACACGATTATGGATTATTTAGAGAGTAATAAGCTTAAATGTAAGTACATTTTTATAACTCATGGACATTTCGACCACACTATGGCAACAAATGCCTTAGCGGAGGAGACAGGTGCGACGGTTTGTATACATGATTTGGATACAAGAGTTCAATTTGAAAATGCACAATTTTGCTTCTCTCCACCCGATGGCTCGATTTTATATTCTGAGGGTGCTGTGATGAAAGTTGGAAATTTAGAATTCCATGTGTACGAAACTCCCGGCCATTCTCCCGGCAGTGTTGTATTAAAATGCGAAAATGCACTTTTCACAGGGGATACGCTTTTCCGTGATTCTTGCGGAAGAACTGACCTCCCCGGTGGAGATATGGATACGCTTATGCGCTCTTTGAAAAAACTTGCAAATTTGGAAGGTGCCTTCGAAGTCTACCCCGGACATATGGGTGCTTCGACTCTTAATTATGAGAGAGAGCATAATTATTATATGACTTATTCCCAAAATAAATAAAAAACAAGCCAAAATCATAAGATTTTGGCTTGTTTTTTACATAAACTCAAACATTTTGAGGGTTGAAATCCATAAGAATATGGAAAAGACCGAAAAAGCGGATGTTATGCCTATGATTTGTGAGGCAAGTGTCGAGTCTGCGCCCGAATTTTGAGCGAGCATATAAGTAGTAGTTGCTGTCGGACTAGCAAAAACAACCATTAAGGTAAGAAGTTCGGCATTTCTGAAACCGAAAAAAATACTGACTGTTATAAAAATAAGAGGCACTACGAGAAGTCTTCCAATGACTGCAATTGTTAAAGCTTTGGCATTAGGCCTAAGCTTTGAAAATTCGAATATTCCACCGAGAGATATAAGCGTAATAGTTGTTGAAGCGCTAGCGACATCCGAAACCACCTCGCTTAATATTGGGGTTAGTTCGAGGTCAAATCCAATAAAAATAAATGAAACAATAGAAGCTATGATAATCGGATTTGAAACTATGGCTTTTATGCATGCCTTGTAATTTGCTTTTCTGTCGGAAAAATACTCCAAAGTGAGGACTGCAAGTATATTATAGAGTGGTATAATAACCGCAATAAGAACCGCAGTTACAGCAAGCCCCTCATCACCGAAAAGTGAATACGAAATAGGTAAACCGAAAAGGACGAAGTTTGACCTAAATAAAGCCTGAGCCAAAACACCTCTGCGCCTATCGTCGGTTTCGACCTTTTTTGCAAATGATATAGATAAAACAACCTCCACTAAAATACAAACCGCTGTAAAAATAGATAATTCAGGAGAAAAAATCTCATTTATATCACTCATAACAATGCTATTAAACACGAGCATAGGGAAGAGTACTTTAAAACATAGGGCACTAAGTTGCCTGAAAAAAGCTTGGTCACAAATACCTACACGCCTTATAAAATATCCAATTGCCATCAAAATACACAGTGGAAGCACTGCTTCAAAGGCGATGTAAAACACGCTCAATCCAATAACCCTCTTTCATTTTCGAGAAATAAAATTCACTCAAAATTATATCACACTTTTTGGAATAAACAAAGACAAAAATTAACTCTTTTTTAAACTCAATTTGTTTAATATGCTATTAATTTCATCTTCATAAAAAATTCATATTTAAAATATTGACAACTTGTCACATAGAACTTATAATAAAAATATAATTGTGACAGTCTGTCATTTTGTAGCATTTTCTGGAAAGGAGCTTATAAAATTAATGCCAAGTCAAACTTTTTTCAGACTTCCTGACAACAAACGCGAGAGGCTTCTGAATGCTTCGCGAGAAGAATTTATGCAAGTTAAATTTTCTGATGCCTCAATTAATAAAATAATAGCAAACGCAGAAATTTCACGTGGCAGTTTTTATCAGTATTTTACGGATAAAAGTGACTTGTTTGAATATCTTCTTGATGAGGTTAAAGTTAGGTTGCAAAGCCTTTTTAATGTCTGTTTAGAAAATTCAAACGGTGATATTTTTGATGCGTCATGTTTATTTTTTGATTTATTTTTTGAAAATTGTAATGAAGAAGATGATTTCTTGACAAAATATCTTAAGATATTAAAAGCAAACCCTGATATGGGTTTTTTAGATTTTATGCGCCCTTGGTTCGTTTTTCATTCGCCAGATGATGGACAGCTGTGCATAAACGATATTAAGGATAGTTCAGATAAATATATGCATACAGTGTTAGGTATGATTGTAATGACTATAAGTACATCTATAATATGTACAATATTTGAACCTGAGAAAATTGAAACATATAGAGTCGGATTAAAAGCATCAA
The DNA here is from genome assembly GCA_964370925.1 of uncultured Oscillospiraceae bacterium. Classification (GTDB taxonomy): domain Bacteria; phylum Bacillota; class Clostridia; order Oscillospirales; family Oscillospiraceae; genus Heteroscillospira. The sequence continues at coordinate 4,345 of CAYJLH010000069.1, read as the reverse complement.
TAGAAATTCTTAAATACGGATGTTTAAATGCAAATCAGACGGAGCAACTAGGAGGAAAGAATGAAGAGTAAAAAATCTGTGCTGTTAGTTTTGTCGGCGACAACCTTATTAACCGCCATGACTGCAACAGTTATAGCCGCACCAAATGAAAGTAATTCAAATTCACCTGAAATAGAAACTATAACTGTCGGCTCACCTGAACCGATAGTCGAAACTGTTGTCGTAAGCGAGGAAGAAAGCCCTGTACCGGAAAGCTCCACAGCTCCCGAGGAATCTGCAAATCCGGAAGAGAGCACAGCACCCGAAACCGAAACTCCGGAAATTACGGAAAGCCCTGAGGTATCAACAGAGCCTGTAGTACCCGATGTACTTGAAGTGCCTGATACTCAGATTACAGAATATACCCCCGACGCAATCGGAACTGTTTCTTTCGGAAACCTTGAAAATCGTATTCGCCAAAGTAATTATACAGTTTTGTCACTACAAGAAAATATCAACGCACTTAATGTCATGGACTATGAGGAAATGGAAGACGATTTGCGTGACCAGTTAAATGATATTTCTACAGCTCTTTGGCAGGTTTCGACCATTCCCAATATTCAAATTCCTATAGTTACAGAAAATCCAGATGGTTCAGTTTCTGTGTATTACAACCCAATGAATAGTATTTCACCTGTAGATAGCTACTCAGTAACTAGCATGGAAAACATCTATGATAGCTTGCGTACAACTTATGATGACCTACGCGAAGGAAAACTTCAAGAGGATAATAATTCTATAATATTACAGTTACAAGATGCACAAAATGTATTAATCAAAGCAGGGGAGAGCCTCTATGTTGCAATTATCGAAATCCAAAATGGTTTAAATGCGATGTACAGAGGGCTTGAAGCGCTTGACAGAACCATAGTCGAAATGGAACTTCGTTACGAGCTTGGGCATATTTCTGCCTTAACTTTGCAAGAAATAAAAGCAAGTCGCACTTCCTTATATAGCAATATTGTGACCATGGAATCAACTCTCGACAACACGAGAACACAACTAGCACTTTTTGCTGGCGCAGATTTGAACTCGGGCGTTACCCTCACTGCGCTTTCCGATATATCAGAAACCCAACTTGCGGCTATGAATGTAGACAACGATTTAGCAACAGCGAAAAGCCGTAGCTATGAACTTTTTGCCGCTGGAAGAACACTAACAGATGCGGAAGAAAAATTTGAAGATGCCGACGACCAATATGACTCAGACGATTATATGTTTATTTCTGCAAAACACCAATATGAGGGTGCGAAATACACCTATAATTCATCTGTTCAGAATTTCGAGGCAAGTTTTAGAACTCTTTTCAACCAAGTAAAAGATTTCCGCCAAGTTTTAGGTGCTTCATACACGACTTTAGCGGTCGAGCAATCAAACTATGATGTTGCAGAGCTTAAACACAGCCAAGGGCAACTATCAGATAACGCACTTTTAGCCGCAAAAGACGAGTTGAGCACAGCACAAGACGCAGTTGCAAGTGCAAAAATCGACCTTTTCACAGCTTATCAAAATTACGATTGGGCTGTTAATTACGGAAAACTTAATTAAGGGAGAACGAAATGAATACTAATATAAAACGCAAACTATCGGCAATAATTTTATCGGCTTCAATTTTCACCCTCACTGCTTGTGGAACAACTGAGGATGTTGTGGAAACAGTCGAGCCAACAGGCGTCGCAGTTACAACCGAATTTGTTGTTGCTGGCGATATTTCTTCTGAAAACAAAGTTTCGGGTCAGGTTCTTGCTACAGGCGAAACTTCAATTTTTTCTAGCGCAAATATAAAGGTTCTTGATGTTTATGCAGAAGCGGGCGACACAGTAACAGCCGGTGACGTGATTTGTACGCTTGACATGGACGGAACAATCGCTTCATACAACGCTTCAAACATCAACTATAATGCAACAGTTCAAAGTTATTCAGACCAAAAAGCAATTTTTGACAAGCAAGTTGCTTTAAATGAGAAAAATCTAAACGATCTCAAAGCTCTTTATGAAATCGGTGCTGCTTCACAAATGGAAATTGAAGCTGCCGAGCTCACTTTGATGTCAAGCCGTGCAACAAGAACTTCAACGCTTTCTCAGCTTGAAGCAGGTATGCAAAACGCGCGCTCATCAGTCGAACAGCTTTCACTGGTTATGGAAAACGTAGATAGTTACGGAAATGTAATCGCTCCTGTTTCAGGAACAATAGTTTCACTTTCTGTCGTAGAAAATGGATTTACAACAGGTCAAGGTCCTTTGGCGGTTATAGACGGCGCTGAGCGCATGGAAATTTCTGTTTCTGTATCAGAAGCACTTGTTCCAAAGCTAAACCTTGGTGGTGATGCATTGGTAACAGTAAGTGCGATTGACCAGAGTTTCTCGGGAACTATTCTTTCTGTCGAGAGAACAGCAAACCCACAAACTCGCCTTTATGAAGTTGTCGTTTCTGCTCCCTCAGAAGTTGATGGACTTCTCGCTGGTATGTTCGCTGATGTAACATTCCCGACAAATACTTCCTTAAACGCAATAGTAATTCCATCAGAAGCTGTACTAACAGAAAATGACAAAGAATACGTTTATATCGTTAAAAGTGGCTTAGCAACAAAAATTGAAGTCATTACTGGACTAACTGGCTCAGGTGTGACCGAGATTATAAGTGGTCTAACGGTTGGCGACCAACTTATAACAGTGGGTCAAGACTACCTTACTGACGGAGAACTTGTCCGTGTTGTCACATCCGAAGAGGAAGAATAATATATGAGTATTGCAAAATTTTGTATAAAGCACAGGGTTACGACCCTGCTTGCGACTATAATGCTCTCGATTTTCGGTCTAGTGTTCAGTTCACAGCTACAACTTGCCATGTTACCCGACATGGAAGTTCCTATTGCAGTTGTCTACTGTTACTATAGCGGTGCAACTCCCGAAGATATTGAGGAACTAGTTACAAGGCCATTAGAGTCCGCAATTATGACTGTTCCGGGTGTTGACACAATTACGTCAACATCCTCAGACAGCGTTTCGCAAATCCAAGTTTCATACGTTGAGGACACCGACCTTGATATAGCTGCCTCGAAAATGCGAGAGCAGTTTGAAAGAATTAGCCTTCCCGAGGGTGCAAACAAGCCAACTATCATAAGTATCAACATTTCTGAGCTTATGCCGACGGCGGCTATAGCACTTGTGGGAGATGACCTCTCTGCGGTTCAATCTCTAGCGGAAAACACAGTTGTCCCAACGCTTGAACGTGTTGACGGAATTGCGACTGTTGACATCATGGGTGGTGTTGAAGAGGAAGTTGTAATTGAGCTGAACACAACCAGAGTTCAAGGTTTAGGGCTTACAGTTACACACATCTCACAAATACTACAGGCAGAAAACTTAATTCTACCCGGTGGTGAAGTGGATAACGGAAGCCAAACTTTAACCGTTAGTACAGATGCAAAGCTCACAAGTGTCGACGAGTTAAGAGACGTAATAATTCCTCTGCAAACAGGGGGAAAAGTTCGACTTTCTGAAATCGCAGATGTAGATATCAAAGCTTCCGACCCTGAGTCACTAGCGGACGTCGATGGCTCTGCGGCTGTTTTGCTACAGGTTTCACGTCAATCGGGCGCAAACGAGGTTGAAGTTTCTAATGCAGTCGTCGAGACAATGAATGAACTGCAAGAAAAAAATGCCGGTATAGTTTATACAACTCCATATTTGGCAGCCGACAGCATAAATCTTGCTGTAAATTCAGCTGTTCAGAATATTCTACTGGGTGTAGTCCTAGCAGCATTAGTCACGTTTTTATTCCTCCGTCGCTTAAGCGTTACTGCGACAATCGCAATTTCTATGCCTGTTTGTATCTTAACTGTTTTCGTTCTTATGAGCACATTTGACCTCACGCTTAACATGATGAGCTTGGGCGGAATTGCAATGGGTGTCGGAATGATAGTCGATAACTCAATTGTTGTGCTCGAAAATATTTACAGATATCACAATATGGGTTATAATAGATTTGAGGCTTGTGTTGAAGGTACGAAAGAGGTTACGACTTCGCTTGTTGCATCAACTCTAACAACAGTTGCCGTTTTCTTGCCCTTGGGTCTAGCTGGCGGTATTGCAGGCATGATTTTCTATGATTTCTGCCTAACAATCGCATTTTTGATTTTATCATCACTTGTAATTGCTATTACACTTGTACCTCTTCTTTGCTATATCTTGTTAGATGAAGTCAAAGTTGAGAAGAAGAGAAAGAAGAACAAAAAAGATGTTCAAATTGTAGACGATGTAACTACAGACACAGAAGTTCATTATGAAAACAAGACCATAGAGAA
>CAYJLH010000068.1:0-11709 GCA_964370925.1 uncultured Oscillospiraceae bacterium | reverse complement strand
GGCGCAAACGGAGCGGGAAAATCTACATTTTTGAAGATTGTTTCCGGTGAAATTGAATCAACCGGCGGTCATGTTCATATTGACCCCAAACTACGTATGTCTGTATTGAAGCAGGATCAAAATATGTATGACGATTTCTCAGTTATGGAAACTGTCATAATGGGCAATCGTAGACTTTATGATTGCGGTAAAGAAAAAGACGATATATATAATAAAGAGGACTTCACCGACGAGGACGGAATTCGTGCTGCTGAACTCGAGGAAGAATATGCAGAGCTAGGCGGTTGGGAGTCTGAGTCTGATGCTTCAAGACTACTTCAAGGCCTTGGAATTGAACCGGCGCTACATGATAGCCAAATGAGTGAACTTGAAGGCCGTCAAAAGGTTAAAGTTTTGCTTGCACAGGCACTTTTTGGTAACCCTGACATCATCCTCCTTGATGAGCCTACAAATAACCTTGACCTTGCGTCTGTTGTTTGGCTTGAGGACTTTCTGCTCAGCTATGAGGGACTTGTTCTTATTGTTTCCCATGACCGTTACTTCCTAAACACAGTATGTACGCACATTGTTGATATCGACTATGGTAAAATCAGAATGTATGTGGGTAACTATGACTTCTGGTATGAGTCAAGCCAGCTAATGCAAAGACTATTAAAAGACCAAAACAAAAAAGCCCAACAAAAAATTGAAGAGCTTCAAAACTTTATTCAGCGATTTTCTGCTAATAAATCCAAGGCGAGACAGGCTACCAGCCGTAGAAAACTTTTGGAAAAAATCTCAGTTGACGATATGCCCGCCTCCTCACGTCGCTATCCTTGGGTTGGATTTAAGGCAGACCGTGAGCCAGGTAAAGACAGACTTTTCGTTACGGATTTGTCCAAAACTGTTGACGGCGTAAAAGTCCTTAATAATGTCAATTTCATTGTCGGTAAAGAGGATAAAATCGCAATTATCGGTAAAAATGAAATCGCAATTACAACATTATTCAAAATTCTCGGCGGTGAATTAGAGCCAGACGAGGGTAGCGCAAAATGGGGTGTTTCGACAACTCAAGCGTACTTCCCTAAAGACCACGACGATTATTTTGACGGTTGTGAATATGACCTGATTGACTGGATGCGTCAATTCTCTGAGGACAAGCGTGAGAGCCACTTGCGCACTTTCCTTGGACGTATGTTGTTCTCCGGCGATGAAGTTTATAAAAAAGTTTCTGTACTTTCGGGTGGTGAAAAAGTTCGTTGTATGCTGAGCAAAATGATGCTTTCCGGCTCTAATGTGCTTCTTTTCGACCAACCTACTAACCATCTTGACCTTGAAAGTATCGCTGCACTTAATAATGGTATGGAAGATTTTAATTATAATATTATTTTCACTTCTCATGACCACCAGCTAACTCAAACTATCGCAAATCGTATCATCGAAATTACAGATGATGGTATTATTGACCGCCAAGTTACTTATGATGAGTATATGAACATCATGGGTAAAGAGGAAGACCGTTACTAATATCTAAGAATTTTGAGGGAACTTTTAAGAAGTTCCCTCAACTTTAATTATTCGTTTTTTTAGAATCTAAATCTGAAAAAATCAGTCCCCATAAAATCCACATCATAGGTGAAACTATAGCTAAGCCTAAACCAAAAAATTCCTCGGTCCAAAAACTCACAATGGCTATCATCAGCATAACTATGTGAAAATTTTTACTTTTTATGGCTCTAATTATCGTAGTGACCGTCAATGCGAGGTAAGAAATCAAAGCAAAAATTCCAAGATTTATCAAATATGATATATAAACATTGTGTGGGTTATCGACATAACTATGCAAAGTACTTCCTAATTCTTCCGAATATCTGGAAAAATCTATGCTAAGCCTTAACACTAAAGTATCAGGACCTCCGCCGAAAAAGGGAGCTTCCGGAAAAAGCGCAAGCGACTCTTTCCATATTAAAATCCTACTCGAGCCAAAGCTAGGGCTGATATTTCCTTTTAGGACTTGAGAGATTTCGTAAAATGTTCCTTCAGTGAATGGTAGTGTTAAAAGTGCTATAAAAGTTAGCAAAACTACGGAAATGATGATGATTACTAAATATTTAAAGTGGTTTTTTGTTGGTATCTTATGTTTAAGTAGATAGGAAATTAAAGCAAAAACCGCAATTACCGCTATTCCCAATATAGCAAAAAGTGTCATATTAAGGAATATCATGGCAAACACAACAGGTAAAATAAGCAGAGCTAATGTGAAAAATCCTCTGTGCAAAACTCCAATTTTTGCAAAATATAATGCCGCAATTATTAGAGCCACTGCGACGGCAACAAGTCCGCCTGAACTTTCTGAGGCAATTAAAACGAAAATTCCAAGCATTGAGGCTGTAATTTTTAAAACTCCTCTGCCCACTAGCACAAAACTTGTTGCGAGTAGCACTGAGGACGTGCAAAGAAAAGCTGCGAGAATATTTGTGTTACCAATTGTCCCCAAAAATTTGCCTATATACATAACACCGCCGTCAGAATAGGTATAATCACTTGGATAAAAAATAGTTGAGCCAAACAGCTGAAAAATTGAGACAATACAGCAGATCGAAGCTGAAATTGCAAGACAATTGAGGTATTTTTCACTAAATTTACCAAAACTACTTATCCCTAAAAAAATAGCAATTTGTAGCAAAATGGTTACTAATCCGCTGTAGCGAGATGCGCCTATAATGGTTTGAGCGGTATATTCTGACAAAATTGAGGAAATTATTGCAAATATAGCGAATAATAAAGCAAAAATCACATGGATTTTGGGCTTTTGAGGCTTACTAAAAAATGCAAATGGAATAATTATCAGCAACCAAATGGAAGTTAAGATAACAAAAAATAGATATTTTGTTATAGTAATATTTGAATATCCATCAGGACTTATAAATAATGGAAATATCAGAAGCATTAATATTATGTATTTATCTGTTAAAAATTCGGCGAATTGCCTGTATTTATTTACCATTACACTCCCCTTTCTTTTACTAAATAGTATAACACCCATGCAAAAAAATGTAAATACCCTGTTAATTAGGAGGAAAAAATGTATTTCGACACCCACGCACATTATGACGACGATTGGTTTGATGAAGACAGAACCCAACTTTTGGAAAAAAAGCTGCCTGATGCCAATGTTTCCTTGGTTTTGAATGCTGCATGTAATCTTGAAAGCTCGAAAAAATGTATAGAATTTGCAGATGAATATGAGTATTTTTATGCTGCAATTGGCATACATCCCAGCGATGCTCAGTCATATTCTGAGGATGCATTTGAGTCTTTAAAAAAGCTTGCAAATCATTCAAAAGTCAAGGCGATTGGTGAAATCGGACTTGATTATTATCACACAACTGAGTTTGTTCCAGAGCAAAAAATTGCATTTCGTAGACAGATGGAACTTGCTAGTGAACTCAACTTACCTGTCATAATTCATGACAGAGAGGCACATGCAGACAGCCTTTCGATGGTGAAGGATTTTCCTGAGTTGACAGGTGTTTTTCACTGTTATTCTGGCAGTGTTGAAATGGCGGAGGAGCTTTTGAAACTATCATATTATATCAGCTTCACCGGTTCGATTACATTCAAAAATGCTAGAAAATCTCCCGAAGTTATCAAAGCAGTGCCCATTGAAAAAATCCTTATCGAAACAGATGCACCATATCTTGCACCTGTTCCCTATCGTGGAAAGCGAAACGACAGCAGTTATTTGCCGTATGTTGTCGAGGTTATTGCGGAGCTTAAAGGCATGTCAGCGGAAGATGTCGCAAGAATTACTAAAGAAAACGGCAAGCGTTTATTCAATATTTAGATCGGAGCAAAATTCTTAATGTCCAATGAAATTTTAATTATTTTATCAGTTTTTGTTTGTTTTGGTGGGGTGCTACTCGCCTATCGTTTTTTGGGGTTGGCGGGGCTTATGTGCTTCACAGTTTTCGCAACCCTGACAGCAAACATCGAAGTTTTAATCCAAGTTGAAGCTTTTGGTATGGTGCAAACTCTTGGAAATGTCATGTTTGCATCGACGTTTTTGGTTACAGATATTGTCAGTGAAGTATATGGCAAAAAGGAAGCTAGGCGAACTGTTTTGGTGGGTGCGGCGGCATCGGCTTTTTTCGTTATTGTATCACAGATATGGATTGCATTCACTCCGGGCCCAACAGATTGGGCGTATGATAGCGTTGCAACTTTGTTTTCTGTCGTACCAAGACTGATGATATCAAGCTTAGTTGTTTATGTTATCTGTCAACAGCTTGATGTTACGCTTTATCATTTTTGGTGGAATATCACTAAAAAAAGTGGGGATGATAAAAAGGGTTTATGGCTTAGAAATAATGGTTCAACCTTGATTTCGCAATTTTTCAATGCAGTTTTGTTCAATGCGTTTGCGTTTTGGGGAACGATTAGTTTTGAAACTTTGATGTCATATATAATTTCAACATATGTAATTTACGTCTTAACTAGCCTAGTTGATACACCATTCTTGTATATGGCAAGGAAAATTAAACCACTTGTAAAATAAAAGTTTTACTCAATTTTTTTCAAAAAATTGCAGGGGTCTTGGGGACAGAGTCCCGAGGCGCTGTCCGCAGACAGCGAAACTCTCTTCGCCAACGGCGACAAAAAGTCCCCACGTTACTGTCCGCGGACAGTAACATTCCCCTCGCTACTGAGAATAATTGATTAGTTTTTGTGTGCTAAAGCACAAAGGAGTTTCGTCCGTAGCGACGTACGATTTAGGGCTTTGCCCTAAAGACCCACCACTTTTTGAAAAAAGTGGACAAAAACTTTTGCTGATTGGTGCAAGCGGAAGTTTAGGTGTGATGAATAAAATGGCTAGGATGAAAACATCCCAGCCATTTTTCGATTTAATTATAAATTAGTATTTATCATTTTGTGTTTTTGAATGGTCAAAACCACCTGTATTAGAGCTGTCATCCATTACGACAAGCGGACTGTCATTACGAGGGGCGCTAGCCCTACGTGCCGGCTTGCTTGTAGCCTTTGGTGCTACTGCTTTGGAGTGTGACTTTGCGTTTTTTGCGTGTGACTTTGTAGATCTTGTATTAATTGCACTCTCTTTAAGTTGGAAACTAGAAACCAAATCATTAAGCTTGATTGCTTGATTTGAAAGCTCGTCACTTGCAGCGGCGCTCTCTTGGCTAGTCGCTGAGTTTGTGTTGATAACAGCTGAAATTTGGTCAATTCCATTTGTGATTTGGTCAATCGCTGTCGCTTGAGCATTAGTTTCATTTGCAATTTTTGTCATAAGCTCAGTAGCTAGTGAAGCCGTTCCAACAATTCCTGTTAGATTTTCGCTTGTAACCTTAGCAACAGAAACACCCTTGTTTATTGCATTGATTGAAGCTTCGATTAGCATGGTTGTGTTTTTCGCAGCCTCAGATGATTTACCCGCAAGGTTTCTAACTTCGTCAGCAACAACCGCAAATCCCTTACCGGCAGAACCGGCGCGAGCTGCTTCGACAGCGGCATTAAGTGCGAGGATGTTTGTTTGGAATGCAATGTCTTCAATGGCTTTGATGATTTTACTGATTTCTTTTGACTTAGCATCAATTTCGATCATAGATTCCATCATGTGTTCCATTTGCTCATTACCGGAAATCATTGCATCTGCAACATGCGTTGCCATTTCACTTGCTTTAGTTGAGTTTTCAGCATTCTCGTTCAATTGCTTAGAAATTTGAGTTACTGAAGTTGCCAATCCTTGAACAGATTGCGCCTGAACTGTCGCACCCTCTGCAAGAGCTTGAGCACCAACAGAAAGTTGAGAAGAACCTGTTGTGACCAGTTTTGCAGATTGGCTTACTTGGTAAAGTAGTGAGTTAATTTTGCTACTGAAATCTTCCAGAGACTTGAGCATTTTTGTGAAATCACCTATGAAAAGCTCTTTCTTACTAACCTCAACATTAAAGTTGCCTTTTGCTAATTCTTGCAGATTTTCAGAAACACTGTTGATGATATGCTTATTTACATTAATCATATTTCTTAGGTTATCTGAAAGTTCGCCGAACTCGTCTTGAGATGTATAACTTAGGTTGGTGTCTAGCTTGCCCTCGGATAGACTCATGATAGATGCACCGATTTCATCAAGTGGTTTTGTGAAGCTTTTTGTAAGCAGGATGCTCACGAAAATAGCTGCAAGTGCACCTACAACTGCAAAAACAGTAAGGAAAATTAATGCGCTGTTTGTGTAAGTCACGCTTCTTTGATACAATTCATCACTGTATCCTGTTACTTCGTTGTGAAGTCTTTCGAGATCGGAAATCAAAGATGTATATTTAGTAAAGAAATCTCCGAAGAAATACTCTAAAGCATCGTCGAAATCACCATCCTGTGCAAGTGCAAAAACTTCAAGTCTTGCGCTTGCCATTGCATCAAGTGCATCGGAAGAGTCGTTAACTAAAGATGAAATAGCTGAATTATCTGTTGCTATGCTTTTAAGTGATTTGCTTGCACTATCAATTGAAGCGGTTGCAGCTTGGCTAGCTGAACTCACTTCGCTTTCTTCACCTGTCATTAGTGCGGCAGCAATAGTGCTAACAGCATTTTCCACATCTAGTCTAGCATCGTTTACATCACGTTCGATGGAGTGCGCTTCGTTATTGAGTTGAACCATTCTACCTAAAAGGTTGCTCGCTGTGCTGGTGCCTGAAAAGCTCGTAAAAATCAGAACTGCAACAATAATTCCCAAGCATACAGCAAATTTGTACTTAATTCTCAAATTCTTCATGTTTATCTCTCCCTGCATTAACTTACTGCTTAAACATATTACTTTAAATATCTATCCACTTATATATTACACTATTTTGTCGTAAAATGGAATGATAATTTTTAAAAATTTAAATTTTTGAGTAAAGTTTATAGTTTTAGTTACCATAATACTTATAGTAAAAACAAAATGCCCACTTTCGTAAAAAAAGTGGGCATTAGGATTAAGCTTATTTCCAACTATATGAGCCGTCAGCCTCGTTGTAGTTATAAAAGTCTGCAAAGGACATGTTTAAAACATTTTTGTCCATTTTCGCAATCGGAGTTTTATTTTTCACGAGTTCACGCAAATAACCGAGATTGCTAATATCCCCTTGAACCAAAGCAAACGCCAATGCACCATCACGTATAACATATTTTTGGTAACCGCTTGCAAATTTATTCACAAAAACTTTGTCATCAGGGTTATTTTCTGATGAGATATCAATTCCAACAGAAAGTGTTGACAGTCCGTAAAAGTTCATTGTGTTTTGGAAACCGAATTTATCGGTTAAAGGAGTTTTAATTCCAGCCATATTTTTAGCTGCAACTTCACCTTGAAGAGATGCGGCAGACCAAATTCCGGCAATAGCCGTTGCATCACCTGCTGCCCAGATATTTTCGTCATCTGTTTGCATGTAATCGTCAACAACAATTCCTCTTTCGGTTTTAAGTCCAGCCTCAGTAGCAAGAGCTATATTCGCCCTAACACCTGCGGCAACTATAACAAAATCACACACTAATTTCTTGCCACTTTTTAGATTAATTGCATTAATATAACCCATTGAAGTTTGTTCCGCAGAGACAACTCCGTCGGCTAGGCTGAACTTAGTTCCGTGAGCTTCAAACAGTTTTTGATACTCAGTAGCGGCAGTTTCATCAAGTTGAAGCGGGCAAATTCTGTCTGCCATTTCAACAACAGTTGCATGAATACCAAGGTGAGCAAGAGCGGACGCTGCGTCCATGCCGACAAGCCCCGAGCCAACTATAACACAATCGCCATATGCGTGTTGCTTTGCGATTTTTTGAAGTCTGTCAGCGTCCTCAATATCTCTGAAAACATGGATGTTCTTAGCATCTTTAAAGCCTTCAACAGGGGGAACAAAAGCTTTTGCACCTGTTGTTAAAAGCAGTTTGTCATAAGAAATTTCTTCGCCATTTTCGAGCTTGATTTTCGAGCTTGCCTTATCAATTGAAGTTACGGCTGTGCTGGGTCTAAAGTCAATTTTATATTTATCGAAGAATTTTTCAGAGATAAAATTAATTTGCTCTCTAGTTCTATCACCGCCAAGATAATAGTGTAACATACATCTTGAATGTACAGCATCTTCACGACATAGAACTATAATTTCGTCCTCGGGTTTTGATTTTCTAAGAGTTTTCGCAGCTGAAATTCCTGCTGCGGATGCTCCGATTATTACGTGTTTCATTACTCAACACCCCCTACCCAAATTGCCTCTTTAGGACATTGCTTTACGCAGTTTGGCTCTCCCCCGTCGTCAGCGCAAAAATCACATTTTACGACAAAAGTGCCTGTTTTATCATCAGGTTTTGGAAGTCCGTAAGGACAATTCAAAACGCACATATAACATTTTGCGCAAATAACGGGATCATATTCAACATGTCCTGTTTCTTCATTTTTTTCCAGTGCTCCGCTCATGCAACCTTGCACACAAGCGGGATTATCACAGTGACGGCAAAAAATAGGTTTGTATTTTTTGTCACTGTCAAGCCTAATAAAATTACGGCTTTCGTTGGCGATATCGGTTAAATCGAGAGTCCTGATGTCTTTATCATCTGTATCAATGCGGTGGGCGTTCATACAAGCCAGTGAACAGTTTTTGCAGCCGTCACATTTTTCGGCATCTATCATTATTCTCTTCATAATGCCACCCCTTATAAGCCTAAAGCGGCACGTTTTTCTAAAATCACCTGTTCCATCTTATCCGCAGCTGAGTCAGCTTGGTTGTCAATAATCAGCTTTCCGCCTGTAATTCCGACCAAATCCTCTGTCAGAACTTTTGTGACCAACTTACTTCCTGATGTGAATGGTGCTTCACCAAGGTGAACTGCAAGACCGAGAGCAAGACCGAATGCACCGTCTGCAAGGGCTTGTTCTTCTAGCCATTGTGGAGCTGAAAGTGCCAGAGGTAGTTGTGGAATGTCTATATTTAAAGCCTCTGCAAGCTCTGCTGCAACTAGTTCCAGTCTGCCGATTGCAAGGCAAGGACCGAAGTTTAGCACAGGAGGAATTCCTAATTTTTCACAAACTGCACGCAGTTTTGGACCTGCAAACTTTGCAGCATCTGGAGTCATTAGACCACAGTTTTCAATACCGCCTGATGAACAACCGGCAGTTAGAACTATGATATCTTTTTTGATAAGCTCTTTTGTAAGTTCAACGGAAAGAACATCATGACCGCCAAATGTGAGGTTTGAACAACCGACAACACCGGCAACACCTTTGATATCGCCGGAAGCGATTAGGTCAATAAGAGGCTTGAATGTTCCACCCAAAAATGCTTTTAGTGAACCTTCGGAAACACCTGTTAGTGTGTTGTCATTACCATGGTCAGCTAGTGGGTTAAATGGAACAACGCCACGGCGTGCTTTATATGAATCAATAATTGTGTCTATGATTTTATCGCTGTCAGCCTCTTTTGTTGCAAAATTATAAGGCATGTAAACTGCGTTTGCTTTTTTAGCAACATCATCAAGGCAGATTTGAGCAATTTTAAGCTCGTCACAAATTGGCTCTATACCCGGTAGTGTGCAGTTAAACTCAGAGAGGACAGCGTCAATTCCGCCTGTTGCAAGAACAGCTTCGGAGATGTAGTTGTTACCTGCATGTCCGTCGAAAATTTCAGTGTAGTGTTCGCCACGTAGCTGTAAATCTTGTCCTACGCATGTGCAACCAACAAGCTTAAATCCTTTTGCGCCGACAGATTTAGCTTTTTCAACTACATCAGCATCTGTTAGGCGCTCTTGTAGATATGAGAAAAGTGAATGTTGGTGACCTGTTATCATAATATTGATATAATCGGGATTAATAACACGAAGTCCAACAGGAGCAAGGCGGATTTGTGGTTGACCAAGCATAATATCGTTTAGTAGGTTTGTCAATGTCAAGCCATAAATACCTGTTGAAATACCAAGTTTTAGGCATGTTAGAAGCATGTCGACAGGGTCAGAACTTAGGTTAGTTGAGCATTTAACATTACCTTTAACAATTTCGCTATTAGCGCCACCTGGAAGAATTCCGAGCTCTTTCCACTTGTCATAGCGCATACCGTAAGCGATTTTTTCAGTTAGCGCCATTGGCTCTTTGTGTGATTTATAAAGGTCAGCAATAACAGCATCGGCAATTGCCAAAGCTTTTGTGTGGATGTCAGTTTCATTTTCTGCAATACCAAGCTTTTTGCATAGGTGCTCAAGTGCCTCGGGCGATTTGATTTCGCCTTTAGCAAGGGCAATATTTCTGAGGTTTTCCGCTGTGTTTTCAACAACATGAATGTAACAACCTGAACCACAGGAAACAGCTCTTAAGAAGTTACGAGCAACGATAACGTCTGCTGTTGCACCACAAATTCCTCGTGGAGCTTTTGGTGTAATTCTACATGGGCCGTTAGAACATAGACGGCAGCATACACCTTGAAGTCCGAAACCACATTTTGTTGATTGTCCATCAACACGGTGGTGGGCGGTTTCCATTGGTAGGCTACGAATAAATCCCTCGATGTGTGTGTCTGCACTTTGGCAGGTGTTGCAACTAAAGCACTGGCTCATTTTTAATCTCCTCCGTTTTTTTTGTTTTGAATTGATAATCATATATTTTGAGTTATAGAATGTTTATTATTTTTTGTCGAGAATATCGCTTATGAAAATTGATTCGAATTCAGATCTGATTTTTTCTTGCAGTCCTAAAAGCTTTTGATGATATTGGCAACCGCCGTGTTTTTCGCTCCACTGACAGCTGAAATCCTTTCCAGTACATGCATTAACACATAAATCATCGCCTATGGTTTTAAGCACTTCAAAAAGGCTGATTTCATCAATGTTTTTAGATAAAATACAACCTCCGCTTGCTCCATGGCGGATTTTTATAATCTCACCTTTTTCGAGCTTTTTTAGAATCTTATATGTGAACTGCTTTGGAATAAGCTCTTCGTCACAAATTTCTTGTGCTTTTCTAAGTTCGCCGTCAGACAAAAAACGTAAAATTCTCAGAGCATAGTCTGACTCACGTGATATCATCATACAATAAATTCTCCTCTCTAATTACATAAAATTGTCTAATTATTAACAATGATTAGACGTACAAATCTTCTTTATGGCTATATAATAATATAGTTGAGTTGAATTGTCAAGTATTATTTTTATTTATTGACGTACATGGTAATTAATGGTATAATTACCTTAATTGGACAAATTCCAATATTTACTAAATAATTGTGAGGTGCTGAGATGAAATTTCTAGTTTGTGACCATTGTAAGAATTTGTTAGGTTATGTTGAAGATCATAGCGTGCCCGTTAAATGTTGTGGTGAAGAGATGAAAGTACTTGTTCCTGGTTCTGTCGATGCGGCGAGTGAAAAACATGTTCCCGTTATCGCAAAAGACGGAAATAAAGTAACAGTTACAGTTGGAAGCGTCGAGCATCCAATGACAGAAGAGCATTTTATTGCTTGGGTTGCACTTGAAACTGCACAAGGAAATCAACGTAAACCACTCGATGGAAAACCAGTGGCAGAATTTATGCTATGTGACGGAGATGAAGTTAAGGGTGCTTTTGCTTATTGCAATTTGCACGGACTTTGGAAGTGCTAATTAGTTAGGTATACATATATAAAAAGAGCCGTCTTTCGACGGCTCTTCAGTTTGCAGACAAAAGAGGGCTTACACATAGGTGTAGGCTCTTTTTTGTGG
>CAYJLH010000067.1:0-11830 GCA_964370925.1 uncultured Oscillospiraceae bacterium | reverse complement strand
GTAACACCTGTGCTAAGTTCTTGCAAATACATCTTTTTGCAATATTGTGGCAAAACGCAGAGCAAACGGGGAAGGTACGATTTACAAGCGAAAAGACGGTCGCTGGGAGGGGCGAATTATTGTTGGCTATAGGGAAGATGACAAGGCGATTTACAAAATAAGTCAATATGAAGTGAAAATCGGAGAAGATGAACCTATAAGAAAAATGGTTGAAATCTGCGAAGAATTGAATTACGAAAAATTACTAAAAGTATATGCCTGAACGTGGAGAAAAACAAATCCAATAACACTTTTTCAAATCGTATTACTGGGATATTTAACAGGAAATTATATTTATTATTACAATAACAAACGAACAAAGCAAAAGCTCGGCTATTATATCTCTGTTGAATTTAGGTTAAAATATCAAGTTGCATAAAAATAATGTAGCAACTTTCGTCGCTACATTATCAAGTCTAACTTTTTGGGGTCATGTCAAATGATTTTTGCCATTTATGACAGCCACTTTTAACACGGTTTGGTTTATTAACTTTTTTGTTTTTGTGCGTAAAATTTATTGGATTATAAAGTTTTTCTAATCACAAATAGCGATTTGCCATCTGTAGTCAGGAGAATAGAAAAATCTAAATTCTAATTACATTAATTGCACTAAACTGCTAACGCAGTGGCTTTTTCGCAAACTCAGTGCTTAAATTTAAACTGCTCGAAAGGGCAGTTTTTCTTTTTTGTAAAAATCCTTTAAAATAAGTATAGCAGAGTAAAACTGCAAATACAAATTTTAAGGAGAACTATCATGACAAACGAAGAAATTATCATCAAAACCCATGAGCATATAAAACTGCGTAATTTAAGCCACTGGACAGAAATTGAGTATATGGATAAACTCAAAGGACTGTTAAAGTATTACGAAAATATGCCACTTGAAGAAATGGATGAAACTCATTTAAGAGCCTTTTTACTCTATTTATTAAATGAGAAAAAACTTGCAGTAGCTACTAAGTTCATAGCGCCACCGAGTGGAGAACCAGCACCACCCATACTTACACCCCAACCAATAGCTAACAAAATTGGAACAGCGGGTTCGCAAGTTGGAATGTCTTTATATCCAGCGGCCGAAAGCATTGAAACCGCAATTGGTGTAAACAAAGCGCACACCATGACGTTTGGTAAAACTGTTGATAATGCAACGCTGGCAACAAGCCAGACTGTGACTTGTGACTTCATAGATGGTCCAACCACAGATAGAGCTTTTAGTGCAATGCGTCGGTCAAGACCTGTGACAACCCATGTCATAGTTAGAAGTCCTGAACCAAAAATCAAAATTATACTGTCAGATGCATATTGTGCAGTGACTGACGCCATTGGTACCATTGCGAAGATTGCATTTGCCAAAACAGGAACAATACCTGTAACAGCAATATGTACAGGGCGGGT
This sequence comes from uncultured Oscillospiraceae bacterium, assembly GCA_964370925.1. Classification (GTDB taxonomy): domain Bacteria; phylum Bacillota; class Clostridia; order Oscillospirales; family Oscillospiraceae; genus Heteroscillospira. The sequence goes on along the minus strand of CAYJLH010000067.1, from coordinate 10,396 downwards.
AATCCACCAGAAAATCATCCATAAAAGTGTACCAACCGCTTGTGCGCCCGGAACAGTTAGCGCTCCACCTAGGGCAAATGCTGTGACTGCAAAAATAAGTGGACCTATTAGAATATAAAGTAACCTTTTCGTGTTGCTCATAAAATTTTTTTCTCCTTCATCTATCTTCTTTGTGTTTACCATGGTTATATTCTGTAAAAATATAACCAACATGCCTCTTATCCCACATTTTCCCATTTCAGATGCTTATATAGTGCAGTATATTTCTCCCCCTTTCTTTTGCACCTTAAGAGTTTGCTATGGCATAAAAACTGTTTTATACTTGTCATAATAGCAATATACACACATTTTTATTACTAATCACACAAGATATTATGGAAAGTATATCAAAAAGAGAACTCCTTAACTAGTAGCAGTCTAGCTTATTTGTCATAAGGAATATTACCTATAAAACAAAACTTAACAAAAGCAAAAGAGAGCACCCCTTGTGTATGCAAAGGGTGCTCTCTTGGTGGTTTTACCTAAAATTACTATTTTATACTTTCTATCCAACGATATAGTTCAAATCTGCTATTCACACCACATTTTATGTAAATATTTTGCACATGTTTCTTAACTGTGTGATAGCTGACAAACAGTTTATCGGCTATGGCTTTGTAGGTAAGCCCATAGTACATAAGTTCCGCCACTTTCTGTTCTGCTTGGGTCAGTGGGTGATATGATGTGGCATTGTTTGACGCAGTAATTTTGTCTTGGTCTGAAATTGTAATCCAGTGATATCGTTCTACAATATTATTTGAATAAACCTTGTCATAAATGTGAATTTTAAAAATATAATTTTTGATTAATCTAGTACGAACAGCACAATCTTCATCCTGTGCTTCATCACTCCCCAAAAGAAAGGGAAGCCAACTACAGTGTGTATTTACAGAAATTTCATCTTCTAGGATAGGACCCAAAATATCTCTTATACACTGATATGCTAAGTTATTATAGCTTATTATTTGTGAAAAGTGGTCTGTAATAATGTAAGCTCGTGAATCAGATGCGATAATCTCACTTTGTAGCTTTGCCACTACGAGAGAGCGCTCATGTCTTTTAAAGTTTCTATAAGCACTTGCAATATAAAGATAGACTTCCTGAAGCTGTTCCAATTGCTCGGGAGTAAAGTCACCTTCTTCCTTAGAATTAAGGAACATAAGTACTATATTTCCATTAACCCCAAAGGACATACTTGCACTATAATATGCGTGAAAATGCTTTTCCAAGCATTTTACATGGGCAGAATACTGATATCCTTCCGGATGAATAATTTCTGTGGATAAATGCAGTGCAGGCACAACATCAAAATAAGTTAAGCCTGTTCTAATCCCTTCAAGATGAATTTTGCTCCAAACCAAATCACTTGAGGAAAACTCACGATAGGGGTGTGAAGGCGAGTCTAAAAGAAGTCCGTGCTTGTCACGCCAAGAAAGAAATTGTCCGCTATGATCAAAGTACCAGACGACTACATTTGAAAGTCCATAAGCTTTTTCAAGTTCATTTAACATGTGGGCATTGAAAAATTCGTTGGCAGTTACCTCGTGGTCTGACATTGCAGAAAAAAAGTCCATTTCTTTACTAAGTGAACACACAATACTACACTCCTTTTACATTGCAATCGTAAGTCGCATAGCATAACAGCGACAAAACTTCGATTTATTTAAATAATCGAGTTGCTTTATTAGCTCGATTTAATTTATAGATAAAAATATTCTTGTATTATAGTATTATAGAGCTATCCTTGTCAATAAATTTCTAATATCACATTCCTTTTTTAGCTATAATTGCTTAGAATATATACTAAAATTTATGATTTATGTGCTACTACATAGCTTTTTTATAAAGACCAATCAATTCATTTAGCGTAGTCTGTCTTGGGTTTGCTAAAATATTTGCACTTTTCATTGCATCTTGTGCCATTGCTTCGATAGATTCCTCAGTTACACCAACTTCACTCAAGCCTTTTGGAATACCCAAGTCTTTGTTGAGTTTTTTGATTTCATCTACTAGCATCCACGATACAAATCCATCATATTTTACAGTGCCCTCTCTGATATAGTTGAAAATTGTTTCGTAGCGACCATTATCAGCCAGTGCATTGTATTCTAAAACAGTTGGAAGGAGAATAGAGTTTGCAACACCATGTGGTACATGGAAAAAAGCACTGACAGGGTGGCTCATAGCATGTATATTGCCCAATCTTGCCCAGGCAAAAGCAATTCCGGCAAAAGTGCTACCCATCATCATGGCACAAGCAGCATCTTTATCTTGTCGGTTCGCTACGAAACGTCGCAGATTTTTACCAATTAAGTCCATCGCTTTCTCCGCCATAGAGTCTGAAAATACATTGGCATTTCTTGAAAGATATGCTTCAAGGGCATGGATTAGTGCATCTAATCCACATGCTGCAGCAATAGAAGCAGGCATGGTCATAATAAGTTCTGGGTCTAATATAACAAATTTGGGGAGTAATGCATAACTGAAAACAGTGAATTTATAATTTCGTTCAGGATCGGTGATAACTGCCGACGCTGTTACTTCACTACCTGTTCCGGCTGTGGTTGGAACAGCAATGATTGGTACAACAGCACCCGGCACTTTATGATTACCTTCATAATCAGTAATTTCGCCTCCAAAGCTTGCAAGCACACCAACCGCCTTAGCAACATCCATCGGACTACCACCACCTAAGGTGACAATGCAACTTGCACCTGATTTGAGGTAAGCTTCTGTAGCTTGTCGCACATTTTCTATAGTTGGGTTTGCTGATACGTCTAAGTAAGTGGTGCAAGAAATATTTTTTTCCGTTAAAAGTGTGCTCACTTTGTCAACAACACCAAGGGCAGCTAGACCTTGGTCAGAGATAAGAAATACACTGCTTGAACCGCTTTGCAAAACCACTTCGGGTATGTTTGTTAGCGAACCATTTCCAAATTTGATTGTTTGTGGAATGGTAAATTGAAACTCATTCATAATAGTTCCTCACTTATTATAATATAGTATAGCCAGCAACCAAAGGACGCCTTAATCTGCATATTTTCTTAAAGTATAGCAAATCGATAATTTTTTAACAAGTGGAAAAACACCTTATTTATTTCTTAAACAATAAAAATGTAGTACCTGTATAAGGAAAGTTCCCTATGAATAATTATCAAAATAACGTTCTTGAAAACTGTAAAATCTTGCGAGTAAGAAAATAAGTGAAGTGTCCACCCCATTGTCAGAATATTTTACCAATTAAAACAGCTCATATTTTAAACATATTTACACTAAAATATAGAAAAAGTCCTAAAATCTTACGATTTTAGGACTTTTATGGTTGCGGTGCCAGATTTGAGCTAAAAATTTGCGTCGCATAAACAAAGATAAGAATTTCGTTGGAATGCATATTGCCAATATTACATACACCAGTCATTAATCATCAAACCTAAACTGCGCAATTCTTTTTGAATGTTGTCTTTCAAAAGCTGTGAAATTATTATAAATATCGTTAGTTGCTTTCATAAGTGGTTTTTTTGCCTTACCTTGGTGACAAAAATCTATGTCTTCAATTATCTCGTGCAAATCATCTTTTAATATGCGATTTATAAAATATCCTTCGACTCTTTCCTTGGCTAAATCAGATAGCATGGTAGAACCGACAGCCAAAATTTTTGAAGTTCTGACGTCGATAAGTAATGACAAAGTTAGTTGGTCATAAACATTTGTGGCAGCTGTTCCATCGGGAAATTTTGCATAAGCAGAAAAAAATACTTCATACTTTTTCATAATAATCTCTCCTGAAAACCGTTTATTTGTATAGCGGACATCAAAGTGAACGATTTTATTTTGTAAGTTTTTTATACATTTTTTGTCCATCTTTGTATGAGTATACATTTTTGAGATAATTTTGTCAAATATATTTTTCCGATATTGACAAAGAAAAAAATGTATGTTAATCTATTTACAGAATTAAACAAGTCGTTTATGCAAAGACCTCCGAGCATAGTCCCTCGGAGAAAGACGTGTATGAAGCCGACAAGAATTACACCATGGTGTATTTTTTGTCGGCTTTTTTGTTATTAAAATTCAAAGAGGTGGTTGACAGATGAAACGAAAAATTATCAGTGACAGTGGTCAAAGAATCATGCAGGGAAATGAAGCATCAGCACTTGCGGCTATTCACGCGGATTGTGGATTTTTCGCAGGTTATCCAATCACGCCGGCATCCGAAGTTCCGGAGTATATGTCAAGAGCACTTATAGAAGCAGGGGGAACATTTATCCAAATGGAAGATGAACTTGCCTCAGTTTGCGCAATAATTGGTGCTGCTTGGGGCGGAACAAGAGCCATGACAGCGACATCAGGCCCTGGATTTTCATTGATGCAAGAAGCCATAGGCTATGCCATTGTCGGCGAAACTCCAATAGTTATTTTAGACGTTCAACGCGGTGGTCCTTCGACAGGTCAGCCGACAGCATCTTCACAACACGATGTAATGCAAGCAAGATTTGGCAGTCATGGAGACTATGAGTTAATCGCTTTAGCGCCCTCTTCCGTTCAAGAATGCTACGACTTCACAATAAAGGCATTCAATCTTGCCGATGAATACCGTGTTCCCGTCATAATTTTAAGCGATGAACAAGTAGGGCATATGAGAGAGAAAATTACAATTCCTGAAGAAGTCGAAATTTATGACGATAGATTTGAAGGAATTACAAGAGAATATTATAAACCTGATGAAAGACTTGTCCCACCTCGTATAAGATTTTTTGAAGGACATAAAGTTTTAGTTGACGGGCAATTACATGATGAACGCTCAATCAGAGCTGGACATATTACTGACATTTCAGCGGCGGCTGTCCGCAGATATTGCGAAAAAATCACTAATAATTCCGATGATATTTGTGATGCAGACGCTTTTATGTGCGATGATGCCGATGTCATAACCATAGCGTACGGAAGTGTAAGCCGAAGTGCAAAAAGTGCAGTTTTGGCTGCTCGTGAGAAGGGAATTAAGGCTGGTCTTTTAAAACTCAACGTCCTTTGGCCTTCTCCGGAGAAAATCATCAAAGAACACTGCACAAAAGCTAAAAAAATTATAGTTCCCGAAATGAACATAGGGCAATACATAAGAGAAATCCAAAAAATACTTGGCCCTGACAAAGTAAGCGGGATGGCTTCGCTCGGCGGCACACTACCCCACCCAGAAGATATTTTAAACAACATCAAGGAGGTACTGAAATAATGAACAGTTTAGCTGAAAAATATTTGAGAAAAGAAGCACTTCCGTTCATATTTTGTCCCGGTTGCGGTGACGGTACTTTGCTAAACAGCTTTATCAGAGCGATAGACAAAATGGGAATAGTTGAAAACCTAGCATGCGTAAGCGGAATTGGCTGTTCTTCATGGGTGCCTGTTTATCTTGATGTTGACACCCTACATACCCTACACGGCAGAGCAATTCCACATGCCGAGGGATTAAAAGTTTCTCGACCCGAAAAACACGTTGTCGTTTTCACAGGTGACGGGGATTGCATGGGAATTGGCGGAAATCATTTAATACATGCAGCAAGAAGAAATATAGACATCACCGTTATAATGATGACAAACTATATTTATGGTATGACAGGTGGTCAAAAAGGGCCAACAACTCCTTTTGATGCAACAACAAAAACCTCCCCTCTCGGAAATGACGAACATCCATTTGACACTCTCGCTCTTGTAAAAGGCGCAGGCGCAACCCATTTTTCGCGTTGGACAACAGCTCACCCTGTTCAGCTTCAAAAGGCTTTGGAAGCGGCGATAGCACATAAAGGATTTTCATTTGTTGAAGTTATGTCACAATGTCCGACACAAGCCGGAAGAAATATTTTTGGCGTCAGAACTGCCGTTGAACTTTTGGAGTGGCATAAGGAAAATACATACACAGTGAAATCTGCCAGTGAAATTGACCCCACAAATCCGAAAATCCCACTCGGACTTTTGCTTGATATCAAAGGCAAAGATGAATATTGCGAAATAGTCCAAAAGCAAAAGGAGGCAAACAGAAAATGAAAGTTTTAATCGACAGAATATACTGCAAGGGTTGTATGCTTTGCGTTAACGAGTGCGGAAGTTGTGCCCTTGAAGTCGGTGAGGAGCGAAGCGTTAAAGGTTATATCATGCCGAGGGCAATAAACGAAAACTGCATCGGCTGTATGAAATGCGAAAGAATTTGCCCCGACCTTGCGATTGAAATTGTTAAGGAGGCGAAGAAAAAATGAGAAAAGATTTTAGATTTGCCGGCTCAGGTGGTCAAGGAGTTATTATGCTATCCGTTATTCTCGCCAATGCTTACGGCATGTATGGCGGAAAAGAAGTTGCTCAAACTCAAAGCTACGGACCGGAAGCTCGTGGTGGTACTTGCAAGGCTGAACTCATAGTTTCTGACCAATTCATCGACTTCGTAAAAGTTCTTAAAAATGACGTTTTGGTAGTTTTTAACGAAGTATCTCTCGAGAAATACAGAGCAGATATCAACGAAAACACCTATGTTTTTGCAGACAGCACCTTTATTCCTCCTGAAAAGCTGGAAGGCATAAAAAATCTTTACACAATAGATGCGACAGCGCTTTCCGACACAAAATTCAAGCCATTTACGGTCAATATCATTATGCTTGGACTTATGGCGAAGATTTTAGACGACCTTGAGTTAGATGATGTCAAAAAAGCTTTGGAAAAACTGCTTCCCAAGAAAGCACTTGAAATCAACTATTCCGCTTTGGAATACGGCTATAATAGGAGGTAAGGATTTTGGATTTCTTTGAGATAGAAGGTAAGGTAAAACTTAGAGAATATAACATTCCGACAGACAACGGAGTTTTATACACAGCAGAGCACAAAGCGGAAGATTTTGAGTTTCCCTGCGTTGTAAAAAGCCAAGCACTATCAGGAAAAAGAGGTAAGGCGGGCGGTATTAAGTTTCCAAACAATGCCGAGGAGCTCAAAGAAGCGGTTGAAACAATTTCAAACCTTGTAATTAACGGCAAAAAAGTTGAGGGTGTTGTGGTTTGTGAAAAGCTCGATATCAAAGATGAGTTTTATTTAGGACTAACTCTTGACACAAAAGAGAAGCGGATGTTAATGCTTTTCACTCCTTTCGGCGGAATGGACATTGAAGAGTTAGCCGAAAAAAGCCCCGAAAAATTAATCAAGCTTGATGTTACAGATGGTTTTGATAAAAAAATTTTTGAAGAAACCACAAAACTATTTAATCTCTCCGGTGATATCATGGCGCAAGTTTTAGACATTTCGGAAAAACTCACAAAAGCTTGTTTTGAACTCGATGCTACGACAATAGAGATTAACCCTCTGGCTCTTTTAGGTGATGGAAGATTGGTTGCCGCCGACACGAAACTTGTAATTGACGACAACGCACTGTACAGACATGGCGACTACACTTTAATAGAGCGCTCTGCCGAAGAAGTTATGTCTGAGAGAGAAGAAGTTGCTGCAAACTTTGACCTAATTTACATAGAGCTTGACACCACAGGCGACATAGGCGTTATGGCAGGTGGAGCTGGCATTGGTATGGCAACTGTCGACACGATTGCAAATTACGGTGGAAAAGCTTATAACTTTTTGGACTTGGGTGGCGGTGTAACAGCTGAAAAAACATATAACGCAACAAAGCTTTTGCTTGAAAATCCCAATATAAAAGCAATATTTATAAATGTATTCGGCGGAATTAACAACTGCGCTGACATGGCAGAAGGGATTGAAAGAGCCTATCTCGAAACCAAAGCCGACAAATTAATTGTCGTGAAAAGTCGAGGATTTAACCAAGAACAAGGTTGGGAAATTTATGAGAAACACGGTTTTAAGCAGTGCAAATATGGAACAACAGATGAAGCTGTTGCGATTTTGATGAAAGCTAAGGAGGGCACACTCTGATGAAATCATTAATTTCAAAAGATACCGAGATGATTATTGTCGGAATCACAGGGAAACAGGGACAAATCCACGCAAAACGAATGTTAGAAAGTGGAGCAAAGCTTGTCGCCGGCGTAACGCCTGGAAAAGGCGGAGAAAATGTTCATGGAGTACCTGTTTATAATAGTGTGGCTGAGGCAAGAATTGATTTTCCCGAGGCGAAATCTGCAATGATTTTAGTTCCGGCAAAATTTGTTTTGGAGTCGGCGATGGCGGCACTTTCAAGTGGAATTGAGCTTTTGGTTTTGATAACCGAATTTGTTCCGGTTTTGGACTCACTAAAAATTGTTTCCGAAGCTAAGAAGCGTGGCGCTAGAGTAATAGGACCGAATACAATCGGTGTTATAGCACCCGGAAAATCAAAACTGGGGATTATGCCCTCATATATTTACAGTGAAGGTCATGTTGCAGTTGTATCTCGAAGTGGAACACTAACACATGAAACCGCCTCAAATCTTACATTCAAAGGTTTTGGGCAATCCGTTTGTATCGGAATCGGCGGAGATCCTATAATAGGAACAAACCATGCCGAAGCGATAGAGTTACTGGCAGACGACGAAAATACCGACGCAATTGTGCTGATAGGTGAAATTGGAGGTGTAAGTGAGGAACTTGCGGCACAAAAAATCATCGAGTTGGGACTAAAAAAACCCGTATGCGCCTATATTGCGGGAGCAAATGCCCCCGAAGGTAAAAAAATGGGGCACGCAGGGGCGATAGTTAGTGGCGGAATGGGCACAGCAAAATCAAAAATTTCCGCTCTTCAATCAGCCGGTGTTACAATCTGTCCCACTCTGGGTTCTATAGTAGAATTTGTTCAAAAAGTAAATGACGAAACCAATGGCAGACTTAAAACTACAGAAGCAAAAATCGGGTAGGTGTTTTAAATGACGAAATCAGAAAAATCGACCACAAAACAGATAGCGGAACTTTTAATAGGACCTCTGGGTTTTGGGGTTTGTGTGTTACTCTTACAGGACACTTTCGGATTTAAAGGTGCTTGCGCCATAGGTACAGCGGCTTGGATGGCGCTTTGGTGGATAGCAAGACCTGTGCATATCTCTGTAACAGCACTGCTTCCCGTTTTAGTCAATGCACTGTTTAACTTAGTTGATATGAATCTTTTAATCAGTCAATTTGCTTCCGAAACGGTCATACTTTTATTTGGAGCAGACCTCGTTTGCCTCACTTGGGCGACAACAGGACTTGACAAAAGATTATCCCTAAAAGCTTTGTGTTTAATCGGGCCGTCAATAAAACAGCAAATTGTTGTGTGGCTTGCAGCTTCGGCAATTTTGTCAATTTTCTTACCGAACTCGGTTGTATGTACGATTTTAACACCTGTTGCAATATCAATGCTCGCTTTTGTAGGCGACAAAGATATTTCAAAAAGTATACTCGCCGTTCCGATTTTGCTTGCAATTGCATGGGGGTCTGGAATAGGCGGTGCAGGCTCTCCCCTCGGCGGAGCAATGAACCTTGTCGCGATTACATACATGGAAGACTATACAGGTCAAGAATTTATGTATAACGATTGGGTTGTAAGAATGTTCCCCTTCCTTATAATAATGCTTGCAGTTATTGCTGTGTACCTCTTTATGATTAAACTTCCTGTAAAAAAACTTGAGGGTACAAAAGATTACTTCGTATCCATGTACAAGGATTTAGGCATAATGAAAAGAGGAGAAAAACTCAGTATGGCAATTTTTCTTATTGCCACAATACTAGCTTTTACACGCTCACTGTATGCAGAATTGCTTCCACTGTTAAAACCGGCATATGCATTTCTGATTATGGGTGTTCTCACATTTTTCCTCAAAGATGAAAACGGAAAGCCCTTATCCAACTGGAAATATGCCGAAAAAAATGTTATGCTCGGTATGTACTTTTTGTTTGCCGGTGGTCTTGCACTCGGAAAACTCGTAACCGAAACGGGTGCAACGGACGTTATGGCAGAACTTATTGCAACAATGAGCCTAACAGGCGGAATTGTCACGGTCTTAGTATTTGTTGTCTTTGCCGCAGGACTTGCTGAACTCACAAGCAACACCGCAGCGGCGGCTATCGCTGTACCTGTTGTTATGAGTATAGCGCTAAAACTTGAACTAAACCCTGTGCCCTATTGGTTTATAACAGCTATGGCATTTAACAGCGCTTACATCTTGCCCCTTACGGTTAGGGCAATTCCCGTGGGTTATGGCTTAGATGTCAGCCACCTCTTTAAAAGAGGCGCACCTCTGGCAGTTATTTGTATGATTATCATAACAGTTGTCGGTTATGCATTTATGGAATTTTGGCCGACATTCAGCACGCTACCATATCTAGATTAGGGAGAAAAATTAATTAAAAGGCACTGTTAAGTAAAAATGAAAAAGATAAAAGTTCTGGAAAGAGAAATTAA
>CAYJLH010000066.1:0-12094 GCA_964370925.1 uncultured Oscillospiraceae bacterium | reverse complement strand
GCTCTTCAAGGAGTTCAATATCTCCGTCTTTTCCCTCGCCTTTTGTAATTCTCTCCAATATTTCAAGCATACGTTTTGTGCCGATTCTGCAATAATTGCACTTACCACAGCTCTCTTTTCTGGTAAAATCCAGGAAAAATCTTGCCATGTCGACCATGCAAGTATCCTCATCCATGACTATCATACCGCCCGAGCCGACGATAGCGCCAGTTTGCGGAATTGACTCATAATCGACGGTGGTGTCAATCAAATCTGAGGGTATGCAACCGCCCGACGGACCACCCATTTGAACGGCTTTGAATTGCTTGTCGTTCTTTATTCCGCCACCTATTTCGAAGATGACTTCACGCAGGCTTAGACCCATAGGAACTTCGACAAGTCCACCTTTTTTTATTTTTCCAGCGAGCGCAAAAACCTTAGTTCCAGAGCTCTTGCCTCTGCCAATTGAAGCAAATTTTTCGCCTCCATTTAGCATAATCCAAGGTACGTTTGCGAAGGTTTCGACGTTGTTGATATTTGTCGGTTTTTGCCAATAACCTTTAGCCGCTGGGAAAGGAGGTTTTAGTCTTGGCATGCCTCTCTCGCCCTCAAGAGAGGCGATTAGGGCTGTTTCTTCACCGCAAACGAATGCGCCAGCACCAGCTTTTATGCGCATATCGAAATTGTAGGAAGTTCCAAAGATATTTTTGCCCAAAAATCCACGCTCGCGAGCTTGCTCTATTGCTAGTTCAAGGCGCTTAATCGCCAGAGGATATTCCGCGCGGGCGTAGATAATTCCCTCTATTGCGCCGATTGCGTAACCGCCGATAATCATACCCTCGATTAGTGCATGTGGGTCACCTTCGAGCACCGCTCTGTCCATGAACGCACCGGGGTCGCCCTCGTCGGCATTACATACTATATATTTGATGTCGTTGACGCTTTTTTTCGCTGCATCCCACTTGAACCAAGTTGGGAAACCAGCGCCACCACGGCCTCTTAAATTGGAAATTTTAATCTCTTCTATTACATCAGTAGCACTCATGTTCTTAAGTACTTTTTCTGCCGCTTTATAGCCATTAACAGCTAAGTAATCGTTAATATTTTCAGGGTTTATAATTCCGCAGTTAGCCAAAACTATACGTTGTTGTTTTTCCAGTATATTATTGTCAACTGCATCAATAAGTAGGTCAGAAACTGGTGTTTTATCCTTGATGTGTTCCAGAACAATACGCTCTGCGTCAACGGATTTGACCCTGACATATCGAGCTTCAAGTTCGTTGTTTTTATTATAAACATCGACAATTGGTTCGAGGTAGCATGTGCCAACACAGCCCGTCAGCTCGATTGTTGTGCCATCGATTTTATGTTCAACAAGGAGGCTTTCCATCAAATCTGAAATTTTTCTAGCACCTGTCGCAATACCGCAGCTGCCTTGACCGATAATAATTTTCATTTATGCTGAAACCTCCTTTTTACGGATTTCTTGTAGAACTTCTCTGACAGATTGTGGAGTTAAATTACCATAAGTTTCCTCACCGTCGGCAGAACTGACCATCATGACAGGCGCAAGTGAGCAGCAACCAAGGCAGGCGACATTGTTCAATGTGAAAATTCCATCCTCGGTTGTTTCACCATCTGTGATTCCCAATTCTTCACAGATTGCGTCTTCAATTCCGTCAGCGCTGTTGACGTGGCATGCAGTTCCCTTACATAGCATGAGAAGATTTTTTCCAATTGGATTCATTCTAAATTGGGCATAAAATGTTGCGACACCATAAATTTTTGCCGCACCAATTCCTGTGCATTTGGATATGTGATATATGATTTCCGGTGATAGATAACCATAAATCTCTTGGGATTTTTGCAAAATTGTGATTAGACTTCCAGGTGTTTTTCCATACTTATTCATTGTTTCGTCTAGTTCGGGGAAGTTACTTTTGCATTTGCATTCGCATGGGTTGATAGACATATTTTATCCTCCATAAAAAAGTGGCGATGAGATAACCCATCGCCATTTCTTCTATATTCTGGCAATAGCCTCAATTTCGATTAACGCATCTTTTGGTAGTCTTGCCACTTGAACTGCACTACGTGCTGGGCAATCGCTTACAAAAAATGTTTTATACACTTCATTTACAACAGCAAAGTCATTCATATCTGCTAAAAAAACTGTTACTTTAAGCACTTTTTCGAGTGATGATCCACCCTCTTCAAGAACCGCTTGTACATTTTTTAAAGATTGAGTAGCTTGCTCTCTAACACCGTTGGGCATTTCGCCGTTTTCGGGGTTTATTGGCAGTTGACCTGATGTGAATACTAAGCTTCCGAAGCCGATACCTTGTGAATAAGGTCCGATTGCTGCGGGTGCTTTTTCAGTTGAAATTATAGTTTTAGACATAATTTAACCTCTTTCTATTTGCTGATAACTGTTCCTGTTTTACCTGCTACACCGTCTTTTGCTTTTTCAAGAAGTGTGATTAGAGCGCCTCTGTTTGGTGCAGATTCTGCAAATGCAAGAGCCGCTTCAACTTTTGGAAGCATAGAACCAGGAGCGAAGTGTCCTTCAGAAATGTACTGACGAGCTTCATCACAGCTTAGGTTTGAAAGCCATTTAACGTCAGGTTTACCAAAGTTAATTGCAACCTTTTCAACCGCAGTTAGAATGATTAATGTGTCTGCGTTTACTTGGTCAGCAAGCACATAAGAAGCAAAGTCCTTGTCAATAACAGCAGCTGCACCTTTTAGGTGGTTTTTATCTGTTTTGAAAACAGGAATTCCGCCACCGCCACATGCAACAACAACGTGACCGCCATCAACTAGAGTTTGAATTGTTTCAATCTCAATGATTGATTGTGGCTTTGGAGATGCAACTACACGGCGATAGCCTCTGCCTGAATCCTCGATTACTTTATAGTCACGCTCTGCAACAAGTTTGTCAGCTTCTTCTTTTGTCATGAAGGCGCCGATTGGTTTTGTTGGGTTTTCGAAAGCAGGGTCTTCTGGGTTAACTTCAACTTGAGTTAGAACAGTTGCAACACCTTTTTTGATGCCTCTGTTTAGTAACTCTTCACGCAATGCATTTTGAAGATCATATCCAATATAACCTTGGCTCATTGCAACACAAACTGATAGCGGGCATGTAACATATTTCTCAGGATTTGAGCGTGTTAGCTCTGCCATTGCAGTTTGAATCATTCCAACTTGTGGGCCATTTCCGTGAGAAACAATTACTTCGTGTCCCTCTTCAATAAGGTCAACGATTGCTTTTGAAGCTTCAGCAACAGCAATCATTTGTTCAGGTAGATTATTGCCAAGTGCGTTTCCGCCTAGGGCAAGAACAATTCTTTTCTTCATTTTAGGATTATTCCTTTCTTATAATAGCACAAATTTTGTATATATAATTTGTCTATTATTGTTCAATTTTATTCATTTTATGCTTAAAATGATAAAATATCCGATTTTTGGTAATAAAAAACTCGGCTGCATGGCAAATCGCTATACAGCCGAGCATGATAGTCTTAGCGGTCTATACGACGCTCATCAGCTTTTTCAGCTAGTGATTTTAGTGTTGCTTGTGGATCTTTGCATTTTGCAAGCATAATCATAGCTGCGATGATGTATGGCTTGTAGCTAGCTTCCTTGTATAGAGGGACTCTGTAACGATCGAATACAGAAGCTTCAACTTCGCCTTCTTTGCATGATACGCCTGTGATATCAGCAGGTAGGCAGTGCATGTAAAGAGCTTTTCCTTCTTTAGTTGTTTTCATTAGCTCTTCTGTGCATTCCCAATCTTTGTGGTTAGCATTTTGAGTTAGTAGCTCTTTTTCAAGTGCTTTGATGCCAGCTTCGTCGTTGTTGCCATAAAGTTCTGTTCTCTTTTCCATAGCTGCGAAAGGAGCCCAGCTCTTTGGATATACGATGTCAGCATCAACAAATGCTTCTGCCATTGAGTTTGTTTTTGTGAAAGAACCACCAGTTTTTTCAGCGTTAGCTTTTGCAACTGCTTCAACTTCAGGCATGATTTCATAACCTTCTGGGTGAGCAAGAACAACATCCATACCGAAACGTGTCATAAGACCAACGATACCTTGTGGAACTGATAGAGGTTTGCCGTATGAAGGAGAATAAGCCCATGTCATAGCAATTTTCTTGCCTTTTAGATTCTCAACTCCGCCGAACTCGTTGATGATGTGAAGCATATCAGCCATTGATTGTGTTGGGTGATCGATATCGCATTGTAGGTTAACTAGAGTTGGTTTTTGCTCTAGAACGCCTTCTTTGTGTCCAGCCGTAACAGCATCAACAACTTCGTGCATGTATGCGTTACCTTTGCCGATGTACATGTCATCACGGATACCGATAACATCAGCCATGAATGAAACCATGTTAGCTGTTTCACGAACTGTTTCACCGTGAGCGATTTGGCTTTTGCCTTCGTCAAGGTCAGCAACTGTTAGACCTAGTAGGTTACAAGCAGATGCAAATGAGAAACGTGTACGTGTTGAGTTGTCACGGAAAATTGAAATTCCTAGACCGTTTTGGAAGATTTCTGTAGAGATATTATTTTCACGCATGTAACGTAGAGCGTCAGCAACAATGAAAAGTGCAGCAACTTCGTCGTCTGTTTTTTCCCATGTTAGGAAGAAATCGCCTTCGTACATTTCTTTGAAGTTAAGTGCGTTTAGTTGGTCGATATAACCTTGTAGTTTCTTATCCATTTTATAAATTCTCCTTAAAATATATGTAATTAATTAGTCGATTTTGTTATCTGTTAGTGTTGCGCGGAATTGAGAAACGTCATCTGATTTGTTCTCTTCTTTGTAGTAAGAAGGAGCAGCAGCATACATAGCAGCACAAACGACTAGGTCGTCTTTGTATGTAACTTCGTTTGGTGCGTGAGCTTGTGACTCAGCGCCAGGTCCAAATCCAACACATGGAATGCCGTATCTACCTTGGATAGCAACACCATTAGTTGAGAATGTCCATTTGTCTGTTAGAGGACGGTTTCTTAGGTTCATTGAAGCTTCAGGTCCGATACGCTTGTCGCCGTATAGGTCGTGGTGAGCATCAACCAAAGCTTGAACGTGAGCAGCACTATCTTTGTTAATCCAAGTTGGGAAATAGCACTCTGTTTCATAAACTTCGCCAGTCCATGATGGACGGTCGTACATGTACATAGAAACTGTGACGTCATCGCCATATTTCTTTGCAGCAGGTAGGTTACGGATTTCATCTAGGCAGCTTTCCCAAGTTTCGCCAGCTGTCATACGTCTGTCAATTGAAATTGAGCAAGAGTCAGCAACTGCGCAACGGCTTGGTGATGTGAAGAAGATTTGTGAAGTTGTGCATGTTCCACGTCCTAGGAATTGTGCATCTTCGTAGTGGTCAGGATTGAATTTTGGATCAAGCATTTTAACAAGACCTTTGATTTCAACGCTGTCGTCAGCTGGGTTTTCGTTAAGTGCACGAACTTCTTGTAGAATGTCAGACATTTTGTAGATAGCATTGTCACCACGCTCTGGAGCAGAACCATGGCAAGAAATACCTTTGACGTCAACGCGAATTTCCATTCTACCACGGTGACCACGATAAATTCCGCCGTCAGTTGGCTCAGTAGAAATAACGAACTCAGGTACAATTTTGCTCTTGTTATAGATATACTGCCAGCACATGCCGTCGCAGTCTTCTTCTTGAACTGTACCGACAACCATGATTTTATAACCAGCTGGGATAAGGTTAAGGTCTTTCATGATTTTAGCACCGTAGACAGCAGAAGCCATTCCGCCCTCTTGGTCAGAACCGCCACGGCCGTAGATAACTACGTCATCTTCGTAACCTGTGTAGGGGTCGTGTGTCCAGTTTTCGATATTACCAACACCAACTGTGTCGATGTGTGAGTCAATAGCGATTATTTTTTCGCCGTCGCCCATCCAGCCGATGACATTGCCCAAGCCGTCGATTTCAACTTTATCGAAGCCTAGTTTTTCCATCTCGCCTTTGATGCACATTACTACTTCTCTCTCTTCGCAGCTTTCACTGGGGTGAGAAATCATAGCTCTCAAAAATGCGCTCATATCTGCACGATAATTCTCGGCAGCTTGCTTAATTTGGTTTAGATCCATTTTGAAAAATCCTCCTAATATTTTTAAATTGAGTGTTAGCTATTAAACTGTTGGGTGTTCGCCATCCCACAAAACCTTACGGAATTTTAGTGGGTCAGTGTTCCCCTCTGTTGAGAACATTAGTACCTTTGAGAAGCGGTTTAGTTCTAATGAGTCACGTAGTTCTTTATACTCATCATTTTCGCAAATCGCAGCCAAAAGTCCCATTCCAACTGCACCGGATTCACCGGAAATTACAACTGGATCGCCTTTTACAGGAACGCCGAGCATTCTCATACCTCTAGCGCTTACCCAGTCAGGGCATGAAACGAAAGCATCACAGTGGTTTCTTAAAATATCCCATGATAGGATGTTAGGTTCGCCACATGCAAGTCCTGCCATGATTGTTTGCAAATCGCCACCGACAAAGCGAGGCTCGCCGTCTGCTGCTAAAGCACCTTGATATAGGCAGTCCGCAGCACTTGCTTCCATAACAATGAATTTTGGTGGTGAATCTTTGAAACGGTTTGCAAGATATCCAACTACTGCACCAGCTAGTGATCCAACTCCTGCTTGTACAAAAACGTGAGTAGGTCTGTTTGCTCCGCATTCTCTTAGTTGCTCGCAAACTTCGCTTGCCATTGTGCCGTATCCTTGCATAATCCATGCAGGGATTTCTTCATAACCTTCCCAAGCTGTATCTTGAACAACAACACCATTTTTAGTTGCCGCTGCTCCAGCTGCCGCCATTCTGACACATTCGTCATAGTTGACTTCTTCGATTGTTACAGTAGCTCCCTCTTTTGCAATGTTATCAAAACGAGGTTTTGTGCTTCCGATTGGCATATGAACGACAGATTTTTGTCCGAGCTTGTTAGCAGCCCAGGCAACACCACGACCGTGGTTTCCGTCTGTTGCTGTGAAGAAAGTCGCTTGTCCAAATTCTTTTCTGAACTCAGAGCTTGTTAGGTATTCATATGTTATATCAGAAACATCTTTTTTCATTTCTTTTGCAATATATCTCGCCATTGCAAAAGAACCACCAAGTACTTTAAATGCATTCAGACCAAATCTAAAAGACTCGTCTTTAACATAAAGCCCTGATAAATTCAAGTACTCAGCCATGCCATCAAGGCAAGCCATTGGAGTTACTGAATATTGAGGAAAGCTCTCGTGAAAACCTTGAGCTCTGTCAACATTTTCGATTGACATAATTTCAAGTTGCTTGTCCTCGCTGCGGGGCATTTTATTCATGACCCATTTAATTTGTTCTTTAACCATTTGATTTTTAGCCTTTCTTTTTGCTATAAGGTGTGTCCTCTAGCGGTAGCTTAGTTCTAAATTTTCCATCAAAATTGTAATATGCATTTTGTATAGCAGGTGGCGTTGGGATTGAGCAAATTTCACCTATTCCCTTAGCGCCATAAGCCAATTCTTCTTGATTTTTTTCAATAATGATTGACTTAATATCAGGAACTTGGTCAGCTTTCAAAAGACCTAGTGTACCAAATTTTCTAGTTGGAGCACCATTTTCGAGTGGGAAGTCTTCAGTCAATGAGTATCCAATACTCATGACAACTCCACCCTCAATTTGACCCTCTATCAATACAGGATTTATCGCGCGTCCAACGTCGTGGGCAGCGATAACTCTGCTGATTTTTCCGTCTTCACCAAGCTCAATCATATGAGTTGCGTATCCATAAGCCACGTGGCTTACTGGATTTCCCTTGTCGCTTCCTAGTTTGTCGGTGACACATGTATATTCACCTTTAAAGGTCTGGTTATCAAGCTGTTTAAGGCTTGTTTTTTCCAGTTCTGCCTTAAGTTTTACTGACGCCACTCTCGTAGCTTCGCCGGCAAAAACAGTTTGTCTTGACGCTGTCGTCATACCACAGTTTGGTGTGATTTCACTGTCAGGCTCATCCCAGATAATGTCTTTTTCAGGTATTCCTGTTGTCTGACTTACTATCTGAATTAGAACTGTTCCAACACCTTGACCTATGCAAGCAGCGGAACATCTTACGTGGACTTTTTCGTCTTTAACAAACAAATTACTGCGTCCGGTATCAGGCACACCAACACCAAGTCCAGCGTTTTTCATCGCACATGCGATACCGGCTTTTGGATTGCTTTCATAGAAAGGTCTGATTGCATCAAGTGTTTCAACAAGTCCTGTACCATCGTCCGCTATTTGTCCATTTGGCAAGCATTGCCCTGGGCGAATAGCGTTTCTGTATCTAATTTCAAATGGTGTAATTCCGACTCTCTCAGCCAGTGTATTTAAGTTACATTCAGCCGCAAAGCAACTTTGTGTAACGCCAAATCCACGAAACGCACCATTTGGGGGGTTATTTGTATAAAAAGCTTTACCATCGATTTCAATATTTTGGTAGTTGTACGGTCCTGCCGCATGGGTACAAGCCCTTTGCAAAACCGGCCCACCTAGAGAAGCGAACGCTCCTGTATCCGTCAAAAGTGTAGCTTTCATGGCTGTTATATAGCCGTTTTCATCACAGCCAGTTGTCACTTCCATCTCAAAACCATGACGCTTTGGATGGCATAAGAGTGACTCTTTTCTGGTCATTGTTACTTTAACAATTTTTCCTGTGTGTAGCGCCAAAAGAGCCGCATGGTGCTGAACACTCATGTCCTCTTTTCCGCCAAATCCACCACCAACGCTTTTTGCGATAACACGAATTTGTTCATTTTTCAGGCCTGTTGCCTCCGCACATTCGTGCAAAGTAGCGTAAATCCCTTGGTCGCCTGAGTAAATAACTAATCCGTCATTGTCAGGTAATGCGACCGCAGATTCTGGCTCTAAAAACGCGTGCTCAGTTGGTGGAGTTGAATATTTTTGTGTCACAACATGCGCTGAATTTTCCAGTGCTGTTTTGACATCTCCACGCTCTAAATGTTGGTGAAATAACAGATTTGCTCCGCCTTGAATTTGTGGCGAATTCTCATCCATTGCCTCGGCAAGTGTTAAAATGGGTTTCAAAACCTCATATTCAACTTTGATAAGTTTCTTTGCTTCCTCAATAATTTCAAGATTTTTACCTGCAACAAGTGCAACCGCATCGCCTCTAAAACTCACCTCTCCATCAATGGGTACAAGTACCCATTGATCTTTTTTGAGGTGTCCAATTTTAAGGTTTCCGCGAACATCTTTTGCTGTCATTACTGAAACAATTCCATCTAATTTCTCAGCTTCTGATGTGTCTATCGCTTTAACGATTGCTCTTGGATATTCGGAGCGTAGTGCGCTACCATAAATCATCCCATCGAAGTATAAATCGTCACAATATTGAGCTTTTCCGAGTGTTTTCGCCGGTGCATCAGTTCTGTTGTAACAATCTCCGATTTTTCCTGTCGCGGTTTTATCTGTTATGTGAATGTTCTCTCTCAAAATTTTCGCAGCGTATAGAACAGCATCGAAAATTTTTCTATATCCTGTGCATCTGCAAATGTTTCCACGCAATGCCTTTTTTATCTCGTCCTCTGTTGGGTCTTGGTTTACATCAAGTAAAGCTTTTGCTGATATTACCATTCCAGGTGTGCAAAATCCGCATTGGACTGCGCCACAGTGGGAGAAAGCATAGCTATAAACTTCTTGCTCTCTATCACTTAAACCTTCAACAGTAATTATCTCTTTGCCGTGCATTTTTGAAGTTTTTTGTACGCAAGCTTTTACAGCTTTTCCGTCAACTATAATCATGCATGTGCCACAAGCGCCCTCTGAGCAACCGTTTTTAACGGAAGTCAGGCGTAACTCGTCTCGCAAAAAAACGATTAACTTTTCATCACGTTCGGTCTGAATTAGTTTCCCGTTTACTTTAAACTCGAACATTAAATCAGCTCCTGTCTAATTATACATTAGGTGTGCGTACTTATTATATATAGTATTGATAACATCTTTAACTTGTGGGTCTAAGCTATTTTCTGAATTCGTGTCGCAAATGAATTCTTTTCCATCAAGTCTTATAATTGTATCAACATCATTAATTTTTGCAAAACCATTGTTTTTGCTGTCGCGGAAGTCTTCTTCGTTGCAGAACAATGTGAATTTATCCAAGTAAGGTGCACTGCTATATGGGCAGAATGTTGCGCAGTTGCCACATTCGTTGCACATACCGTCAATATGGATAATTTGTCTTTGTTTCATGCCATCAACGCTGATAGAAATATTAGCTCGGTTTGGGCAAACATCAACGCAAGCTTCACAAACAGTTGCACAGCCTAGGCAGTTTTCAGCGCTCTCGCATTTGCTGCAATCAACGCAAAGCTTACCTTTTTTAGCTTGTACCGCATCAACATTTTTATTAACATTGCTGTCAACAAAAGTTTCGAAATCAATTGCTGTGATTGCGTTTGCAGCAGCAGAAGCATCAGCGATAGCTTCAACAACTGTTGCAGGACCTCCGCAACCGTCGCCGATTACGAAAACATTAGCTACTGAGCTCTCACGAGTGTCAGCATTAACAACTGCTCTGCCACGTTTGTCGACTTCAATGCCACATGCACTGTATAGTTTTGTGTCAACCGCTTCACCGATAGCACTGATTACGCAAGTTGCAGGAACTAGAACTGTTTCGCCAGTTTCAACTGGGCTACGTCGACCTGAAGCGTCGGGAGCACCAAGTTCCATTTTACGGCAAGTTAGGTTTCCGTTTTCAAAGCTTACAGGTGCAAGCAATTCGCAGAATTCTACGCCGTCTTCGATAGCCAGTTCGAGCTCTTCCTCGTCGGCTGGCATGTATCTTTTAGTACGTCTATAAACGATAGAAACTTTTTCAACACCCGCAACTCTCTTAGCTACTCTAGCGGCATCCATTGCAGTGTTACCGCCACCAATGACTAGAACATTTGAACCAATTGCAAGTTTTTCTGGGCAATTTTTAGCCATATCAAGGAATTTTATAACATTTAAGCTCTCTCCGCTTTCTAGGCAAGGTTTTCCCTCGCACCAAGCGCCTGTAGCAAAAATAACATGTGTGAAGCCTTTTTCAGTTAGCTCGCTAACAGAATTAACTGTAACACCATTTACAAACTCAGCGCCGTAAGCTTTGCAAAGCTCGACGTCTTTGTCTATAGATTGTCCGCTAATTCTGAACTCTGGGATAACATGTTTAACGATACCACCCATAGTTTCACGTTTTTCAAAAACTGTAACAGCGATGCCGGCACGGCTTAGGAAATACGCAGCTGATAGTCCAGCTGGGCCTCCACCTACAACAGCAACTTTTTTGTTGTCTGAAAGTGTAGCAGGTTTAAGCTTTTTCATCATGCTGTCAAAACCATTTTCAGCCGCTTCAAGCTTAACTGAACGGATTTTAACTGTATCTTCATAGAAGTTTCTCATGCACTTATCTTGGCATCTGTGTGAGCAGATTGTACCTGTGATAAATGGAAGAGCATTTCTGTGAGTGATTAACTCAAGTGCTTTTTCAAATTCGCCATTTTCAACCAAAGTCATGTAACCTGGAATGTCTTGTTCAATTGGGCAACCGCCACGGCAAGGAGCAGTGAAGCAGTTGAATAGTGGAACAGTGTTTCCGTTTTTACGGTCTGGTAGTGGCTTAATCGCCTTGCGGAAATATTCACTTTCAAGTGATTTTTTAACGAATGCTTCGTATTTTGCAAGGTCAACATTTGTCCAGTTTTCGATTTTCACATCGGCAAAAGCTTCGCCGATTTGTGTGAATCTCTCATAACCGCCGGGTTTTAACGCAGTTGTTGCCATAGTTACAGGCCATACACCCGCTTCAACCATTTCAGATATTGTGAAAATGTCAGCACCACCTGAGTATGAAATACGAAGTTTTCCTTCGAATTCACGGCTAAGTTTTAGTGCAAGTGAGCTGCTCAATGGGAACAATGAACGACCTGACATGTACATTTCTTCTGTTGGCAACTCGCCAGCTTTACAATCAACAGGGCATGTGTTTGTAATTTTAACACCGAAAGCTAAACCAAGCTCATTTGCTGTTTTTTGTAGGCGCTTAATCGTTGGG
>CAYJLH010000065.1:0-13420 GCA_964370925.1 uncultured Oscillospiraceae bacterium | reverse complement strand
AAATATTTGCGACTATAGAAGATGACGGTTCTATGCGTTTGCAAATCAAGATTTTTACCGGAGATAGCACAGAAAAATATTTGAACAAACTCAAAGGTCGTTTGGGTCACACGTTCAAGAAAATGATTCAGGCTTACGAAAACAGCATGCAATAAGCTAAGCACAACAAAACTATCAATAGCAAAAAAATCGGCGTCTTAGACGTCGATTTTTTTGTTGCATATAGCTATAATTTGTGGTTTAATTATATTATAGATAAGTAAATCTACATATAAAGGGTGATGGTCAAAATGCGCGAAGAGGATTTTAAAATAATTCTCACATTATACAAGGTTAAAAGTTTATCTAAAGCGGCACAGGAACTTTATATAAGTCAACCTACGTTGACGAAAAATCTCAAAAATTTGGAAAGCGAATTGGGTGTAAATCTTGTAAACCGTAGCAACAAAGGAATAAGTTTCACTGCCGCAGGGGAGTATTTTGCTGCTCAAGCAAAGAAAATTCTAGGAATTATTGACGAAACAAGAAAAGAAACTGAAAAATTCGGCGCTTAAGCCTAAAAAAATTTATAACTCCGTCATTATTGTGGACTTGCGTTCATAAGCTTTACAAAAAGTGACGGAGGAATTTTTATGAAATCCAAATTTTTAAAACTAATTAAACGGAGGCAATTCGTTGGAACTGCTTCGATGTTCATTCTTGTGGCTCTTATTTTCGGATTAGTGAACAATCCCATGATAGTGGGTGTTTCGGCAACCACAAGGGAACTGCCGATTTATAGTGTTGAACGACAAGATAAGGTTGTTGCGTTGAGTTTTGATGCGGCATGGGGGAACGAGGACACTGAGGAACTCATTGCCATTTTAGAAAAATATAGCGTCAAAACGACATTTTTTGTAGTAGGGGATTGGGTAGAAAAATATCCCGAATCAGTCAAAGCATTGTCGGATGCTGGGCATGAAATCATGAATCACTCCAATAATCACGCACATTTTTCGAAATTATGTGAACAAGAAATTATGGACGACATCAACTCAGCCAATGATAAAATTGAGGAAATAACAGGAGTCCGTCCAACACTTTTTAGAGCACCATACGGCGAATATGATGACCACGTTATAAAAACTGTTCGTGATATGGGGATGAATACTATTCAGTGGGACGTTGACAGCTTGGATTGGAAAGACTTATCAGCGTCAGAAATTACAAGCAGAGTCACTTCGAAAATTCAATCGGGAAGTATAGTGCTTTTCCATAATGCAGCAAAAAACACACCCGAGGCACTGCCCTCTATTTTAGAATTTTTGATTTCGGAGGGTTATGCAGTTGTTCCAATTTCACAAATTATTTTGGACGGGGAAGAGGGCATTAACTTCACTATAGACCACACAGGAAAACAAGTCCCTGCAAAATGAGTTATAACTGCATACTTTATTAAATATGAAACAAGGGATATTTAGAATTGCCTTAGATAATCTAAAGGTAAAGTAATAAATATCCCTTTTATTGTTTATATAAAAATGTTTAATTACGTAACTTCTCTCAATCTTTCTACAATAGATTTACTTTTAATATTACGAAAGATTAAAATAGGTGTAAAGACTGAAACCAAAATTAATATTACAGTAGAAACTAAAAATGGCATGAGTTCGAAGCTGTAATTTGAAGTTATCATTATCTTTGAGAGCGTGTCTACTATATAATAAGTAAGCAAATTTCCTAAAGATGCAAGAAAAACTATCACAAAACCACCGTAAAACATTCCTTCGCTGATGAGCATTTTTTTCATTTGCTCATTGGTCATACCCATACTTTGAAGCATAGCGAGTTCAAGTTTTCGTGAATTGATGCTAGTAATCATAGTGTTGATGAAATTTACTATACCAATCAAACCTAAAATACTACTGAGGGTTAGTCCGCTGATTAGAAAAGTATTTTTTAGCTCATAGAATTCATCTTCAAATGTTTTTTTGCTTTCATAATCAAGTTGATTGTCGACTATAGTGGTGTAGTTTGATAAGAATTTCTCGGTTTTGTCGACAAATTCATCCTCTACATTTATTGTCAAATTCAGCGCTTGATAATCACCCAATTGAGCTAAAAATTCCTCTTCGGGCAGTATGAAATAGAGATCAAATTCGTCAGAATAACCTTTGTCTATAGGACTTGCCAGAGTTCCAACAGACAGCACCTCATACTCCTTAATATTTCCATTATCAAAGTCAATTGCAACCTTTTCGCCGACTGCATAATATGGGTCAGACATCGTGAAAAAACCTGTGGTGATAACATAATCACCTGAAAAAAACTTCTCTTTTTCTTCGTCAGTTAAGTCGTTTTTTGCCAAATAGTCGCTAACTTGAACGGTTGGAACGCTATCAATTAGATTTTCAGAAACCCCGTAAATACTAGCAATCATACCTTGTTCATCGATGCTATTGACGTAATCCTCATAACTGCCGTGTAAATATTCGGAGTTTTCTTCAAGGGCTGTTAAGGCTCTTTCTCTGGCAACTGGAGCAAGCGTATGCATAGATAAATAAACATATGTCCTCCCGATGTCCTCTACACCATCAAGATTTTCGACTTGCTCTACTAAATCATCAGTTATGCCGTTTATGGTTCTATCTTGTGCTGTATAGTTAAGTATGCTCGAGTGAGAGACTAAAAAGTCCGATACAGTAAATCCACTGATGAATTCATCCATGTCAAATCCGTTTGTAAAAGTATAGGTCACATTAAAAATTAGGACTGATAAGGACAATGAAACAATTACCAAAAACGTCTTTTTCTTATTTCTACTCATGTTTGAAATTGCCATGGATAGGGGAGTGATGCGTTTAGCTTTTTTGACTTTTTTTCTTTTAGAAAATCCCTCTGTGTACCTAATTGATTCTATTGGAGATAATTTTGAAATAAATTTCGCCGGCTTTGTACAGGATATTAAAACCGTAATGAGTGTGAATATTGTAGAAAGCACAAAGATTATTGGGTTTAAACTAATCACAAAACTGTCCAAGCTTGAAACGCTAAACAGAATTGGAATTAACTCAGTTGCAATGAGATATCCCAAAATCAGACCTAAAGGCGTCCCGAGAAATGTGAGTAAAATTGCCTGTTTGTAAATAATAACTCGCAATTGTTTTGCAGTTGTTCCTATGGTTTTTAACAGTCCAAAAAACTTAATATCATTGCTCACAGATATGAGGAATACATTATATATAATAAGGTATCCGGAAAAAATAATGATAATAATTAAAATTGAGATGAAAATAATAGAATCTATATCGAGATTTGAAGATACATAACCCCAATTTGTGGCATCGTCGACGAGTGTCATATCAAATCCCATCCGTTTGTTGAGTGCATCGATGTCCACTTCAATATTAGATGATGAGGCGAAATTAAAACTAATGCATATACATCCTGCGGTGTATGAATTACCATACTTCGCCATATTCTCATAATAAATCTCATTATTTTCGCCTGTCCATACAGGCGCAACTTTTTCTGCATATTCTTTCGAGACGAATATTTGGCTGACGGGCAGAGCATTATCCAGCTCTATAATTCCCGATACAGTGAATTCGTCCGTATAGCTTTGCCCATTTGCAATTATGTCGAGTGTTACTTTTTGTCCGACTTCAATCGGAAGCCCTATACTATATAATATAGTATCAGTCACTGTTATTTCGTCGACAGACTGGGGTAATTTCCCTATTGTTGGAATATTAAAGCTGTTTTTGGCATAATTCTCATCTATATAGCTTATTTCGGTCCTTAACTTCGTAAACTCTTCGTTAACTACTTCACCAACTATTATACGATAAGATATATCAAAAACCTCGCTATCCGCCTCGACCTTTTCCGCCATTTCGGCTGTTAAATATTTATAACCTGAATGTTGAGTTGTACCGATTTGACGAAAATACGAATCTTGTACTGTATCTATTATACTCATACTTACTGTGAAAACCGTTGTAAAAAGTATGCATGTAAGTGCGATAGCTATAATTGCGATAATATTTCGAGTTTTATTCGTGTAAAAACTTTTGAGGGCAATGTTATTGATACAATTTTTATTATTTACATTATACACCGTAACCACCTACAATCTGCCCGTCCTCTATGCGAATTACTCGGTTTGCAAGCTGTGCAACCTCTTCATTGTGGGTTATCATAACAGTGGTCTGTTTAAATTTATCAGATGTTACTTTTAATAGTGATAATACGTCTTGACTTGTTTTGCTATCGAGATTTCCTGTTGGCTCATCGGCTAAAATGATTGCCGGTTTTGATGCTAATGCCCTAGCTATGGCTACTCTTTGCTGCTGTCCACCTGATAAGTTATTTGGAAGATTATTAAGTTTGCTTTCAAGGCCTAGAGTTTTTATAACACTTCCGACATAGTCAATGTCAACCTTATTTCCATCTAATTCTATAGGTAAAACAATATTCTCGTATACATTTAATATAGGTACTAAATTATAGCTCTGAAAAACGAAGCCGATTTTTCTTCTGCGGAAAATTGTGAGCTCCTCATCTGAAAAACTGAAAATATCTTTTCCGTCGACAATAACACTACCGCTAGTTGGCCTGTCCAATCCACCTAACATATGAAGCAAAGTCGACTTCCCACTTCCGGACGTTCCGACTATAGATACAAACTCGCCATTTTCAACTTTGAAGTTAACTCCGTCTAAGGCATGTACAGCAGTTTCACCACTGTTGTATATTTTTTTAAGCTCTTTTGTTTCAAGTATGGTCATAAACTTCCTCCAATAAATAAATCTGTATCGTATTTCTACAATACAGATTATAGCAATCAAATCTTTCAAGAATCTGTCGAGTTGGAAATTTATTCAAGTGGCAGGTAAACCGAGAAAACTGAACCTTGATTTTTTAATGAACTGACTTTGATATACCCACCTTGCTTGGATATAATTTCACGAGAAAGATATAAGCCAATGCCAACTCCATCACAATTTGTATTGTCGACACCTCTGTAAAATCTCTCGAATACTTTTGGTATTTCATCTTCGGCAATGCCACGCCCGTTATCACTCACATCAATTTTCAAAAAAAGCTGAAAACTCGTGACTGAAATCTCGATTTTACTCGCTCCGTATTTTATGGCGTTGTCGACAATATTTGTTAAAGCCTCACAAGTCCATTTTAAGTCGAATACAGCTTGGCTTTCATTAGGGGAAATTTCGACATTTGGAAAAGAATCTGCCAAATATTTGAGCAATGGTTTTATTGACTGTGATTTTGGATTTACTGAGATGATACCACTTTCAAGTCTTGAGGTTTTGACTAATGAGTTGACTAGAAAGTTTAGTTTCTCTGCTTGATTAATAAGCATCTCTGAGTATTTCTTTCTGTCCTCGTCGTTATCACTTTCAGATATAAGCTCGCTATATAATGAAATATTCGAAATAGGTGTTTTTGTCTGGTGACTGATGTCGGATACAAGACTATCAAGCCGTAACTTTTGTTCCTCGATAAGTTCCTTGCTTTTGCCTGTACTCAATAAATATTTGTGCAACTTACTTTCTATCTGAGAAGCTTTGCTTTCGTCAAAAGTTTTTTCAATCTCTTTTCCGGAAATTGCGTTGTCAAGCATGGTGTTTATGCGGTCTAGTATCTTGTTGGTTTTAAGCATTTATTCACCCCACCTATATCCGATGCCGTAAATTGTTTTAATCGGAACATCATCACCAAGTTTTGTGCGCAACCTTTTAACTGTAACAGACAAGGCATTTTCTTCGACATATTCATAACCATCAGTCCAAATTCTATCGACAAGTTTTTCTCGCTCTAGGGTTATTCCTTTGTTATCGGTTAGTATTTTTAATAGTTTCTGTTCTGATTTAGAAAGTTCGATTTTCTTTTGCTGTTTGAAAAACTCAAGTTTATAAAAGTCGAAATTGAAATCTGCTTGTGTAAAAATGTTTGCAGACTTCTTTTCTCTGAGCTGTGTATTAACTCTCGCCCTTAAAACTCCTAAACTAAAAGGCTTTGTGATATAATCATCAGCGCCAAGTTCAAGTCCGTTTATGACATCCTTATCTAAATCATTTGCGGTTAGCATTATGACTTTGGTGTTTGACTTTTTTCGGAGGTCTTTTAGGAAATCAAAGCCGTTTCCATCGGGTAAATTGACATCTAGTATGATTAAATCGGGATTTTCCTTTTCTAAAATCTCATTTGCGGTTTTTAGTTTATGTGCTTTGGAAAACAAAAAGTCCTCAGATTTTAATGCGATGCATATGCCATCGCAAAGAGATATATCGTCTTCAATTATCAAAATTTTGTTCATGTCGGCTCCTGCGTATGCTTTTTTTGTAGATTGACTTAATTTTAGAGTTTGTATTTTTTCAAAATGATTTTATCATAAATTCTATCACCAAACAATTTTTGTACTAAAACAGCGGGCTTTGCTCCATAGCCGACCAAATACCTTGTTTTTGGTCTTTTCAAGGTGACAGCATGTGCTATGCAGTCAGCTATATATTCTGGTGGGGTGATATTTCCACTGTAAGTTGCCCTCATAGCTTTGGCTGCTTTGGCGCAAACTTCCTCATAAGCACCATTTTTTGAAACTTTCTCGAGATTGTCTGCTGCAATAAAACCCCAGTCGGTTTTTATTCCACCTGGCTCTATGATTATAACATCAATTCCAAACGGAGCAACTTCTAGCCTTAAACATGCGGACAAACCCTCAACCGCATGTTTTGTAGCGTGATACCATGCACCAAAAGGCGTCCAGACCCTACCGCCCATGGATGAAATATTTACAATTTTACCATACCTGTTCTTTCGCATATGTGGCAAAACAAGTTGTGTCATCCGAGCAAGTCCAAAAATGTTAACTTCAATTTGCCTTCTTGCTTCGTCGAGCGAAACATCTTCGACCGCACCAAAAGAACCATAACCTGCGCAATTGACTAAAACGTCTATTCTGCCAAGCTCATCAACTATGTGATTTACGCAAGATACCATAGAGTCCTCGTTAGTGACATCTAAGGCAATTGTATTAATTCCTGTAGCTGCCAAATCACGTAATTTATCCTCACGTCTTGCAGCGCCATAAACCACAAAACCCTGTGCTTTTAATGCAAGAGCTGTTTTCTCTCCTATGCCACTTGATGCACCTGTGACTAATGCTATTTTATTCATTTTTCTACCTCCATTATATTGTCGACAAACCTAATTATATGTTGAGCGGCTGATGCTGTCATGTTTTTATCAAAAATAGAGGATGTATAATACTTACATTTCCATTATAGCAAAAAACGCAGTGCTTTATCAACTTATTTTTCAATATTTACCATTAAGCGCAGATATATACTTATAAAAGAAGAAAAGCAATGTAAATAAAAGTCAATCAAGTTTATTATGCAAATTATATAAAAATCCGACAAGTTTTTTGTATAATTGGAGATAATAGAAATATATTGACAAACAAATTTATTTAAGATATAATCAATTTGTGTAATTTATCTAATGTTACTTGATTAACAAATGAATATTGTGGCTGACTGTAAGGTAGTGCTTAAACGCACGGGTCAAGGGGGCGTACTCTTTGACGGAGGACTACAGTTTTTTGTCAAAGTTGAATGACGCCTTTTTAGGCGCCGTTTTTTTTATTTTAATTTTTAGATTTTGAGGAACAATACGATAAATAATAATTTTTTAAGGAGTAATTTAATCATGAGTTCATTGAACGCAGTACTAGCAAGAAATCCTGTAAGCACATCAAACCCAAATGTTGTATACGCACAAACAGTTGCGTTTTCACATTACAACAACTTATCAGCTCAACTACCACTTGACCTAAAAACAGGTAAAATCGTGGCAGGTGGAATCACAGAGCAAGCAGAACAATGTTTCAACAACATCAAAAATATCATTGAGGGTATCAAACACACAATGAACGACGTTGTTAGAATTTCAACTTTTGTTACTGATATTGCTAACGTAGATGCTGTTGATGCAGTTTACAAAAAATTCTTCCCAACTTACATGCCCAGCAGAACAACTGTTGCGGTTGCAAGCCTACCTCACGGTGCACTGGTTCAAGTTGAAGCTCTTATTTCAAACGGCGAGGGAACAATTCCAAACGCTCCTCAAGCTGGCGATTTGATTAAACTTGTAAATAGCACACATACAGCACCAATTGATTCACTATCATCACAAACTGTTTCTTTCTCACATTACAACAACCTAAGCGCTCAACTTCCAATCGACCCAAAAACAGGTAGATTGGTTAAAGGTGGCGTTAAAGAACAAACTTATCAATGCCTATCAAACATTAAAGCTATCCTAGAAAGCATTGATGTTCCTGTTGACGATATTGTCAGAAACACAATTTTTGTTAAAAATCTATCTGACATTGACGCAGTCAACGAAGTTTACACAACTTTCTTCCCTGATTCTGCAATCGCAAGAACAGTTGGCTACATGCCTGCAAGAACAGTTGTTGAGGTTGCTGCACTTCCTATGGAAGCACTTGTACAAATCGAAGCAGTTGTTTCACACGGTGATGGCACACCTCCACAACTTATCGAAGACAGACACGGCATTGTTATCTATGCAAACAACACAGATAAAGCACCAAAATGCAAATTGTCAACACAAACAGTTGCTTTTTCACACTATAACCACATCACAGCTCAACTTCCAATTGATGTACAAAGCGGAAAAATCGTTGATGGTGGCATTAAAGAGCAAGCAACTATGTGCTTTACTCACCTAAAATCCATTGTTGAGAGCATCAACCACAAGATGGAAGATGTTGTTAAGGTTAACATTTGCCTTACAAACATTGATGATATCGAGCAAGTTGCAGAAGTATTTTCTGTTTTCTTGCCAAACGGAACAAGTGCAAGAAGAGTTATCGGTGTTTCAAACTTGCCAATGGGCGCAAAAATTCAAATTGATGCAGTAGTATCAAACGCTGAGGGAACACCTCCACAAGTATAATCTAAAATTAATTTAGAATAATCGACACAATATGGTTAGATTTGCAGAATTTCTTTTTGTACATCGTTATGAAAATGAGGCAAGTTTTGTTAAAAGTCTAACCATGTGTCGACAAAACAACACTCAAGTAAAACTAATGATAGGTAGTGATTCTATGAATAAAAACACATCAAGCATGAGCATCTCGGATGAAATCTGGGAACAAATAGAACCACTAACAATTGGTAACAAAGGCACACGAGGCGGAAATGCAGAAGATACGCGAATGTTTATTGATGCAGTTTTATGCATTTTATATACTGGATCCGCATGGCGTGATTTACCTAAAGAATTTGGCAGTTGGAACACAGTTCAAAGGCGATTTAGCCGTTGGAGAAGCCGAGGGATTTGGGAACAGATACTGGAAGTGCTTATATGTTACGAGGAATATAGGTGGTTATTTGTTGATGACCGAAATTTGACACACTATAAATGTCCTTGGATGCGCATGGTATGTCGCTCAGAAGCATTGTTAAAATTGGTTCAAAATAATTTTACAAAATAAGTCAATTTAATATCTCTATTTCCTATTGTCGACAAAGTTTGTGATAACTGCACAAAACAGGCAAACATGGCACTTTTCAAACAAAAATTTAGTATTGCCAGTCTATCTAAACTGGGTTATAGTTATTTTTGCAAATGTGAAAACATTGTAAATATTTTGGTGAGGTGTTATATGGCAAGTTTATCAAAGGCATCAGTTTTCGAACTGGAGGGTATTCCACCCAAAAAGCAGGTTATCCCACTTGGGCTTCAACACGTTGTTGCGGCTATAGTTGGAATAATCACACCGGCAATTTTGGTCGCAGGCGTGACAGGGCTGTCACCGGCTGACACAACTTTGCTAATCCAAGTATCACTTATTATCACAGCAATCGCAACCCTTATTCAAACCTACACAATTGGTGGTAAATTAGGCTCCGGACTACCCGTAATCATGGGAATTAGCTTTGCATATGTTCCCACACTGCTCGCAATCGGCGGTCAGTTTAATCTTCCAACGATTTTGGGTGCAGAAATCGTCGGTGGTGTTGTTGCAATTATCTTTGGTTTGTTTGTAAAACAAATCCGTGTATTGTTCCCACCACTTGTCACTGGTACAGTTATTTTCACAATTGGTCTTTCGCTATACCCAACTGCTGTTAGATACATGGCAGGCGGCGCGGCAGCAGGGGAACAATTTGGCTCGGCGGAAAACTGGATAGTTTCAGTTATAACTCTACTCGTCGTAGTTGTTCTTGGAAACTTCACAAAAGGGACACTAAAACTAGGTTCAATTCTGTTCGGAATGATTGCCGGCTATATTGTCGCATTATTTATGGGCATGGTTGATTTTTCAAGTGTTGGAACTGCTGGATGGTTTTTATTACCAAAACCAATGCACTTTGGACTTGAGTTTGAAATATCTGCATGTATTTCACTTGCGATAGTCTATATCATCAACGGTGTTCAAACTATCGGTGACCTTTCCGCAACAACAGTTGGCGGTCTGGGCAGAATGCCAACAGACAAAGAACTTTCGGGCGGAATAATGGCTCAAGGTGTTGTTAGTTTGGGAGCTGCTCTATTTGGCGGACTACCAACTGCAAGCTTTAGCCAAAATGTTGGTATCGTTACAGTTAACAAAGTCGTAAACAGATTTGTTTTTGCCTTTGCATCTTTTGTTTTATTGGGTGCAGGACTAATTCCAAAGTTTGCGGCGATACTCACAACTATTCCACAAGCTGTTATCGGCGGTGCAACTGTTTCTGTTTTTGCGACAATTACAATGACAGGCGTTAGAATGATAACTTCTGAGGAATTCACTCAAAGAAACTCAACAGTCGTTGGACTAGCAGTTGCATTGGGTATAGGTGTATCACAAGTTGCAGGTGCATTACAAGGCCCTGGAGTACCAACTTGGGTGTATACAATTTTTGGAACTTCGCCTGTTGTTATAGCTGCACTTGTGGCTGTTGTACTTAATGTTGTGCTACCAAAAACTCCCAAAAAAACTGAGGAATAGCGGTTGTAACAAGTTCACTTTCATTTTTTTTGAATATCATTGTTAAAGTTTTGTCTAATGTGTACAAAATAGACGAGGAGAATTGTACATGACAAAAAACGCTTAAAATATTGACAAACAAAAAAATTTGAGCTACAATTAGCACGAGTTAGATAATCATTAATCTCCATTCGAACCCCAAAGACTGAAAAATTTAACACATTGGACGACTGCAAGGGAGTGCTTCAACGCACGGGTCAAGAGAGCTTATTCTTTTGGCAGTAGTTATCAATGCCAAAATAAAGAACGATGCTCGTACAACAACGGGCATCGTTCTTTTTCAGTCGAACTAAAAACGAACCTAATATCAAAATTTGATTTTTAAATAATAACTAGGGGGACCACATCATGCTTATAATCGGAAACGGAAAAGTCATAACACGTGACGACAAACAAAGCTATTTTGAAAATGGCGCTGTTGTATGTGATGGCGAACTAATCAAAGAAGTTGGCAACTACGAAGAGTTAAAAGCAAAATATCCTGATGCAGAATTTGTAGACGCTCGTGGCGGAGTTATAATGCCGGGTATGATAAATGCTCATACGCACATATATTCCGGACTTGCTCGCGGCCTTTCAATCCCCGGATACAACCCAACAAACTTTTATGAAGTTCTTGATGGAATGTGGTGGGCAATTGACCGTCGCCTAACTTTAGACGGAACAAGAGCATCAACATATGCAACAATCTTAGATTGCATCCGCAATGGTGTTACAACAATTTTTGACCACCACGCATCATTCGGTGAGATTCCCGGTTCACTATTTGCAATCAGAGGTGCATGTAAAGAAGTCGGCATGAGAGCTTGCCTATGCTATGAAGTATCTGACCGCGACGGTGAAGAGAAAAGCGCACAAGGCGTTAAAGAAAATGCTGAATTTGCAAAATACTGCAAAGACGAAAATGATGACATGATAAAAGCTATGTTCGGCGGACATGCATTATTCACAATTTCTGACAAAACTTTCGAGAGCATGGTAAAGGAAAACAACGGAATGACAGGCTTCCACATCCATGTTTCAGAAGGCCTAAATGATGTTTATGACAGCATCAATAATTATGGAACACGCTCAATTAATCGTCTGCTTTACAATGGAATTTTGGGCGAAAAGACAGTTTTGGGTCACTGCATCCACGTTTCTCCATCAGAAATGGACATCATCGCAGAGACAAAA
This sequence comes from uncultured Oscillospiraceae bacterium, assembly GCA_964370925.1. GTDB lineage: Bacteria > Bacillota > Clostridia > Oscillospirales > Oscillospiraceae > Heteroscillospira. The sequence goes on along the minus strand of CAYJLH010000065.1, from coordinate 1,173 downwards.
ACAATGCTTGTTAACAACCCACAATCAAATATGGGTAACGCAGTTGGATGCGCTCCTGTAATTGAATTTGCAAAAAGAGGAATTCCTGTAGCACTAGGTACAGACGGTTATACACACGATATGCTAGAGAGCTTAAAAACATTCCTACCAATGCAAAGACACAACAGTGCAATGCCAAATGTTGGTTGGTGCGAAACAACAGGTGCTTTGTTCGAAGTTAACAAACAGCTTTGCGCAAAATACTTCAATAAGCCACTAGGTGTTCTCGCAGAGGGCGCAGCGGCTGACGTTATTGTAATGGACTACAAACCATTCACACCGTTCTCACACGACAACATTGACGGTCATATGCTATTCGGTATGATGGGTAAAAACTGCCGTAGCACAATCATTAATGGTAATGTACTATATAAAGATAGAGAATTCGTTAATATAGATGAAGAAAAAATCAATGCTTGGACAATGGAACAAAGTAAAAAACTTTGGGCAAGCTTAGGTGTATAACTAAAAAAATTAGGAGGCTTTCATATGAGTGAAGCAATGAGACCCATTTCTTTTCCGCAGTTGATGAGCAGAATTCTAACTGAATATCAAAAAGACGGAAGTATATTTGGTGTAGACAAGTTTTTAAAGGTTACAAACGGAACAAAATTACCTATTTTTAATGAATATATTGAGACACCTTACGGCCCAGCCGCAGGACCTCACACACAGTTAGCGCAAAACTTTATCGCTGCATATGTAACAGGTAGCAGATTTTTTGAATGTAAGACTGTCCAAATCATGGACGGTGATGAGCTTTCAAAATGTGTTGCACGTCCTTGTATCACAGCAGCTGACGAATGCTATAACTGTGAGTGGTCAACTGAACTTTATGTTCCACAAGCGCTTGAAGAATACATCAAAGCTTGGTTTGCATGTAAGTTACTTGCAAAAGAACTAGGCCTTGGCGATCCTAACGGATTTGTATTTAATATGAGTGTCGGTTACGACCTTGAAGGCATTAAATCAGAAAAAGTTGACAGCTATCTTGAAGGAATGAAAGATGCTTCTAAAACAGCAGCATGGAAAGAGTGCACAGACTGGGCACTTTCAAATCTTGATAAATTCAAGAATATAGATGCTGACTATGTTAAAAATATTTCACCTGTTATCAGTAAGTCAGTTACTGAG
>CAYJLH010000064.1:0-13440 GCA_964370925.1 uncultured Oscillospiraceae bacterium | reverse complement strand
ATTTTTTGTATATAAATGCTTGATTTAGACTCGAACGGTTTACCACTTAGGAGGGATTTATTATATCCATTTAAGTAAGAGTAACTAGTTTAAGCCTTGGTACGCCCGACCGGATTCGAACCGGTGGCCTTCAGAGTCGGAGTCTGACACTCTATCCAGCTGAGCTACGGGCGCTTGGTGTCTTTCGATTATAGCAGATATTACCTAAATTGTAAAGAAATTTATGTCTCAGTATGTTATTTTCAGCAGTCCACAAAATTTTTTTACATTTTTTCCACGTAGCTAAAAACTTTTTTTCTTCTAATGCTTGAAATTTCTTCCGTTTTAGTATAATATTTACATATGAAACTTATATCATTATTTACATGTAAACTAATTAGGCTGATTTTGCGCGCCACAGGACGCGGTGGAACTTCCCTCCCTGGAAAAGTTGCTTTAAAGATTTGCCCAAATCTTCTGGGCTTTCTTGCAAAGGATGTGCGGACTATTGTGATAACCGGCACAAACGGAAAAACCACTAGTTCTCGTATTGTCGAACAAGCTTTTATAAATAAGTCTTTGAGCTATTTTTCAAACAAGGCTGGCGCAAATCTTATTACAGGAATTACTACAGAATTTGCATCTAATGCAAGTTGGTTCGGAAAACCAAAATGCAAATTCGCTGTTATTGAATGCGATGAGGCTGCAACAAAAGCCGTACTCAAATATCTAAAGCCAGAAGTCGTTTTAGTAACAAATATTTTCAGAGACCAGCTGGACCGCTTCGGAGAAGTCACTCACACATTAAAAAATATCCGTGAAGGTTTATCTCATGTTAAGAACACAACGCTATGTCTAAATGCAGACTGTTCTTTAACTTCTTCCCTCGCAGATGGCCATATGGGTGAAATAATTTACTATGGTGTAAATTCTCCTATATATAATATTCGTGTACCCGAGATGTCCGACGCGCCATATTGCATCAAATGCAAATGCGAATATGAATACGACTATATAACCTACGGGCACTTAGGAAAATTTTCTTGTCCAAGCTGTGGATATTCTCGCCCTGAACCATCTGTCTCGGTTTCTGAACTGATTTCAATGACCGCCGACGACAGCACTATCAAATTCAACATCTATGGTGATGAATACCAATCAGTTATCAATCTCCCCGGTGGATTTAATATTTATAACGCAGTCGGAGCATTAACTGCCCTACTGTGTCTGGATTTCGACAGAGAGACAGCTTTAGGTGCTCTGAGGTCGTTTTCATGTGGATTTGGTCGTATGGAAAAATTTGTAATAAATGACCATTTTCTACGTATGATACTTGTAAAAAACCCCGCAGGTTGCAATCAAGTTTTGAACTTTTTAACAAACCTTGACGGTAATTCCGTTTTTGTAATCTGCCTAAATGATAATTATGCCGATGGCACTGATATTTCTTGGATTTGGGACGTATATTTTGATGTACTGACTGATATGGGCGATAAGCTCTCCCATGTGTATGTTTCAGGAGTTCGTGCCGACGACATGGCTTTAAGGCTCTCTTACACAGACTTACCCGCGGAAAAAATTTCGGTATTTTATGACTATGACAGTCTGATAGATGCCATGCTTGAAGTTGACGATCCAAAGTTTATCATGCCGACTTATACGGCTATGCTTGATTTACGACAAAAACTCAGCTCGCGCTTTGGTTTTAAAAACTTCTGGGAATAAAATGGAGTTATTAATGGAATTAAATATTTGCCACCTTTACCCCGACATCTTAAACTTATACGGGGATCAAGGTAATATTATTTGTATGAAAAAACGCTTAGAAAGACGTGGTATTAAGGCAAATATCACGGAGTTAAGCATAGGAGAAAACGCAAACTTCTCTGATTTTGATTTATTTTTTATCGGCGGAGGGCAAGATTTTGAGCAAGAAATCCTGCTTGCCGATTTAGAAAACGGAAAATCCGCAGAGATAAAATCCGCAGTAGCTGATGAGAAAGTATTTTTAGCCATTTGCGGTGGTTATCAGATGCTCGGAAATTACTATCTAACCCACGACGGAAAACAGTGTGACTTTATCGGTGCTTTGGATTTACACACAGTCGGCGAAAAAGACAGACTTATTGGCAATATGATGTTTGAACTCACCGAGGAAAACGGCGGTGGTATGGTCGTTGGTTTTGAAAACCACAGTGGCAGAACTTATCTTGATGGCGATGTGATGCCACTGGGAACAATTATTCGTGGACACGGAAATAATGGACATGATGATTCCGAGGGTGCTCGATTTAAAAACACTTTCGGAAGCTATAGTCATGGACCTATACTTCCAAAAAATCCCAATTTTGCAGATTTTTTGCTCAAAACTGCTCTTAATAGGAGATACGGCGACATTATTTTAGACGAACTCGCCGATATATTCGAACAAAAGGCTCATTCATATATGGAAAAACGCCTTTCGATTTAAATAAAACCTTCAAATTTTAAAGGATTGGAGAACACTATGTCAAACAGCTTTTCACGCAGTTCAGGCATAATCCTTCCGCTTTTCTCTCTCCCCTCCCCTTACGGGATTGGGATGCTTGGAAAGCAAGCAATTGAGTTTGCCGATTTTCTTAGAAGCTCAGGTCAAACTTATTGGCAGATGCTTCCCGTTGGACCAACAAGCTACGGCGACAGTCCTTACCAAAGCTTTTCCTCATTTGCAGGCAATCCATATTTTATAGACCTTGAAAGACTTGTAGAGGAAGAACTTTTAACAAAAGCCGAATTGAACGAGTGCGACTGGGGCACTGACCCAGAGCGAGTTGACTATGAAAAAATTTATAACAACCGCTATGCAATTTTAAAGCTTGCCTATCAAAGAGGTTTTGCAAGTCATAAAGCTAAATACGATAAATTCACAGCAAAAAATGAACATTGGCTTGACGACTATGCCCTATTTATGGCTCTAAAAAAGCATTTCGACATGACCCCTTGGTATGAGTGGAAAGGTGATATAAAATTACATACACCACAAGCAGTCGCCAAATACAAAGACCTTTTAAAAATAGATATCAACTTTTTTAAGTTCTTACAGTATTTGTTTTTCAGAGACTGGGCAGACTTCAAAAGTCATTGCAAAAAAATAAATTTGAGTATAATTGGCGACCTACCCATTTACACAGCTCTCGACTCTGCCGATGTTTGGGCAAAACCCGAACAGTTTTTGCTTGACAACGACAGAAAGCCCATCGAAGTCGCAGGAGTTCCACCAGATTATTTCAGCCAAACAGGGCAACTTTGGGGAAATCCGCTTTACCGTTGGAATCACATGAAAAAAGACGGATACAAGTGGTGGCAGGAGCGCATTAATGCTCAGTCAAAACTTTTTGATGTAATACGCATAGACCACTTTCTGGGGCTTGAGAGTTATTGGGGCGTTCCTTATGGTGAAGAAACCGCAATCGGAGGAAAATGGCACAAAGGCCCATCTCGTGACTTCATTGATATGATTGCGAAACACTTCCCTGATATACGCTTTATCGCTGAGGATTTGGGCGTTATCACCGACGAGGTTCGCGACCTATTGAAGTATGCAAAATTCCCCGGAATGGCTGTCATGTGCTTTGCATTCAATCCACATGACGAAAGCAGTTATCTCCCACATAAGGCTAACAAAAAAACCATCATGTATGCTGCAACCCACGATAACGACACAATTTGTGGCTGGCTTTCAGGACTATCCAAGTATGATTTGGAATTTGTCTCAACATATTGTGGCGAGCGTGAAAATTTAAACCTTGGACTTATCCGAGCTGGTATGGCAAGCTGTGCGCCTGTTTTTATCGCTCAAATCCAAGACTGGCTGGGTCTTCCAACCTACGCAAGAACCAACACCCCAGGAACTATGGGGCACAATTGGCGATTTAGGCTAAAAGAGGGTGCATTAACAGAGGAACTCTCCGAGCTTATTTTGAAATATACGAGAACATTTTTCAGAGGTTAATCAAACGTCTGTAAAAGACACTCACTTATACACAACTTCGCAAACGAGTGTACTTTTACTGTATAAGCCGTAACGAAGCGGCGGAATGGAGTATTTTTATGATTTTTGACAGCGAAATGCGGTGCCATGAAATTTTGGAGTTAACAGAAGAACAATGCCTGTGTAACCACCAAATCGGGCTTGCCGACGCTAACCCACGACAACTTCACGAGTGTTTATCACTTGCTGTTGTACGCTATTTATCAGGTAACTGGACTCGTAGCCAAAGAAACCACATGGGAAAACGCCATGCTGCTTATTTGAGCGCTGAATTCTTGATTGGTAAACTTGTTTACTCAAATCTATATAATCTCGGAGTTCTAAGGCGTTTGGCTGCATTATTTGCATCTAAAGGTGCCGATATCTCCTCACTTGACAAAATTGAGGACACATCATTGGGCAATGGCGGTCTAGGTCGTCTTGCTGCTTGCTTCCTTGATAGTGCGGCAACTCATAGCATCCCACTGGATGGTTACGGGCTTCGTTATAAATACGGCCTGTTTAAACAGAGTTTTAAAAACTTTGACCAAATTGAAGAAGCCGATATTTGGCTACATGATGGCGACCCATGGAGTTGCCGTCGATACGGCGAGGCAGTTGAAGTCCACTTTAAAGACCAAACTGTACTTGCAGTCCCCTATGACATGCCTGTTATCGGCTATGATTCAGACAATATCGGAACACTTCGCCTATGGCAAAGTGAATCGAAAAATCCGCTTGACTTTGCGGCATACAACCGTCAGGATTATGCAACCGCTATGCGTGAAGACAACCTTGCAGAAAGTATCACATCAGTTCTTTACCCAGACGACAGCACCTATGAGGGAAAAAGGCTTCGTCTAAAACAACAATATTTCCTTTGCAGTGCAACCATGCAAGACCTTATTCGCCGCCATCGTCAAGTTGGAAGTCGCACAATTGTTGAATTTTCAGCTTATAATGCGCTTCAACTCAACGATACTCATCCGGTTTTGGCAATCCCTGAGCTTATTCGTTTGCTACGCCGTGAGGGTCTTGACTTTGAAAAAGCATTTAAAATCGCACTTGACACATTCAGCTACACAAACCACACTGTTCTTAGTGAGGCGCTTGAGCGTTGGGAACTCGGACTTATCGAAAGTGTTTGCCCACAAATTGCGGAAATCATTAAGCAAATTGATGCTCATTTACGCGAAAACATTTCTCATGATGCAAACATGGGTGCTATGCAAATTATCGACGGTAGCACAGTTCATATGGCAAGACTTGCAATTTATATGAGCCATTATGTCAATGGTGTTGCGGCTATCCATACTGAAATCTTGAAAAATGATGTTTTCCGTGATTGGTATGCGATTTATCCTGAGCGTTTCCAAAACAAAACTAACGGCATCACCCAACGTCGCTGGCTTGGACTAAGCAACCCAGAGCTCAGCGCACTTATCCGCAGAAACATCGGCCCTGGATTTATCAAAGACCTAAACCAGCTTGCCGACTTTAAAGAATGTATCACAGATAAACTCATCTGGGACTTTAACGATGTTAAAATGCAAAAGAAAGCTCAGCTTTCTGAGTATATCGAAGAAAAAGAGGGCGTTAAAATTCCTCCTGACTTTATTTTCGATGTTCAGATTAAGCGTCTACATGAATATAAGAGACAGCTTATGAATGCATTGCTCATCACAGAAATTTACCAACGCATCAAAGACGGTGAACTAACCGATATGCCACCTATTGCATTTATTTTCGGTGCGAAAGCGGCGGCAGGTTATGCAAGGGCAAAAGCCATCATTCGTTACATTAATAGAATGGCTGAACTTATCAATAATGACCCAGTTGTCAGCAAGAGTATTCGTGTTGTATTTGTTCAAAACTACAACTGTAGCTATGCAGAAAAAATTATTCCTGCTGCAGATATTTCTGAACAAATTTCTCCCGCCGGTTTTGAAGCAAGCGGTACAGGTAACATGAAGCTTATGCTAAACGGCGCTGTAACTCTCGGCACTCTTGACGGTGCTAACGTCGAAATTGTCGAAGAAGCAGGCATTGAGAATAACTATATCTTCGGTTCAACTGTCGAGGATATCGAAAAAATCAAGCACAACTACAACCCCAAAGAATTTTACGAAAAAGATTCATATATGCGCCGTGCTATCGACTCTTTGGTTGACGGCACAATCCACAGCGATGACGCTATGGCTGAACTTCATGGAGCTCTACTGTATGGCACAGATTGGCACAGAGCCGACCACTACTATGTACTTCTCGACTATGATAAGTATAGAAAAGCTAAGCTTCGTGCGATTTATGACTATGCCGACAGACTAAAATTCGGTAGAAAATGCCTCATGAATATTGCAAGTGCAGGTAAGTTCTCTTCCGACCGTACTATTAAAGACTACGCTAGGGATATCTGGAAAGTTAAATAATGTCATAATCTACATGATATTTTGACAGGATTTTTTAACAAACAAAGCACTATCATTGATAGATTAATCAGTGGTAGTGCTTATTTTTGCAATTTCTAAAAAAATAACTTGCAAAAATTTAATTTTGCAGTTATAATTTTTATAATTGAATTCTTTATTTTCGATATTTTTTTAACTATCTTGCTTTTTTTACTAAAAATACAAGTTGAAAAATGAAATTTTTTTAGTTCAGATTATTCAAAAAGAAGGGATGAGGCGAAAATGACACCAAAGACTATTAAAAAAGTACTGGTAGCCAATCGTGGCGAAATCGCAATCAGAGTTTTCCGCGCATGTAATGACATCGGTTTAAGAACAGTAGCAGTTTATTCAAACGAGGATAAATTTTCCATGTTCCGCACAAAAGCAGATGAAGCTTATCTTATAGGAGAAAATAAGAGCCCACTCGGGGCATATCTTGACATTCCCTCTATTGTCGACCTTGCGGTTAAGCGTAAAGTTGATGCAATTCACCCCGGATATGGCTTTTTGTCCGAAAATGCAGAGTTTGCAAAAGCTTGTGAGGATGCCGGGATAATTTTTGTCGGTCCATCATCTGATATTCTCGGAAAAATGGGTGACAAACTAACAGCAAAATCAATTGCACACGCTTGCAATGTCCCAACCATCCCCGGAACTTCTGTCCCACTAAAAGATGGCGACGAAGCATTGGAAAAAGCTATTTCTTATGGCTTCCCTGTCATATTGAAAGCCGCCGGTGGCGGTGGCGGTCGTGGTATGCGCCGTTGCGACACTGCTGAAGAAGTTAAGCCTGCTTTTGAACTTGTCAAAGGCGAAGCAAAAAAAGCTTTTGGCAATGCAGATATATTTATAGAAAAATACTTGGTAGAGCCCAAACATATTGAAATCCAAATCCTTGGTGACAAGCACGGAAATATCGTACACTTGTACGAGCGTGACTGCTCACTACAACGCAGATATCAAAAGGTTGTCGAGTTTGCTCCTGCGTGGTCTGTTCCCGAGGAAACACGCAAAAAACTTTACGAAGACGCAGTTAAGGTCGCAAAACATGTTGGCTATGTTTCAGCAGGTACAGTTGAGTTTTTAGTCGACAAAAACGGCGAGCATTTTTTCATAGAAATGAACCCACGTATCCAAGTTGAGCACACTGTAACCGAAATGGTAACAGGCATAGACCTTGTTCGTGCACAGCTTTTGATAGCTCAAGGCTATCCCCTATCTCACCCCGAAATCGGAATCACATCACAAAATAACATTCGCATGAATGGTTTTTCGATTCAGTGCCGTGTTACAACCGAAGACCCCTCGAACAACTTTGCACCCGACACAGGTAAAATAACTGCATATCGCTCTGGCGGTGGCTTTGGTATTCGTCTTGACGGTGGTAATGCGTTCTCGGGTTCAGTGATTTCGCCTTACTATGATTCTCTCTTAGTTAAAGTTACAACTTGGGATAACACTTTCACATCTGCTTGCCGTAAGGCAAACCGCGCTATCAGCGAAGAGCACATCAGAGGTGTTAAAACAAACATACCTTTTATAAGTAATATTTTAACTCACCCGACTTTTATTAGCGGTCAATGCCACACTAAATTCATCGATGAAGCGACAGAGCTTTTTGAAATTGACGAGAGCCGTGACCGTGCTACAAAAGTTCTAAAATATATAGCTCAACTTCAAGTTGATAACCCCAAAATGAGTCGTACTCAGCGTGATGCACCGAGAGTTCCAACCGCTTCTGATGCTCCACTTTCAGGACTAAAACAAATCCTAGACAAAGACGGGCCTGAGGCAGTTAAAAAATGGGTTCTCGACCAAAAGAAAGTACTTATCACCGACACAACCATGCGTGATGCTCACCAATCACTGTTGTCAACACGTGTAAGAACTCGTGATATGTTACTTGCCGCACCGGGCGTTGCTGATATTCTCGCGGACTGCTTCTCACTTGAAATGTGGGGCGGAGCAACTTTTGATGTTGCTTACCGTTTCCTACACGAGTCACCTTGGGAGCGTTTGCAAATTCTTCGTGAAAAAATTCCAAACATACCTTTCCAAATGCTTCTTCGTGGAGCAAATGCCGTTGGTTATACAAACTATCCCGATAACCTTATCCGTGAATTTGTAAAATCAGCCGCACAAAATGGAATTGATGTTTTTAGAGTCTTTGATTCACTAAACTGGATTCCTGCTATGGAAGTTTCCATGGATGAGGTTTTGAAACAAGGAAAAATCTGCGAGGCAACTATCTGCTACACGGGCGATATCCTTGACCCAAAACGCGATAAATACACATTAGATTACTATGTAAATATGGCAAAAGAACTTGAAAAACGTGGCGCACACTTCCTTGCTATCAAGGATATGTCGGGACTATTAAAGCCATATGCCGCTAAAAAGCTTGTAACAACTTTAAAGCAAGAAATCGGCTTGCCCATTCATTTGCACACACATGACACCTCAGGAAATCAGGTTGCAACTTATCTCGTTGCGGCTGAGGCTGGAGTTGACATCATCGACTGTGCTATAGACTCTATGTCCTCCATGACAAGCCAGCCATCGCTTAACGCAGTTGTTGCCGCTCTTCAAGACCACGAGCGTGACACAGGCTTAGACCCAAGAAAGCTTCAACAGCTCTCAAATTATTGGGGCGATGTGCGCCAGCGTTACCACAAATTTGAAACTGGAATGGTCAGCCCATCAGCGGATATTTATAGATACGAAATGCCTGGCGGTCAATATTCAAATCTAAAAAGCCAAGTTGACAGCTTAGGTTTGGGACAAAGATTTGAAGATGTTAAAGAAATGTACCGCATGGTAAATGACATGTTGGGTGATATAGTCAAAGTTACTCCATCATCGAAAATGGTCGGCGACATGGCAATTTTCATGGTTCAAAATGATTTGACACCTGAAAATATTGTCACTCGTGGTGATGCATTAACTTTCCCTGATTCTGTCGTTTCATATTTCAAAGGAATGATGGGTCAACCTGCTTGGGGCTTCCCCGAAGACATACAAAAAGTCGTCCTAAAAGGCGAAGAGCCAATCACTTGTCGCCCCGGCGAACTTTTAGAGCCTATAGATTTCGATGCCGCTCGTCAAGAGGTTTCGAAGTTCTTGCCAGACCCTGACCCACTCACTGTAATTTCATGGTGCATGTACCCCAAAGTGCTTGAAGATTACTGCAAGCACAGCCAAGAGTATGGCTACCTCACACGTATGCACAGCCATGTTTTCTTCGACGGTATGGCTATAGGCGAGACAACTCAAATCGTTATCGAAGAGGGTAAAACTCTAATTATCAAGTTCCTAGGTTTGGGTGACCTCAATGATGACGGTACAAGAAATGTTGATTTCGAACTAAACGGTATGCGCCGTGAAGTTTCTGTCATCGACAAAAAAGCACAAAGCACAATCCGTACAGTCAGACTCGCCGACCCAGAGGATAAGAGCCAAGTTGGCGCTTCTATTCCGGGTATGGTTTCCAAAGTTTCTGTCAAGTCTGGCGATGAAGTTAAGGAAAATCAAGTCCTTGCAGTTATTGAAGCTATGAAAATGGAAACAAGCGTCGTTGCACGTATGGACGGCGTTGTTGATGAAGTATTAATCAAAGAGAACATGAGCGTAAAAGCCGGTGAACTTTTGATAACATTGAAGTAAATATTATAACAAAAAATCACCTCTAAGCTCCTATGGGTTTTGGGGTGATTTTCCGTTTATTACCATATGATATAATATTCTTGAAACTTCTTCTAATATATGTTACTATTAGGAAGAATTTACATAAACGAAAGAAGGTTGTACACAAAATGATTAAGAAAAAGACTTTATCTCTATTTTTAGCGTCTTCTATGGTTTTCACCATGGCAACAACTGCTCTGGCTGATGACCCTGTCACACCTGACATTGATGGTATCCAAGTTAGCGATGTAACACTAGACCAAACCGCTTGGTACATGGATGCAGTTAACTTCGCTTTGACTGAGGGTTATATGACAAACCTAGACAACGGCTTTGAACCCGACAAAGTTGCAGACAGGGCGACAATTTTCAACGCACTTTACATGGTTGAAGGCAGTCCAACCGTTGAGCCTTCAACATTTGTCGATGTAGAGGGCAAATGGTATGCCGCTGCTGCCGCTTGGGCAGAGGACATCGGACTTTCAAACGGCGACGGCGCAGGAAATTTCCTAGGTGATAATAATGCAACTCGTGCCGAAATTGCGACAATTCTATACCGTTTTGCCGAATACAAAGGCATAGTTGTTCCTACTGGTGATTTAAGCACATTTGAGGACACAGCCTCACTTCCCGAGTGGGCAATCGAGGGAATGACAGCTTGTGTTGCTCTTGGTGTTATCAACGGCACATTAAACACTAACCCTGTAACTGGCGAAGAGAGAATTTACCTTTCACCAAATACAAACACAACTCGTGCCGAACTAGCTACTTTGCTTATGAATTTCGATACTTCTGTTGGTGCTTTGGGTGCGGAAACAATCATGGTCACTAATGGTGACAGAGAAATTCCAACAGTCGTAAAAATGCCCACAAACACTGATGGAGTTCCTGTTCCTGCTGTTGTTATGATTCATGGTCACGGCGGAAGCAAAAGCGAAAACGGTGGTTTTGAGTCTATAGCAACTGAACTTGCTATGGCTGGCTACGCTACAATTCGCTTGGACTTTGCTGGATGTGGCGAAAGCACTGCTTCTTTCCAAGAAAACTACATATCAAATATGGTCTCTGATGTCGAGGCAGCACTGGGATATCTCGGCGCAAACTTCAACATCGACACAGACCGCATAGGTGTTTTAGGCTACTCCATGGGCGGAAGAATTGCCATGGAATTCCTAACAGATGACGACAACCCATTTGCAGCTGCAATTTTACTTGCCGGTTCTGTTGACGATGGTGAGGTTTCCTCTGTCGGCATTATGGGTGGTCAAGAAAGTTATGATGCATTTTATGCTGAAGCTGAGGAAAACGGTTTTGCCGCTGTTCCTTGGTTTGGAAACACATTAGAAGTTTCACTTGAATGGTTTGACGAGATGAATGACTCCGAACCACTTAAAAACGCAGACGACTACGAAGGTCCTGTTTTGATAATCGCTGGTGAAGCAGACACAACAGTTCCAATGTCAGTCGCTGAGGAGGCTATGGAGGCTCTTCCGCAACACGAAAGCCTAATCATTCCCGAAGCAGACCACGGTTATGGTTTCTATTCAGACCAACCCGAAGTAACACGTATACTCGAAGAGGGTATTGTTTCTTTCATTAAAAAAGAACTTCCCCCTGCGTACACTATTTCAACTGTAAGCCTTAGTGTCGAAGGAACTGAGGATTTTGCAGCTCACGAAGTACCTGGAATTTTAACTTTACCTACAGCAGACGACTATTCAGATGTACCGGCAGTTGTCATGCTACACGGCACAGGCTCTAACAAAAACGAAGCCGGAAACGGTTATGACATGGCAGCTATGGCACTTGCTGAGGCTGGAATTGCTTCACTGCGTATAGATTTCATGGGCAACGGCGATTCAACCGCAAGTTATGTGGACTATAGCTACACAAGCGCAAATGCAGATGCTTTTGCAGCCGCTGAGTATTTAGCTGAAATGGGCATAGACGATATCGGCATCATGGGCTGGAGCCAAGGCGGAACAAACGCACTTGTCGCTGCGGCTACATATCCCGAGGTTTTCGATGCAGTTTTAACTTGGGCTGGTGCTACTGACCTTAAAAATGCGCTACGCTACACAGAGGGCTTTGAAGAAGCTTATGCAATGGCGGTTGAAGATGGTTCATACACAATCACTTTCGACTGGAGAAGCGACCTTGAAGTTGGTCCAAAATGGTTTGAAGATGTTTTAGCAACTGATATCATCGCAGTTACTGAAACTATAGAAGCTCCCCTACTAGCCATCAATGGCGAACTTGACACAGTTGTGCTTCCCGAAGAAGCTGAGAAAATCGCTGATGCAGCACAAGATGGTGACGAAATCATTCTCGACGATGCTGACCACACATTCAATATTTTCACAGGCGACTTTACAGCTATTAACGAGCTTTTGACTATCACAACAGAATTTTTCTCTGATAACCTAAAATAAGAATTTTAACGCAAAAAAATCCGCCTTAAACGGACTGTTCACAAGAAAACTTTGTGACCACCCCGAAATGGTGGGATCAGACGGATAGCATCGCGCTATCCGTCTCAGCCTGAAGACAAAAGCACCTACTTTATGGTATAATAGTACCATAAGGTAGGTGCTATTTATGTATAGAAAAAAAGATAGAAACAAACAAAGAGAAATTAGATTTGTATGTCTTGAGGACTTAGTTCCCGAGAAACATATCCTACGGGATATAGAAAATGCAAAGCGTTTTGTGGTATTTGTGGACATGCTATGTATCATAGCAACGGAAAAGATACCTATTATTATTGCCGAACACCTAAGCTTACAGATGCCTACCACTGCCATGGGAACACTTTACCGGAGGCTGATATGAAAGCCGTTGTGCTTACAACAATTAGAACTTTTGCACGATTAGCAGTAGACATTGAACGGTTGATTGAATCAAAGAAAGACAGTGTTGAAACTGAAAAAAGCAAAGTTGTCAAAGAACTTCAATCATTACGAGCAAAGAAAAATCAGCTCGGCACACTATCCACAACTCTTTATGAGAAACTTGTTTTTTCCGAAATAAGCGAGGAAGATTATTGCTCGGAAAAGACGAAACTTTCTTCGCAACTTATAGCTATAGAAAGCCAAATATGTAGTTTAGAGGAAAAAGTCGAGGCATATAATGCGCTGAGCTATACACCTGAAATTGATGCGTTCAAAAATTACACAGAAGTTGATATACTTACAGATGAAATTGCAACGGAGCTGTTAAACCGTATGACAGTATATCTGGGCGGACAGCTCGATATTAAGTTGAACTTCATGGACGAACTGACAAATCTTGCCGAAACAATAGCGTAATTTTAAAAAA
>CAYJLH010000063.1:0-13573 GCA_964370925.1 uncultured Oscillospiraceae bacterium | reverse complement strand
ATGATAAAATAAAGAATTCAGAAAATGCCATCGCAAGGCGATGGAGCGAAGCTTGAGGAACAAAAAGGCTCGCAAGTCTTTTTGTCTTCAAGCTGAGGCTGCAACTTTTTAGTTGCAGCCTCAGCTTTTAAATTGTTTAATTAGTAAGTTTTGTCGCCGTTGGCGAGGGGAATTGCGCTATCTGCGGACAGCGCCTCGGGACTCCGTCCCCAAGGCCCCTGCAATTTTTTGAAAAAAATTGAGTAAAACTTTAGTAGGGTTGGTGTTTTTTACATCGGTTTTTCTTATTATTTTCATCACAAAATACCATCAAAGTTACTATTGTTTTACTGGGGGCAAAGTTAAAATTTACCGCTTAATTTTTAAAAAGTTTATAGTAAATTAATTTGACCTGTTTTACAATATGTGTTAAAATATAATAATAATTACCACTCAATAACGAGTGCGTGGAGGTGCATCATGAAGAAGATAAAAAAGGTTATTGCCACATGTCTGGCTTGCGCTATGTTTTTCGGAACTACAGCGAATGCTATGGATTATAGGGATATTGACAATATTAGTCATTATGATTCAGTTCAGCTTTTAACAGAGCTTGAAATTTTTAGTGGCGACCAAAATAATAATTTTAACCCAAAAACCGCCGTAACTCGCGGTGAAATGAGCAAAATCATCTATATGGTACTGGAAAGTGGCGAAGAGATTAGTTCTACTGACTATAAAACCCTCAGCTATACCGACACAGTCAACCACTGGTCAGCGCCCTATGTTGAATACTGCACAGACAAAAATATTGTCTCTGGCGATGGCAAAGGAAGCTTTGCTCCCGATGGAAATTTAGCAGGTGTTCATGCTGCAAAAATGCTTCTCGCTGTCATCGGTTTTGATGTTGAAGAAGTTGGACTTACAGGAGCGAATTGGGCAGATGCTGCCGAGGAAATCGGCAACGAAGTCGGGCTTTTTAACGGACTTGAAGATGTTGACCTATACGCTGAATTAAATCGTGATAGCGTTGCAAAAATGGTTGAAAACGCTCTTCTCGCGATGGCTTTGGGCGAGGGTGTTAACAGTACTGAAACTGTTTTAGAAAAGTACTTTGGTCTTAGAAAAGTCAGTGGAATTGTCGTTGCTAACGGCTATGTTGACATTCGTGATGGCGACTCAGTTGATTTTAAAGAGACTGTTTTGCTATCAGATGGTGAATATGACACTTATCCTGTTTTAACCGATTTGTCTGTAATCGGAAAGCAAGTCGACCTATATATTTACGAAACAAACTCCCCAACAAAAGGATTTGCACTACCAACAAGCATAAACAGCATTGTTACTGATAGCTCTGATAAGTCAATCAGCACAGTTGCAGAAAACGGCGGACTAACTTTGGACGCAGATACTGAACTCTTGATAAGCTATATGCCCACTGAAATCACAGTCGAGACAATAAAAAGCCACGACGGAAAAAATGGTGAGCTTCGCACATTAATCGACAATGACGGCGATAAAACCGCAGATTTTGCAATCTATGAAAAACGCGAAGTCGGTGTTGTAACAAACTATACGGAAAAAGAAATTGTTATTAACAACAGCGAAGAGCTTACAATTGACTTAGATGATGTTAATTTCTACGGCAAAGTTTATAAGAAAAATGCAGTCACATTCATGGAAGTTGCTGGTAAATATTTCATTTCTCCTGCTCACACAGTAACAGGCGAAATTGACTCTATTGATGGTACAAATAGTATCACAATCGAAGGTGTTAACTATCAAATTTCCGATAGTATTAACGGAACAGGTGCTTTAAAATGGAGCACTCCCGACAGTTTTGCTGTCGGTACATACGTAACTGCAAGCTTTGACAGTTTGGGCAATGTCGCACTTGTAATGGAAGCCAATCGACCAACTATTATTTCAAATTATAACCATTTATATTTACTCGATATCACTGAGGAGGGTAATGCATCAAGTGGCACCGGTTCTTCGACCACATCAGCACTAATAGCACTGCAAATTTTAGGTAGCACAGGTAGTAGCGATGATGATGACGATGACGACGAAGATGATGAGGATTATTCTGACCAATATGACGCACTTTATACCATGATGTATATTAATGAGCTTCAAAAGCAACTTTCAGATGCATCAAAAGGAAATGTGCTTTTAGGTGCTGGCATTACTAATATCAGTATCAATGGAAATCCTGCTCCGGGGCTATATCAGTTCACAAAAACTGAGGTTGGCGTATATAATCTAACACCAACAAACTACGCAGTTTATGGAACAGTTGCTTCAATCACCGGCACTGTTATGACATTGACTGATGGCTCTGTAATTGAATATGGAAATGCTATAGTTTCAAGAATTGATGGTTTAAACACCCTTTCGGGCGTCGAACTAAAAGTCGGGGACAATGTTGTAATCGCCGCCGACAGCATCAAAGAAAACGCAATGAGCGTTTATATAGTCGGCTAATTAAAAGTTTTGTCCACTTTTTCAAAAGTGGTGGGTCTTTAGGGCAAAGCCCTAAATCGTCTGTCGCAACAGACGAAACTCTATTGTGCTTTAGCACACAAAAATTAATTAAAAAAGTTAAAAAAAGAGGTTGTCACATTTTGCGACAACCTCTTAGCTTGTTAAAAAATTCCTTTGCTATTTTTCGAGCAAGCAGTCGATGATTATTTTTTAATAATATTTCTGAAAAAAGTATTTTTGGTTTTTATAAATTTCATTAGAAATTAATAAAAATAAGAATTTCGACCTTGTGAGGTCGACCAACTTACTCAGTTGGATTGAGCCAGATTTTGAAAATCTGGACAAATATTTTATTGGGCTGTGCACATCATTTTAGTGCGACAGCTTTTTTCTTTATTCAGGCATACTAACATTCAAAAAATATCTATCAATATCAAGATCAAGCTCAGTCTCAAAAATGCCATTTTCAGGGTCTATCGGTATATTTGTGCCCACCAAAAATACATTTTCAAAATTAACTAAACTAAAGCCCATTCGGGTGAAATCCAAGCTAGAACCAAGCTTTGTAGCAAAGTCATATCCATGCATATTTTCATGCTCACCACTATGTCCATAATGGTTAAAACTCGATTTTTTGACAAAATCCGCCACAAAAACATCACCTGAATTTACATCCAATTCAACAACCAAATAGAACACTCTTTTACTGTGCATCACATCGGAAATATAGTCCTCAGCCATATCGTGATAATATCTTTCAGCATCCTCATTGATTTCAACATACCTCGAAATTGCAGACAAAATCAAATCATAATTTGTAAGGTCTGAATTTTCAAAGCTATCCAAATATCCAGCCAATGCCAAGTCCAAAAATTCGCCTAAAGTGCTTTCCGTTCTGACAATTTCACAGCTCACACCGTCCAGTTCGTTGCCATCCTCAGTCGCACCATTTTTATATCCCTGCGTTTCAATATTCGCTACATCATCACCGATAACAGCAAACATCATTAACTCATCAGACAAATCTCCGTAAACAGAGCTAGACATCTCTCTAATTCCATTTTCCTCATCGATTGAACCACCGTCAAACCCAAAGGTGTGAAGTGAGGTTTTGCTGTAATCCATCTGAATTTTTAGGTTTAAATGAGGCGCTTGTGCCTCATCGCTTTTGTCAGGTGAAACAACATTTGTAACAGTATATAAAACTATAGGCGTGTCCAAAGTATAGCCCGAACTTTGTGCATTTTCGAAATAATTCCCATCCGAAAGTGCAGTTAAATACTCTTCATATGTGTTAAAATCAAATAAATTCAGTTCTCTGTCATCATCCTCTTTAACACCCATAAAACTTGCTGTTAAATCACCAAACTTCACCGAATAATCAAGTGCTTCACCATTTAAACTAAGCGTTGCAGTATCATTTTCAAAGTCATAAAAAGATGTTGTGATAGGGTAGGCGAGGGTTATTTTTCCACTGTTTTCAAATACATATTCGTCCTTGACTTCAACTTCTTTTTTTGGATAATTCTCTTCGCTTAGTGGTGTGTATGGCGAAAAATCAAGGCTTAAATTTCGTGAAACTGTCACCTCATCACCTGTCGCAGTGAGTGGTAAAATCGGACCTATATACTCCATAAAATCTATGCTTTCACCAGCTGCACTATCCTCTGCAACACCGTCACTTCCTCCGTTGCTCCTTCCTCCTATTATTCGAGGAAGAGAAGCAAGTAGCGCTATAGCGACAACAGCTGCCACCATTTGCTTTAGATATAAAGAGCGAAACTTCGGTTTGACTTCAAGGTTTTCATCCGAAATGTCTGTCATTGCATCAAAAATATCATCAGGTTTCATACAAAAAATCCCTCCTCATTCAATTTCAGACGTAGTTTTGCACGAAGCCTAAAAAGCCTTTGCGCCACTCTCTCGGATTTAATATCCTTAACCGCATCGCCGTACCAATATCTGCGCACAAAAATATAGCGGTCATCCTCCTGTAAATCTCCCAAAAATCGGTCTATTGCTTTGGTCAATTCCTTGAGTTCAAGCTCAGAGCAAGGATCGTCTTTTTCACTTGAAATACACTCCGAAAGTTCAGATAAAAGTAAATCTGAACTTTCAGATTTTCGTTTTTTTGCATTTTGGGTTCTAATTTTGCTGACAGAAAAATTGCGTATTATCCTCAGCAAAAATGCCTTAAAATTATCAGGTATGGTGGGCGGAATATTGTTCCAAACCTTGTGATAGCCATCTTGTACGCACTCCTCAGCATCTTGATAAATGCCAACAATATTGAGCGATAAACGTCTGGCAAGTGCACCGTATTTAGTGTCAGTTTCTGAAATTGCAGTTTCATTTCTTGCAAAGTATAAATTGATGATTTCGCTGTCTTGCATGGAAATCACTCCTTTCTACTCCTTATGACGCAAATTGATTGAAAATATTCACGATGTTTTCACTATTTTCTGAAACGACAAAAATTATGTAGTCACCCGAAGTCACGACCTGTGCATTTTCGACGACTGCGGCCTGCTCGGGAAGATATTCGCTCCATAATTCAAGCAAGTTTTCCTGTCTTGCGGTGATTGCATTTTTGACAGTGTCAATGTTTTCAGGTGCAACTTTTGCAATAAAAATCTCTATAGCCTCAACACCCATAGCTGGCATTTTTAGCACAAAATCTTCAACCAAACCGCTGTCCAGTCCGTACAGGGAGGACAATTCGCCCTCACCGCCATCAGTTAAACTTCCAAGGCTTACGCTTGCTGAGATTTGATCCCAAATGTATGAAGCTGTCACAGGGGTTTCAGTTACGACAGGCTCTGGGGTCGGTTCTGGTGTTGGTTCAGGGCTTGTAACTGGCTGGGCTGTAGCTTCTGGGGCAGGGGTTGGAGTTTCCAATTCTTCGGTTGGCGGTGTTTCGCTTGGGACGACAGTTTCCTCCGGTTTTTCTGTCATTTCGGGGGTCTCGGTCGGCTCAACCGTTTCAACAGGTGCTACAGTCACCTCGGGAGTTTCTGTGGGAAGTGGGCTCTCCTCTGGCTCACTGTTTCCACATGCTGCCAATAAAACAGTTAGGCATAAAACTGTGGGGATTATAAATTTAAATTTCATATGTATACCTCCAAATTATATTATATAGCTTTTAGACGAAAAATGCAAAAAAATGTTTCCTAAATTCTCATTTTTTCTTTTATAAATTGGGGAATTCGTATTGACAAAATACCTTCTCAATGCTAAAATATTAAGTTAGAAAACGCTTTGGAGGCAAGAAAATTGAAGAAATTACTCAAAAATGCAAGAATCTTCGTGGAAGATGAATTTATAAACGCTGATATGCTTATCGACGAAAATATCATTTCTCAAATCTCTCCGTCTATTGAAATTGACGAAAATTTCGACGGTGTTGTTTTTGATTTTAACAATTGTTATATATTTCCCGGTCTTTCAGATGTTCATGTTCATTTGAGAGAGCCGGGTTTTTCACGTAAAGAAACCGTCAAAACTGGAACACAAGCAGCGGCGAGGGGTGGATTTACAAATGTATGTACCATGCCAAACCTTTCACCGGTGCCCGACACTCTCGAAAATTTAAAGGCTCAACTTGATATTATTGACCAAGATGCAGTCATAAATGTCTATCCATACGGAGCAATTACCACTGGAGAAAAAGGTGAAATGCTTGCAGATTTAGAAGCAATGGCACCGTATGTAATCGGTTTTTCCGACGATGGAAAAGGTGTTCAAAGTACATCATTAATGAAAAAAGCCATGGTTTTGGCTAAGAAAATTGGAAAGCCAATCATCGCACACTGCGAAGATGAATCACTTTTAGAGGGTGGTTATATTCACGATGGCGAATATGCTAAAGCTCATGGTCACCGTGGAATTTGTTCTGAAAGTGAATTTGGTCAAATCGAACGTGATATTATTTTGGCAGGCGAAACAGGGGTTCAATATCATATTTGCCACATGTCAACCAAAGAGGGTGTTGAACTTGTCCGCGAGGCAAAGACAGATGGCGTTAATGTTTCTGTCGAGACTGCACCACATTACCTAATTTTAACCGATATGGATTTGCAAGAGGATGGTAGATTTAAAATGAATCCTCCAATCCGTTCTGCCGAAGACAGAGAGGCACTTATAAACGGAATTGTTGATGGAACAATCGACATGATTATCACCGACCATGCACCACACACAGCCGAAGAAAAATCCCTAGGATTGGAAAAAAGTGCTATGGGAATTGTCGGACTAGAAACAAGTTTTGCCGCATCATACACAGCGCTTGTAAAGTCTGGAAAAATTTCACTCGAAAAACTTATCGACCTAATGCATGGCGCACCGATGAGAAAATTCGGAATCGGAACAGAGCTTGACGAGGGCGAACCCGCCGACCTCACAGTCTTTAATTTGGACGAGAAATTCACAGTTGACCCATCAGAATTCATCAGCATGGGCAAAGCGACACCATTTACAGGAATGGAATTTTACGGAGTTTGCAAAATGACAATTTCAAACGGCGAAATCGTCTATAGAGAGGAGTAATCTTTATGCAAAAAACGGTTTACACCGTCGCGGAAAATCGCGCCTTAACCTCTGACGTATTTTTCATGCGTCTCGACGGCGACACAAGTGCAATAACAGCACCAGGGCAGTTTGTTGCAATCGAAATTGACGGCTTATTTTTACGTCGCCCAATTTCAATTTGCGACTGGAACGATAGCGGACTTGATATTATATATAAGGTTGTCGGCAAAGGCACTGAGAAAATGAGCCAAATGTCCGTCGGCACAAAACTTGATACTTTAACAGGCTTAGGGAATGGTTTTGACACATCAAAATGTAATGGTAAAATATTACTTGTCGGTGGCGGAGTTGGCGTGCCTCCCATGTTTGGTTTGGCAAAAAAACTTCTGTCCGAGGGAAAAGATGTCACTGTTGTTTTAGGTTTTAACACAGAAAAAGAAGTATTTTTTGAAGATGAATTTAAACATTTTGGCTGTGAAACCATAGTAACGACAGTCGATGGCAGTCGTGGAATAAAAGGTTTTGTCACCGATGCAACAAAAAATCTTGAGTTTGACTTTTTCTGTACTTGTGGTCCTCATCCTATGCTTAAAGCACTAAATGATAGCACTGAAAAATCAGGACTTTTGAGCTTTGAAGAGCGCATGGGTTGCGGTTTTGGCGCATGTATGGGCTGTTCATGTAAGACAAAATATGGATATAAGCGCATATGCAAAGAAGGCCCTGTCCTTGAAAAGGAGGAAATCATATGGTAGATACAAAGGTAAATTTGAGCGGTTTAGTATTGGATAATCCTATAATACCAGCCAGTGGAACTTTCGGTTATGGTTATGAATTTTCTGAAATTTACGATATAAACTGCCTTGGGAGTTTCTCTTTCAAAGGCACAACTTTAGAGCCACGATTTGGAAATCCAACTCCCAGAATTGCAGAATGTGACAGGGGACTAATCAACGCTGTCGGACTTCAAAACCCAGGAGTTGAGAAAGTTATCTCTGAAGAACTTCCAAAAATGAGAGAGATTTTTTCCAAAAAAGTTGTTGCAAATATCAGCGGTTTTTCACTGGAAGAATATATCAAAACTTCTGAACTTTTAGATAAAGAGGACTGCGTCGGTATACTTGAAATTAATGTCAGTTGCCCCAATGTCCACGGTGGAGGAATGAGTTTCGGCACTTCTGCTGAAAGTGCATTTGAGGTAACAAAAGAGGTGAAAAAGGTCACAAATAAGCCAATTTACATAAAATTGACCCCAAATGTGACGAATATTTCCGAAATTGCCAAAGCATGTGAAGATGCGGGAGCAGACGGAATTAGCCTTATAAATACACTTCTCGGAATGAGAATTGACCTCAGAAAAAAATCTCCAGTTATCGCAAATAAAAAGGGTGGATTTTCCGGCCCTGCGATTTTCCCTGTTGCGCTTCGCATGGTTTACGAGGTCTATGACGCTGTAAAAATTCCAATTATGGGCATGGGTGGAGTTTCAACCGCTGATGATGTTTTGGAAATGATGCTTGCCGGTGCAACCGCCGTTCAGGTTGGTGCGGCAAACCTAGTAAATCCTTATGCTTGTCGAGATATCGTAGAAAATCTGCCAATCGCAATGCAAAAATACGGCATTAAATCACTAAATGAAATTATTGGAGGAGCACACAATGGGTAAAGATGTAATCATAGCATGTGACTTTAGTTCAAAAGAAGAAACTTTCAAATTTTTGGATAATTTTAAAGAAGAAAAACCATTTCTAAAAATCGGAATGGAGCTTTTCTATGCAGAGGGTGCGCCCATCGTTCGTGAAATCAAGGCTCGTGGACACAAAATTTTCCTTGATTTAAAATTACACGATATTCCAAACACTGTAAAAAGTGCTATGTCTGTATTGTCTGGACTTGATGTTGACATGGTAAACCTCCATGCCGCCGGAACTCGTGCAATGATGGAAGCTGCACTTGAGGGACTAATGCGCCCAGACGGCACTAGACCACTTTTGATTGCAGTAACTCAACTAACAAGCACAAGCCAAGAGCGTATGCAAGAGGAATTATTGATAAACCAAGCGTTGGAAGAAGTTGTATTAAGCTATGCTAAAAATACAAAAATGGCTGGCCTTGACGGCATTGTCTGCTCACCACTAGAGTCAACCAAAGTTCATGACCACTGCGGAAATGAATTTTTGACAGTTACACCCGGTGTGCGTTTTGCAGATGGCGATGTTGGCGACCAAGTTCGTGTTGCAACTCCGGCTTTTGCCAAGGAGCTTGGCTCTGACTATATCGTTGTCGGCAGACCCATCACAAAAGCAGAAGATCCCGTCGCTGCATATCGCAGATGCGTGAGTGAATTCGTCGGATAAGAAAGGAACTTAATATGAAAAAACAAATTGCAAAAGGACTTTTATCAATCGGAGCAGTATTTTTAAGACCGGACGAGCCTTTCACATGGGCAAGTGGCATTAAAAGCCCGATTTATTGTGATAACCGCTTAACTTTGACCAGCGTTGAAGTTAGAACTGATGTTGAAAATGCATTGGCTGAAAATGTAAAATCTCATTTCCCTGACTGTGAAGTTTTGATGGGAACATCAACAGCCGGCATCGCTCACGCAGCGATTACAGGACATATCCTCGGTATGCCTATGGGTTATGTTCGCTCTGGAAGCAAAGACCACGGCAGACAAAACCGCATAGAGGGCAAACTTGAAAAAGGTCAAAAAGTTGTCGTTGTCGAGGACTTAATTTCTACAGGCGGAAGTGTTATTGATGTTGTTGAAGCACTTCGTGAAGCCGGAGCTGAGGTTCTTGGCGTTGTCAGTATTTTCACATACGGCATGGCTAAAGGCCTTAAAAGACTTGCTGACGCAAATGTAAAAAATATCAGCCTAACAGACTTCGACACAATCGCAGAAGTTGCGGCTGAAGAGGGCAGAATTAAGCCCGAAGATATCTCAAGACTAATCGCATTTAGGAATAACCCCGATGACGAAAGCTGGATTAAAATTTAGAAAAGGAGAGAGCAATGAAGCATTTAATCGACATTCTTGACATGAGTACCGAGGAAATTGCAGAACTCATAAATCTCGGCAATGATATTGCTAACAACCCCGAAAAATATGCCGAAATGTGCAAAGGCAAAATTTTGGCAACTTTATTTTTCGAACCTTCAACACGTACAAGGCTTAGTTTTGAAGCAGCTATGATGAAACTCGGCGGAAATGTTTTGGGATTTTCAGAGGCTTCATCTTCCTCCGCTTCTAAGGGCGAAAGTGTCAGCGATACTATAGAAACCGTCAGCGCTTATTCCGATATTATCGCAATGCGCCACCCCAAAGAAGGCGCACCATTGGTCGCAAGTTTTAGGGCTGGTGTGCCAATCATAAACGCCGGCGACGGTGGTCACAACCACCCAACTCAAACTTTAACCGACCTTTTAACCATACATCGTGAAAAGGGCAGACTCGACAAAATGACCGTTGGTGTTTGCGGTGACCTTAAATTTGGAAGAACCGTCCACTCACTAATGTCGGCTATGTCACGTTATGAAAATGTCAAATTTGTTTGTATTTCGCCACAAGAGCTCGTAATTCCAGAATATTTGCGCCTTGATGTTTTGGAAAAAAACGGAATAGAATTTGTTGAAACTCAAGATTTTGAGGGCAGTATTGGCGAGCTTGATGTCCTTTATATGACACGTGTTCAGAGAGAGCGTTTCTTCAATGAGGCAGATTATATCAGGCTGAAAGATAGCTATATTTTATCAAAAGATAAGCTCAAATTTGCAAAGAATGATTTGAGCATTCTTCATCCGCTACCACGTGTAAATGAGATTGCCGTTGAAGTTGATAACGACCCCAGAGCGTGTTATTTTAAACAGGTTCTCTGTGGCAGATATATCAGAATGGCGCTTATATTAAGATTGCTGGAGGTTTGCTAATATGATTGTTAATCCGATTACTACAGGAATAGTTTTAGACCATATAACAGCAGGTCGATGCATGGAAATATATAAAATCCTTGGACTTGATAAGCTCGATTGCACTGTGGCTATTATTAAGAACGCAGATAGTAACAAAATGGGCAAAAAAGATATCCTCAAAATTTGCGAGAGAATTGATGTTGACCTCGAAATTTTAGGCTATATCGACCCAGGCATTACAGTTCACGTAATACAAGAGGGCATCAGAATTCAGAAGCTAAAACCATCCCTACCCGACATGGTTACTGATGTTATCAAGTGCAAAAACCCTCGTTGCATCACTTCCATTGAGCAAGAATTGACACACAAATTCAAACTCACAGACAGAGAAAAGGTCATTTACCGTTGCTTATACTGCGAAACTAAGGCAAAAAACAGAGACAAAAAATAACATTATCTTCTTGTATTTTCCTATTTCTAGTTATGATAAGACTGTCGTAAATCAAAGTACTTACGACAGTCAAAATTTTTTATGTTGTAATATGTTGGTATTTGTAAAATCATGTAAGCTATATCTCGTCTCAATTCGACATTTACAGACGTTAATAGTCATTAAATATTTTTATCCGACATCTTTCTTGTGATATTGTCGAAAAATATGTTATTATGTAAATATATTTATGTGAATTTTCAATAAGTTTTTGTTGCAATATGGAATAAGTTGTGGTAGATTAAGAAAAGTGAACAGCGTACTTAAAAAATCAAAGTTCATAATATTAGAAAACGAGGAGACAACAATGGAAAGCAAACTGCGCGTATTCATAGCGGATTCTAACGAAGATTTTAGAACAATCTTGACCGAAATTATCAGCGACGAAGCTGATATGACAGTTGTTGCGACATCAGGTGACGGCAAAGAAGCTGTTTCAATGATTTGTGAGCACAAGCCAGATGTATGTTTACTTGATTTGGTTTTACCAAAACAAGACGGACTCGGGGTTCTTCAGCAATTGGCAGTTGCCGGAGTTCATCCAGCAGTTATCGTAACTTCAGCTTTTGTCACTGACAGTGTTATGGCAAAATGCTCTGAACTCGGGGCGGCATTTTTCATCTCGAAGCCATGTGACGCAAGCTCGATTTTAAGTCGTATAAGACTTGCAAACGACATGCACTACAGCAAACCTGTACTTATGAGCGGTGAAACAGCATTAACCGAGCAGTATGACGAACCAAGTCTTGAAGCTGTTGTAACTGACGTAATTCATGAAATTGGAGTTCCAGCACATATCAAAGGCTATCAGTATCTGAGAGAAGCAATAATGCTTGCGGTTTTGGATATGGAGGTTATAAATGCTGTCACGAAGGTTTTATATCCTGCCGTTGCAAAGAGATTTGGAACAACTCCATCGAGGGTTGAGAGAGCAATCCGTCATGCGATTGAAGTTGCGTGGGACAGGGGAGACCTAGAAACATTACAGAAGTTTTTTGGCTACACCGTTTCAAACATCAAAGGTAAACCCACAAACAGCGAATTCATCGCTATGATTGCAGACTGTCTAAGTTTAAGAAGAAAGAGAAACATGAAATAAGCTTGGAAATTGGGGAGATATTTTAGGCAAAAGGCATATTAGAGAACCTTAGGCAAAGGTACTTAATATAAAAATAAACACTCACTTGAGTGGACTAGATAAAAAACATAACAATAGGACTGCAGACGCTAGGCGTGCAGTCCTATAATTTATTTTGAGAAAAAAACTCCTAAAGGCTCAAAGATTTAGCTGTGCTAAATCTTAATTAAAAGTTTTTGTCCACTTTTTTCAAAAAGTGGTGGGTCTTTAGGGTGAAACCCTAAATCGTCTGTCGCAACGGACGAAACTCTTTTGTGCTTTAGCACACAAAAAATAATAAAAAGTAATAAAAGCTTAAAAACGATACTAATTATACTAAGGTTAATTCTAAAAACGAAACCAAACTCATCCTAAAATCCTATCTGATAGCAGGCAGATAAAACAAAGAAATAATGACACACACTTCCGCCTAAAACGAATAAATGCCAAATAAAATGCATGTATTTCGTTTTTTTCATTTTATAAAATATAATCCCTATAGTATAGCAAAGCCCTCCGCCGAGTAGTAACATCACATCAGAAAAAGAAGTGAGCTCAATCAGTGGGCGAAAAGCGATGACAACCATCCAACCCATAATCACATACAAAGCCATGCTTAATTTCTTAAACTTATCGACACCAAACAACTTAAAAACTATTCCGCTAATAGCGCAAATCACAATAACAGTAAATAATGGAATCCCTAATTGTGACGGCAGTAGAGATAAAGTTATAGGTGCATATGTCCCTGCAATCAAAAGGTATATAGAGCAGTGGTCAAAAACTCTGAGAATTTTTTTAGCTTTATTGTTCGTAACCGCATGATATATGCATGAGGCTGTGTACAGTACTGTGAGGCTTATACCATATATAATAGCACCTGATAAGCCATGAGAAGCAATCACTGCTTGATGGATTAAAAAAATCGTTCCTATTATAGATAGTATAATCCCAGTACCATGAGATATCGCATTTGCGATTTCTTCATAAAGGGTTTGTTTCCTAATTGCACCATGACCTGTCATTTGATATTACCTCCGACTTATTAATTACCATTT
>CAYJLH010000062.1:0-13640 GCA_964370925.1 uncultured Oscillospiraceae bacterium | reverse complement strand
GTACACGGCATTCGTGTCTTTGTTCCCGCCTCACAGACAGGACTTGGCAGAGATGTTCCAATGACAGAGATCATGAAAACTAAGGTTCGCCTTAAAATCACAGAAGTCAACCGCTCACGCAGAAGAGTTGTTGGTTCAATCCGCGCTGTTGCAAGCAAAGAGCGTAAGGAAAAAGCTGACGCTATCTGGAATGATATCGAGGTTGGCAAACACTATGACGGTACTGTTAAGAACCTAACTTCTTACGGTGCATTCGTAGACATCGGTGGCGTTGACGGAATGGTTCACGTTACTGAACTAAGCTGGAACCGCATTAAGCACCCATCAGACGTTATTGCTGTTGGCGATAGCATTGATGTTTTCGTTCTAAACTTTGATAAAGAAAACCGTAAAATTTCTCTTGGACACAAGCTTGCAGAAAGCAATCCTTGGTCTAAGTTTATGGCTGCTTGTGCAGTTGGCGACGTTAAAGACGTTACAATCGTTAAGCTAATGCCTTTCGGCGCATTTGCTGAAGTTGTTGAGGGTGTTGATGGACTAATCCACATTTCTCAAATCGCTGACCGCCGTATCGGCAAGCCTTCTGATGTTCTAAACATCGGCGATGTTGTACAAGCTAAAATCACAAATATCGACGAAGAAAATCAGAAGATTTCTCTAAGCATCAGAGCACTTTCTGAGCCTGAAGCTCCTGTAGATTCAGACGAAGATGCCGCACCTGTTGCTGACGAAAAAGATGCTCTTGTATACGAAGTTTCTTCAACAGGAGAAGCTAGTGGTGCAGAGCCAACAGATTTCGAATAATCTGAGTTAAAATCAAAATAGCGAAATTTAGAGCATCTGCTTTATATTTCGCTATTTTCTTTGAATTAATAATTTTATTTATAATGGAGGAAAAGAGATGCAATTTGTAGATTTCAAACATGATGGTAAGAAGGTCTCTCGTTATGGTCTTGGTTGTATGAGATTGCCGTCGACAAAAGATGAAAAAGGCGACACAATAATCGATGAACCAGAAGCAATAGCATTGATTAGAAAAGCCATTGACAGCGGAGTTAACTACATCGACACCGCCTATGTTTACCCCGGTAGCGAGGCTGTCGTCGGCAAGGCGCTAAAGGACGGATATAGAGAAAAAGTAATCTTGGCCACAAAGCTTCCTATGTTTGCCGTTGAGAAAAAAGAAGATTTAGAAAGATATTACCGCAAACAACTAGACACATTGCAAGTCGAACACATTGACGTTTATTTCTTACACAACCTATACGAAGGTTGCTGGCAAAAAGCCTTGAAATTTGACGCAATTGATTTTATGCTCGACTTGAAAAAGCAAGGTAAGATAAGTTATATCGCAGCCTCTGTACATGGCAGTTGCGAACACTTTGAAAAAGTTGTCGATGCTTTTAACTGGGACCTTGTCATGATTCAATATAACTATTATGACAAATTTAACCAAGCAGGTCAAAAGGGCTTGCACTATGCCTCAGCCAAAGGAATCCCTGTTGTGAGCATGGAATCCCTTCACGGCGGATTGCTTGCCAGCAACCTCCCCGAGCCTGTTAATGAGGTTTTTAAAGGCTTTAAAGAGGGTACTTCACCTGTCGAAAAAGCTTTTATGTGGCTTTATGACCAACCCGAAGTAACCGTTGTCCTCTCCTCAGCTTCGACTATGGAGCAACTTGAGGATAGTTTACGCATATTTGAAAAAGCAGAGTGCAATATTTTATCTGACTCTGACCGTGAAGTTTTCGACAAAGCTCGTGAGGCTTTCGAATCCATAGTTAACATCAACTGCACAGCTTGCAATTACTGTATGCCATGTCCTGCCAATGTCGACATTCCACAGGTCTTTGAGCGTTGGAACGAACTGGCTAAATCCTCAGACCAAAAATGGCTGTACACCAATTTCTTAGTGGACACAGGCACAGATGCAAGTAAGTGCATTGACTGCGGAAAATGCGTAACACTATGTCCCCAGAAATTAGATATTCCATGCAAATTAAAAGAAGCTCACGCTGCTCTTGCAGAAGCATAGTTACTTTTAACTACCTCCACACTAATTCCCATATTTTTCTATTTTTCCACCTTTTATCACAGTAAATTATCTTTTTTGGAAAATTATTCAAAAATATTTTGTGAATTTAATAAAAAAATTCAAATAAAGCTTGATAATAAACTGTAAAACGAGTATAATATATATAGAAGTAATTTGGTAATTATTCCAGAAAATGGAGGTGGATGGATGGTATATGCGATAGGCGATTGCGTGGCTCACCCACTGCATGGTGCAGGTGTGATTGACAGTATAGAAGTGGCAAAACACAGCGGAGCAGATAAAGAGTATTATGTTATGCGAATATCTGTTGGCGATATTTTGGTGAAAATACCAAAAGAAACATCTGACAGCATAGGGGTGCGTCCCATAGTCGAAGCAAATCAAGCCGATGAGATTTTAAACTCTATTCAGAGTATCGAAATTGACTTCACCCAAAATTGGAACAGGCGTTACCGCGAAAATATGTTAAAAATTAAAAGCGGTGATTTAATGCAAGTTGCATCAGTAATTAAGTGCCTTGCCTCTCGTGATGGTGGAAAAGGACTTTCAACTGCTGAAAGAAAAATGCTTCAATCAGCTAAACAGATTTTTATTTCAGAACTTGTTCTGGCAATCTCTTTAAGCTATGACGAGGCATCAGCACGACTCGACAGCGCCTTGACTTGTTGTTAGGTAACGGCTTGTCAAAAACATCCTGACAAGCTTTCGAAGTATCATAAACCCCACAATCCTATTTCTTACGAAATTTGGTTGTGGGGTCTTTTTAATATTCACTTTATGCTAAAACTCAATTTCAAGCTCCACCCTATCCCCCGCTTTGAGCTTATCAGAAAAATATGTATCTATTACCAATTCGTCATTTTTCAAAGTAATTCTCGTTTCCTTGCCTTTAGAAATTACGCTTTCAACTTCATGGCTACCGTTTAAACTTGGAAATAGACGCACCTTATTTGGCCTGACGAAAAATTTTGTTTTGTCAGCATTTTTATCTGACATACAAAAAAAGCCATATTTCGTCTTAATTTTACCTTCAACTCGCACACCCTCGATTGTGTTATATTCGCCCATGAATTTTGCGGTTTCCTCGTAAACTGGGTTATAATACATTGCTTGTGGTGTGTTTTCTTCTATCAAATTCCCCTCATTCAAAAACGCAATTCTATCACCGAGCAACATACTTTCGGAGATGTCATGCGTTACAAAAACAATAGTCAAACCCAGTTGCTTTTTTAGTTTTTGAAGCATAAGTCCCATTTGAATTCTAAGATTATAGTCAAGGCTTGAAAACGGCTCGTCCATCAAGAGCATTTTAGGTGAATTTATTATCGCCCTAGCAATCGAAACTCTCTGTTTTTGTCCACCCGAAAGCTCGTTCGGCATACGCTCTGACAATTCTTCAATCTGTAAAAGCTTTAAGTACTCACTGCATTTCGCCTCAATCTCTGCCTTTGATTTTTTCGCCATCACAAGGCTATAGCCGACATTTTGCTTCACCGTCATATGTGGAAACAGCAATGGCTCTTGAAAAATATAGCCTATGTCACGCTTTTGCATGGGCATTTCGTCTATTCGAACACCATTATGGCTGATAGTACCGCTGTCCCCTTGCTCAATTCCAGCGATAATCTTCAAAAGGGTCGACTTACCACTGCCAGAGCTACCCAAAATCACGAGAAATTCGCCATCATTAATTGTAAGATTTATATTTTCTAAAACCACCTTATCCTGATAGCTTTTTTGTAAATTGTTTATTATCAATTTTTTCCCTCCTAATATAGGTAACTTCGTTTTTTCATCCAAATATTTGATATAGCAAAAACACTCAGGTTAATACCTAAAAACACCATGCTGACTATCGCCGAATTTTGCATATCAAAGTTTGAGATATATGGGTACATTATTCCGGATAATGTCACAATACTACCGCCTCCGATAAGGAATGTCGCAAAATATTCCGATATGGAAATTAAAAAAGCCATACTAAAAGACAATCCCGCTCCGCCACTTATTAGCGGTAGGATTATCACTTTGAAAGTTTCAAACTTACTTGCCCCCAAAAGCTCAGAAATTGTCTCTAAATCTTTTGGAATACCGAAAAAATAGGATATTCCTATATTAATCGCATATGGAATTGCAAGTAGCAAATGTGCAATTAGAATTCCGAGAAAAGAATTTGCAATCTGCAATTTCAGCATCATCGTATGCACGCCTATAAACATTGAAATCGCAGGGAAAAATAGTGGTAGCGTGAAAAATCCCACCAGTATATTTTTGTGTCTTATGTTTAGTTTTACAACACCTCGGCTTATTAAAAACCCAAATAGCGTCGCAAAAAAACCACAGGCAACAGCTAATGAAATGCTTGAAAACAAGCTCTGTTGAAACAGCTGATTTGAGAACATGTCAGAAACATATTTCAGCGTAAATTCACTTGGTAAAAGCGCTGGGAAAGTATATGTAACAAAAAATGCCATTATTAAGCTCAGCAAAACCGCAAGTGCTAAAAATATAAAAATTATTATTTTCATTGATAGCCTCGCTTAATGACTTTACTCACAGCCAATGCGTAAAGACTAGCAAACACAAGATTTATAAACAGCATACTTATATTTGTCGCCATGGCTTGAGGAAAATCCGAAAAATTCGAGCTTGTATATAATTTATAAAGCTCTGTTGCAAGTGTATCTTGTTTTATATTGGACAAAAGCATAGGCACTTCATACGAGCCAAGAGTGTATGCAAATAATATTGCCGAGCTCCAGACTATAGTATTTCTGCATATTGGGATATAAACACTTCTAATAATTTTGCCTTTCGAAACGCCCATACTTTGCCCTAAAATTAAATAGTCTTTTTTAATTTTAGACATGACATTATACACATAAACTGTCACAAAAGCAGAACCTTTCAGTACAAATGCAAAAATCATTCCCAAACCAAAATCGTCATACAGTATTCCCAAATCATTTTCAAATCCAAAAACATGTAAAATCCTAGCGAGCAATCCACTGTCAGAAAACATCCATATAACAAGTAGGATTGTAAATAAATACGGCAGTATGATAAATATATTCGAGAGCTTAAGAAAAAGGAGATTTATTTTTTTATGCTCAGAAAAAGTTATTAACTGAGCAAGATACACACCTATGCTAACGCTAATAGTGCTTGACACTGTCGCCAAATACAAGGAAAAAAGACACGACTTCAAAAAATCCGCATCACTGAACACATTATAATAATGTCTGAAACTAATATCTCTCATATCGAGAGCTTCGATATAACCGAGGCTCTCGATAAAAACAAATATAAATCCGCCAAATATGAAAGTGAGATAAATTAGGGTCGGTATCCCAAAATAGAGCAAACTGCTTCCTAGCCGATTATATTTTCGTCCCATACTTGCTCAACCCAATCTATATATTTTGCGTTCATATCCACGTGACGTTTTTCAGCAAGTTCCGCAACGGGAATAATCGCCGGGGCTTTTTCGATTTCCGCAAGCATTTGCTGTTGCTCCTCTGTGAGCTTATTTGCATCTATGACAGCTAAGTCGCCCCAAACATCAGGTTTCATTTTTTCAATTTGTGCTTCGGGACTTTGCATGAAGTCAATAACAAGCATAGCGCCCTCTTTGTTTATAGAGTTAAAAGGAATTGCTAAATAATGTGAGTTGCTGACAGTTTTTGTGTCCAGCACATAGGTATCAAAAGTTTCCGCATATTCACCCGATTTTATCAAACCCGAAGTTTGAAAAACCTCAAAACCATAAGAAAGGTCGGTTTCACCGTTTACAAGCATTTGGTTTTGCAGTGCAACTGTCGCTGGGAAAGCCTCTCCCTCATTCCATAGATACGGATGAAGCTCCTTAAAATACTCTATAACAGGCGCTGACAATTCGAGGAACTCTTCATATGTATAGTCCTCTGTATAATCGGCATCGGTTAGCTCAAAGTATGCATTTCTAACAAAACCCGAGCCGACAAAATCCTCCATTGGGTTAGGATATGTAAGGCTTCCCGGATTTGCCTTTGCGTATTCAAGGATTTCTGCGTATGATTTTGGTGGGTTTTCCACTTTTGCGCTATCATAGGTAAATACGAGTTGTGCGCTGCCCCATAGCGCTTCTTTTCCATCGACTTCTATGCCGGAGTCGTTTGTTAAGAGTGCAAGATCAGGGTCGAAATACTCCGCCTGATTTGGAAGCGCATCTGTGAACGGGCCATATAGCGCATCGAAATCTTTTAGAGTTCTGAAATTTTCTGCGTTAATCCAAAGGATATCAATTGTACCCTCTTCAACACCATTCTTTTTCTCGTTGAAAATCTTAGATACAAAATCAGGTGCGTTCATTGGCGCACGTTTAAGAGTTATACCGTACATTTCTTCAAGATTTGAAGCGACATATCCATCCATGTATTGGTTAACTAAATCATTTCCGCCCCACATAGTTATTTGAACTTCTGTGTTTGAGCCTTTTTCGACTATACTATCCCAGTTCAGTGCAGTATCCTCAACTGCGCCTGTAACGCTTTCTCCCGAAACATCGGGAGTGGTTTCGTCCGGAGCTGAATTATCTGCGCAAGCTGATAGCGCAACTGTAAGTATCATCGAAGATATTAAAGCAAGTTTTCTTTTCATTTCGTCCACCATCTCTTAATTTGTATTTTGTGTTTCTACCTGTAATTGTCTTAGCTCTTCTTTTTTATCACTGCGCTTTTTAACCAAAGTCACCACCAATGTAAATACAACCAAAACAGCAATAGAAACTATTACACCTAATGGATTTTCGGCTATATTGGTAGCACTATGCGCTAGGTAAACATAAACTGCACTTCCCGGTATCATTCCTATAAATGTCGCAATCGTAAAATCTCTATACTTTATCCCTATAATCGCCGACAAATAGTTCACGGCTGCAAATGGGAATAGTGGAATTAACCTAACGTACATCATGAAAACCAAGCCGTTTTTCTTCGCCTGAGTGG
This sequence comes from uncultured Oscillospiraceae bacterium, assembly GCA_964370925.1. Taxonomy (GTDB): domain Bacteria; phylum Bacillota; class Clostridia; order Oscillospirales; family Oscillospiraceae; genus Heteroscillospira. The sequence continues at coordinate 6,599 of CAYJLH010000062.1, read as the reverse complement.
TTGCTTTTTCGATAAAAGAGCCTGACTTAATGCGTTTTTTAATTGCCTCTTCACCTAAAATCTTTCCTACCCAGAAGGAAAGATGACATCCGAGGTTTGCTCCTATAGTCGTATAGAGTAAACCATACCAAAAACCGAACAAAGGCGCTGACAGCAAAGTCAAAGGCCCAGCCGGAACTATTAATGTAACCGCCACAGCATACACAAGTACATACACTAGCGGTGCTAGTGGATTGTTTTTCAAGTCGTTTAGCATTTCAACCATGCGGTCGACTTTGATATAATCTCTGAATATGAAGATTAAAATCCCTACAACTGCCACTACGACAAGTTTTATTATCGTCTTTTTGCTCAAATTTAATCACCATCCTTAAATTGAGAGCTAGCTTTTGTTTGCGACCTCGTACTTTATAATTTTTGCCATACGAATTCCACCTGTTAAAATCATAAGGAAGTTGAAAATATTTAAAACAATTGGAATCGAAACGGGAAAAATCATCATAACACTAAAACAAATGAAACATTCTGTGCGCTCCACAATTCCTATATCATAGTGCATACTTTTGTTTCCTGTGTTTTGGAAAAGCGCACCAGCCAACACGAAAGTAGTATAATTAAATGTCATACCCAAGAAGAATATGAAATAACTAACCGCAAACTGTGGCATAAAAAAGTAAAACCCGATAATAACCAGACATTCTACCAGTCTGTCGAAAATCATATCAAGATATGCTCCAATTTTTGAGCTTTTCCCAGTGAGTCTTGCAACAGTTCCATCAAGCACATCAAATGCGCCCGAAAGCCAAAGTAGGATTAACGCCTGTATTTGATATCCTAAACTTAAGAAAATAAATGACGTAATCCCAAGAACAAAAGCTAAAACCGTTATAACATTAGGATGTAATTTAATCAGTTTTAAAGTTTTCGCTGCTCCGTCAAATGGGCGCTGAACATATTTCCTTCCCTCTGTATCTATCATTTACTTCACCTCCTGTGTACAATTTTTTTCATCAGTGACAATTGCCATGGTTTGACATTGTCTTTAAAGTTATTTGCTGCCATAGTTTTTACGATTTCGCCCTGAATTGGATATTGATAAATGACATCCATGGCAGATGCTAGAGGAATTTTGTTTGTAATCATCAGCGAAAGCTGTACTATCATCTCTCCGGCTTTTTCTCCGACAATAGTCGCACCCAATACTTGACTATTTTTATCAAGTATAAGCTTCAAAAAACCCCTTCTATCGTCATCAGCCTTAGCCCTATCATTATCTGAAATCTTAATGGTCTTTGTGTACGCTCCGTCCATAGTGGCTTCACTTTCTAACAACCCAACATGGGCGACTTCTGGCATTGTGTATGTTGTCCATGCAACATTTCTGTATGAGGTTTTGAAAATCGGTGCTACCAAGGCATTTTTAACTGCAACCGTTGCTTCATATCCCGCTGTGTGTGTGAACATAAACTTCCCTCTCACATCACCACATGCATATATATTCGACACCGAACTCTGTAATTTTTGGTTTACAATTATGAAACCTTTTTCGTTGGTCTTTACACCAATTTTTTCAAGCCCAATATCTTTTGTGTTTGGCTTTCTTCCGAGTGCCACCAAAAGAACATCACACGCAATATCAGTTTTTTCTCCACCCTCTTCGATTTGAACAATGCTTTGTTCGCCTTCTTTTCTAATCGATAGTATTTTGCATCCTAAATGTAGATTTATTCCGTCATCTTGCAATGCCTCAATCATTATTTCCGAAACCTCAGGCTCGTCTTTCGGGAACAGTTTTGGCGATCTTCCGATTACATGAACTTCACTGCCTAGCGAAGCAAACCCCTGACCAAGTTCCAAGCCAATCGGTCCCGACCCCAAAACAACCATTTTTTTAGGTAGCACTTTCAGATCAAAAATTGTCTCATTGGTATGATAGTCTACGTCCTTTAGTCCATTGATATTAGGTACATCAGCCGTCGAACCGGTTGCAATAATAATCCGTCTCGCGTTAAAAACTTCATCTCCGACTTTCACGCTGTTTGGTGAGATAATTTCACCGTGACCGAGCTTTACATCAGCACCCAGTTTCGTAAAACGCTCAACGGAGTCATGAGGGGCAATTTCAGCAATTACTGACTGAACACGTTCCATAATTTGTTCCAAAGATGGTTTTACTTCACCAACAAAAATTCCATAGTGTTGTGCGTGACGAATATTTCTCATTATTCGACATGATTTCAAAAAAGTTTTACTTGGAACACAGCCATAATTTAGGCAGTCTCCGCCCATTTTTCTGCTCTCTACTAGGAGTACGGTAGCACCCATTCCACGAGCTGTCGCTGCGGCAACAAGACCTGCACTACCTGCTCCAAGGATAGCTAAATCGTAATTCTTACTCAATTCCATCCTCCTATCTGTTCAATTTCCAATAAGTTACTATTTCAACTATACCAGTTTTTTCTAAAAAAGTAAATATGAATTACAATATTTAGTATTTTTTGGTAATTATTGTTATTATTATGGTCTATATTTGCACATTTTCATAGTTCAGATTTTCATGAAAACTTACTAAATTTATCCAAGTTGTTTTATCAGTTATGAATAGAATTTGTTAATAAATTGTTCAAATCATTTACAAATTCTGATATTTTTATGTCGAAATTCTAAATGTCATTATCCATTAGTGACAAAAGCAATTTATCATTAAATTGATTTATAGTGTATTTTGTAATATACTAAATCCAACGAAAGGGTGATTTGTATGACATCAAGTGAGGACAAAAACACGCAAGCAAACCCCCTTACCTCTCGGCAAAAGTCAATCATTAAAATTTTAACTCAATTCACAGTCGGAAAACCTATTACAGTTTCTGCCATTTCCGAAACATTGAGTTTAAGCTCTCGAACTGTTTTGCGAGAAATGCCTCATATAGAAAAGTGGCTGACCGACAATGACTTTAAGTTTGTCCGCAAACCGGGTGTCGGACTTGTAATCGACGAAGATGCGGTTAGAAGCAAAAAAATTATCAGCTTACTTGAAAATGAAAATGCAAAAAAAGAGCTTACAAAAAAAGAACGTCGCACATTGATTTTAAGTGAGCTTTTACAGAGTACAGAGCCAATCAAGTCCTATGTTTTCGTGTCAGATTTCAAAATTTCCGAAGCTGCACTAAACACAGACTTAGAATATCTCTCAAGTTGGCTATCAAACTACGGTCTAAACTTAGTCAAACGACAAGGACTTGGAATTTACCTTGATGGCAATGAAATCGGATTTAGACAGGCAATATCTCATGCGATTTTCGAGTTTGCTAAAGAGGAAAATATAGTCCATATTCTAAAAAATGATGATACTGAACTCCAAGATACTGACTATAAAAATTCACTACTCGGCTTAATAGATTACGATATTTTTAGTACTGTAGTACAAATTTTGATAAAAACCCAAAGCGCATTTGATATAAAATATACGGACAACGCATATATGTTTTTGTCTGTACAAATTTCACTGGCGATACAGAGAATAAAATCATTATACTTTGCAGAAATCGACAGAGAAAAACTCATTAGTTTTAGAGGCTATGATGAATTTTACATAGCGGAATTCGTCACAATGGAGATTGAAATTAATTTTGATTTAAAGCTCTCTGAAAACGAAGTTGCACTCATTACAATGTATTTCCTAAGCCAGAACATTGGCATAAGAGCGAGCAAAGATAAGCTCGACTATAAAAATATTAACACTCATATGTTGGTTGTCACCTTAGTCTCCGAAGTTGAAAAGCTACTTAAGATTGATTTTCGTGACGACAAACTCCTAATCGAAGACTTGTGCAACCATGTCGAAGCCGTTATAAGTCGTTTAACCGTTGGAGTTAGAATAAAAAACTACCAAATCAAACTTATAAGGCAAAGTTATCCCGAAGTTTTCGCAGCTTGCGAAGCCGCCTGTGAGATTTTAAAGCCCATCACAAGCGAGTCTGAAATTCCCGAGGCGGAAATTGCCTTTTTCGCCATGCACTTCTGTGCTGCACTCGAGCGAAAAATCAGCGCTACCAAGAAAATTTCAGTTGCTGTTGTTTGCCCAACAGGCATTAGCACCTCGAGAATTTTAGTCGCAAGCATCAAGAAAGAATTTACAGAAATTGTAATTAAGAGCACACTTTCTGCACTTAATCTGGATGCACAAATGCTAGAAAGTGAGAACATCGACCTTATAATTTCAACCGTTGAGTTAAAAATTGATTTTCCGTATGTATGCGTAAACCCAATTTTGCTCGAACAGGATAAAATTTTAATCAGAAATAAGATTAAAAATATAGATATACACAACGAAAACAGACGACCTACTAAAACTCCTAAAAAAGACTTCTCCTTAAAAAACGAGATAAGCGAAATCACAGACTTAGGCAATGGAATTTTCGATATCTTGGATAATTTTGATATAAAAATCGTACAAAAAGTTCACTCAAAAAGCGAGATTTTGAAACTAGCTTCTGACTTTTTCTCAAAAAATGAAACTCAAAGCCACGGAATTTTCGCCTCTCTCGAGAAAAGAGAAAACCTCGGCGAAACTTATATCAGTGATTTCAACGTATTGTTTCTGCATTGCAAAACCGAGTTTATTGACACTTGTAGATTTGGATATTTGAGGTTTACAGAACCTTTTATAGAAAATGAAAAACAAATCGACGGCGCAGTTATAATGCTACTTTCACAAGTAAACAAGCAAGTACATTCAGAGATATTAAGTCATTTAAGCGGTGCATTTATAGAAAGCCCAAGCTTCTTTGACGCAATTAAGTGTAAAAATATATCGGAAGTGTTATCAAAACTGGATACATCTCTCGGTAGATTTTATAAATTAAGTATTTTGAAAAGGGTGGAATGGTAAATGAAAAACGCAATTCAAAAATTCGGCAAATCATTGAGCGCAATGGTTATGCCAAACATCGGTGCATTTATTGCATGGGGATTTATTACTGCTTTATTTATCCCAGCAGGTTGGCTTCCAAATGAATCACTGGCTACTATGGTTGGCCCAATCCTAAGCTATTTGCTTCCAATTCTAATCGCTTACCAAGGTGGTAAAATGATCGGCGGCGACCGCGGTGCTGTAACTGGTGCAGTTGCTACCATGGGTGTTATCATGGGTGCGCCTGACCAATCAATGTTAATCGGTGCTATGATTATGGGTCCTGTTGGTGGTCTTGTAATCAAAACTTTCGACAAAGCTATACATAACAAAGTCAAAGCTGGCTTTGAAATGCTTGTCAACAACTTCTCAGTTGGTATTTTGGGTATGGGTCTTGCAATTGTAGGCTTCTACCTAATCGGACCTGTTATGACTGCTGTTTTAAACTTCCTATCAGCTGGTGTTGACTTCCTAACAAAAAACAGCCTACTTCCTATCACTGCTTTATTCATCGAACCCGCAAAAGTTCTGTTCCTAAACAATGCTATTAACCACGGTGTTCTAACTCCTCTTGCTACAGAGCAAGTTGCAGAGCTTGGAAAATCAATCATGTACACACTTGAAGCAAACCCAGGTCCTGGTCTTGGTGTTCTTCTTGCTTACATGTTCTTCTCAAAAGACAAAGTTACAAAATCATCTGCTCCCGGTGCAGTTATTATCCACTTCTTCGGTGGTATCCACGAAATCTACTTCCCCTATGTTCTTATGAACCCCGTTATCATCATCGCTCCTATAGCTGGTTCTGCTGCTTCAATCTTCTTCTACCTACTATTCGGTGGCGGACTTGTCGGCCCTGCAGCTCCCGGTTCTATCATAGCTTTCCTTGCAGTTGCTCCTAGAGGTGAAACACTAATTATCCTTATCGGTGTTCTTCTCGCAACAGCTGTTTCTTTCCTTGTCGCAGCTCCAATCGTTAGAATGAGTGGCACAAAGAGCCTTGAAGATGCTAGTGCTCAAATGAAAGACATGAAAGCTCAGTCAAAGGGCGCAGTTGCTATCAAAAACGATGGCACAATCAGAAAAATCATCTTCGCTTGTGACGCTGGCATGGGTTCATCCGCTATGGGTGCAACAAAATTCCGTAACAGAATTTCAAAACTCAATCTAGGTATCGAAGTCACAAACACTTCTGTTGACAATGTACCGGCTGACGCTGACATCGTTGTATGCCAAGAAGTTCTAGCGGATAGAGCAAGAAAAAGTGCTCCTCAAGCTCAACTAATCACAATAGGAAACTTCCTTGCTGACGCAGCACTTGATAATCTTTTCGCAACACTTTCTAATAAAACAACTTCAAGTGAAGCTGCTCAAACAGGCACTGCAAGCAAACCTGAAATTATCACAGCTAAAAACATTAAAGTCGGCTTAGCTTCAGTTTCAAAAGAAGAAGCTATCAGAGATGCAGGTAACCTACTAAAATCACTCGGCTATGTTGACAATATGTATGTTGAAGCCATGCTTGAGAGAGAGAAACTTGTTACAACTTACATGGGTCTTGGCGTTGCAATTCCTCACGGAACAGGAGATGCTAAGAAGAATGTTAAAAATACAGGTATCGTAATGCTTCAATACCCAGATGGTGTTGATTTCGGCGAAGAAAAAGCTTACCTAGTATTTGGTATTG
>CAYJLH010000061.1:0-14195 GCA_964370925.1 uncultured Oscillospiraceae bacterium | reverse complement strand
ACATTTTATCACAAAAAGGTCTGTGCCTCAATTTTCATTTAACTTAACAATACGTTAAAACAGAAGAGGAGGACTAAATATGTTAGAGCAAAAAGCAGTAAAAAGAGTATTTTCAGCAATTTTATGCGCAATATTATTATTTATTAGTGTACCGACATACGCAGTTGACGAACCAATAATAAATGCAGCAGCAGGAATAATTATCGATTATAATACCGGTGAAGTTTTGTTTGAGAAAGACGCACACACAGCTCGTGTTCCTGCATCTATGACCAAAGTAATGACGACGTACATAATTTTTGAAGAACTGGAAGCTGGTAACCTAACGCTTGAAACACAAGTGCCTATTTCTGATGCAGTCGCAAATCTTTCGAGAAATGGCTCTTTCATTGCATCTGTTCCGCTCCCTTGGGGAGGTAGTGTCGATGTTGACACTATGATAAAACTAATTATGCTACCGTCTGCTAGTGCAAGCTGTGTAGCAATGGCTGAATTTATCTCTGGCAGTGAAGAGGCTTTTGCTGTGAGAATGAACGAAACCGCACAGCGACTGGGACTAAATGCGTCATACACGAATTCTCACGGTGTTTATCCAAACTATATCTCAGCCCATTCGCAAGCTATGCTTACTAGAGAGTTTATAACTCGATTTCCACAAATTCTAAATTATACTTCATTGCGCTCTGTAAATCTAAACGGAGTGAATTACAACAACACAAATAGACTATACAGCGGATATTATGTTGAGGGTGTTGATGGATTTAAAACCGGAACGACAGCTGAGGCGGGCTACTGTGTTTCATCGACAGCTGTACAAGATGGACGAAGGGTTATCACGGTTGTGATGGGTGCTTCATCGGACCATAATAGGTACAATGACACTAGAAATCTGCTTAATTATGCTTTCGAAATTATCAAAGACATATCCCCTGTTTCCAAAGATATAGGAACTCACGCAGCTAGGGCTTATATCGAAATCCTCGATGATATAGGTACTGATTTAACAGTTGCTGATAACTATTTCAGACCTGATGACTTAATAACATCTGCTGAGTTTGATGCAATGTTAAAAACTGCCTTAAATGCAAAAGGTGTTGCCTATAACAGCTCAGATTTTGATAAGCAACAAAGCACAGTTAGTTTCGAAACAGCCATTTCCTTAGTAAATGAAAATATTAATAAATCACAAAAATGGGATTTGGATACACTTGGAAAAACTCTAACTTATGGCATTTCAAGTAACTCTAATCCAATGGGCGATACTTCTATGACTAGAGCGCAAGCTGCGATTTTTACAGTAAATTCCGTTGATGCTAATATTATCATTAACCAGACTAAATTTGACTTACTAGCTAGTTTCGACCCAATCCAAAGCCATGTCCCCTACTCATACTCAGTGTACAAAACACCTGAAAAAGGCGCAGAAACTCTTTTTGAAAATGGAACAGAGAGTATTGAAATTATCAAAGAAATTTACTCAGGTTGTTGGTATGTCAGCACTTCTAAAGGCACAGGATTTATCCGAGCATTGAGTAATTTATATTTCATACCCGAAACTACAGATATTTTCCACTACAATATTGACGATTATGCAATCGGACAAATCGCACCGCAGTGGGTTGATGTAATCGAGCGTGACGGTGATATGATTAGAATTCTCACATGGACAGGTGAAAAATGGTTTAATATCAATTTTGGCTTATAAAGTAAGTATCATGATTTTAAAAATCCCTCGTATGGTAGGATTAAACTACCATATGAGGGATTTTGCGTATTAAGAGCTATGCCTATTTTACAATAAGAAGGTCTGTGCTTGTGTGGTCTACTTCTGTTCCGTCGAATGTGTTTTTGATTGATTTATTTGTGACAATGAACTTTGAAATAGCGCTGATATTTTTCTCTTTGAGATATTCTAAATTCACCTTACAAAGCAGTTGACCTTTTGTGATTTTATCACCAACTTTTACAAAAGTTTCAAAGCCGTCACCCTCAAGTGTGACAGTATCAACACCAATGTGAAGCAAATATTCAGTGCCGTTATCATCTGCAATGCCATAAGCGTGCTTTGTAGGAAAGCACATCATAATAGTGCCGTCGACCGGAGATTTAACCTCGCCTGAAGTTAAAACAACTGCGAAGCCATCGCCCATAGCTTTTGAAGCGAAAGCAGGGTCACTCACATTTTCGAGTTTGATATATTTTCCAATATATGGGCTTGTGATGTCCGAACTTTTTTTGTTAAAAAACATAATGATGCTCCTTTAAATTTTTATTAGAATTGCTTAATGGTTTGTTATACAATAATACCATAAAGTCCCCCAAGCGCAAACTTGCTTGGGGGCTTTAGTGATGCTAAATGTAAATTACTATAGAGCTTATTTCACCTGTGCGCCTAAAGATACACTTACTTAATTTGTTATTTAATGTATAGCCGTCAATAGTTGTTTCAACGCCATTATTGAATACTGAAATGCCACGTTTATCTGATTTTTTATAAACGCATTGAACTGAATAACAGCTAAATTTAATTTCAGCATTTTCATCAAACTCATCTTCACGCAAGAACTCGCTGTTAAAGCTTATCATTCCGTCGGCGACGGTTACACCGAGTTCACCACGTCTCATAATCACACTTTCTTTTACCTGACCTGTCATGCCGGGTTGCTCGCTTTTTTTATTAAACGAAGTGTGAGAATATGGCTCGATGGGAATTGCTCCACATTCTTTTGGTGATTTGCGATAGATAAATCCTTGCAAAAGCTCGTTATAAGCCTCATATATTTTGGCGAAATCTTCACCGTTTTTGCAGGCTCGCTGTGCAGTTTCGAGTACAGCGAGAGCAAATTTTGCATTTTGGTGCCAGTACACACAGCCAATGCCCTCGAATTTATACATGACTTCACTGCGTCCGTTAAAGCTTTTGTGGGCGAAAATACGTTCAAATTCGGTTAAGAGTGCGTTCGTTACCTCTGAAGAAATACCAAATATACAGCACTTGTTGCGAAGAACTTCTTCCGAGACAATTTGCGCATTAAAATGAAGTTTTCCATTTATAGCACGTTCTGTGATTCCGTCGACTATACCGATTTTTTCGCTAACTATATTCTTATCAAAAAATCTTGCAGTTTTGTTAATAGGATATAAAGTGTGGTATTTTTCATCTGTGCAGTACAGTGAATTTTTCATGGAATTTATCAGTGAGCAAACTTCGTCAGCCGACAGAGAACCACTGCTCACTATAGCTGATTGTCCCTCCAACATTGGCTTCATTGCTTCAACAGAAAAATCATCTTTTAATAGATTGTAGCTAACGTAAACGTCACCGCTATTTTGCTCAATGGTGTAGTCAACTAGTGAAATCGCCTCGTCAATAAAGGCAAGAATTTCACTACTAGAGATAAGCGATTTAGCGGAAAAACCATTTGCATAAACCTTGTTTCTATAGTCATTGAATACATTACCCATACTGTCGAGAATTGCTTTTTCATTGCCTTTATAAGCACTATTATGGCTTGTTAGGGTGTTTTTAATGCCCTCTAACCACTCGACAACCTCGGCGGAAAAACTAAAAGCATTGCCCTGTGTGGTAAATAATTTGCGAATAAATTCAAGGTAAGCCTTTGTGTGATACACAGTAATCACCGAAAGCCCGATTCCGACAATAGCATTATTAGCATCATTCCATTCAGGTCGTTGGGTGTTCATCCAAATACCGCCACCGGGGAGTAGATTACTAATTTTACTTAGAACAGGAACTAGCAATTTTTCTGCCAATGAAACAGTGTAAACCTCTTCGTCTTTTAGTAAGAGCTTTGCATCAGTTCCGTATTCAAGTGTTTTTTGCTCGAGGGCTTCATCTTTTTCAACATCAAAAATCAATGTGTTTTTGCTGTCTTTTAATATCTCGCTGTAGTCTTTTATGATGTAGGGAACATTTGCATAACTAAATACTTCGTCTGTTAACATATGCGCCAATGACGATGGATAATGGCTTGATAAGCCTTGAAGAAGTCTCAAAAGATACACGATTTGGTGGTCGCCCCAGTAGCCTAAACCGCCAAAGGGATTATCTTCTTCAGGTTTTTCCCAGTCGATACCATCATTATTTATGCGGTAAGGATTGAACCCGTCAACCGTGGAGGCATTTACGAACTTTGCAACCATGTTTTCATAATAATATGGGAAAGACAAGCCGAGCGCTTCCCAGTTTTGGAAGATATCGCGCCAGTTACCCTCGTAGTTGACTGTCTTTTCGCCGTTTTCATCTTTTAGCGCGATGTTGAACTTGTTCCATGGACGTGATGGGTCACCATGACGTCTTGAGAAAGAAAGTGGCATAAATTCCAGTGCTAAACGATATAAAACATCGTCCTCTTTTGCCACTTCTTTTAACTCTTGAACTGTTTTGCAGTTCTTAATTTTTGCAAGTAAAGCTTTATTTTGTGTGGCTTTTTTATTGCGTTTTGTGATGAATTTCATGAAAATATCATAGTCAAATTCATATCCACGCTCAAAAGTTCCACCACGCATTACATTATAAAGTGTGCTTAAATAATGCGTTGCAGTCGCAACTTTATCGCCAGAGCTTTGAATACCATCTGCTTCCGTGACAATTTTTAGAATGTCCTTTGTGCCCTGTTCGATATCAGCAAAAAGAGCTGAAAAATCACCACTACTAACTATTTTTTCGATTTTGGCAATCTGTGAATGGTCATAGCCGTTATCCAATACAAAGGAATAAGTCAGAGCTTTTTCGGGTTTGATTGTGGCGGTATAAGTTACGAAATAACCGCCTTTTTTACCGTAACATTCTGCTGAAATATCGCGGGTTTCACCAGTGACAAATTGATTTAAAATTACCGGGTCGAGGTAAACTGTCCCAAATGGCGCAGTGTGGTATGCGATGTTCGCCCTCGTCATTTCAATCGGATGTGGGCAGTCGTTAATTGTCGTTGTTAGTGAATAAATAGCGAGTCTATCGCCCAATAGTTCATTTGCTTTGTATGCGTCGACCAGTGTGGAGCTTTCCATTTGTAGTCTTGCATTGACACCATACGGCATGATATTGTTTAAACCGTCGACAACTTCGATTTCCATTTCATTTCCAGAAAGTGAGGTGATTTTTGAAGTTTTAACAAAACCAAATTTTTCACTGGACTCATATTTATATGAGTATGAAATTGCCAAGTCGTGGTTAATTTCTTCCATTATTATACTATTTGCGTAGTATGATTTATAGATATTGCGAGTAATTTTATACTGTTCAACAAGAGCGCTGCAAAAAGGTTGCCAGTATTTTTTACCTAGTTTGATTATAGTTTTTGAGCCGGTGTGGCAGTCAAAATCCAGTTTATCATTAGTGGTGTACGGAAATAAATTTCCATCTGAGTTTTTTCTGCCGGCGGTTACACCGCCATTTGATGACATGAATATCCATATATCCGAAGCCGAAGCCACTTGTATAAAAAATGGTGCAAGCTTTTTGCTGTCGGAAATTTTGTAATATTCTGTATTATCTATGGTTACAAAAGAACCTGTAACACTCATGTACTATTCTCCTTTGTTTATTCTCTTAACTGTCATTCGATTGATGACCATACCCGCTTCGCCAAAAAATAGCTCTAAGTAAGTGTTGATAGTTGCAAACATATCAAATTCACAAGTGTAAACACCTTTTGTGCCACCTTTTAGGGTTATAGTTTTGATAAGTCCACCATTAATCGAAACACTCATGGGTATTTGTGCAAGCTCAACTGCATCGCCGAACAGGTCGAATTCAATCTGATATTTACCAAATTCGCTTAGTGCAAGAATCATTTTATGCAGTGTTTTTTTGCTTGTATCAAAAGCTGTACAGTCGATTTCAATTTCGTTTACAACTGCAAAAGTTCCATGTGAAAATGCAGTTTGATTTTTATTTTCAGGTAAATTTTTGATTTTAATTTCAGGCACACCATTTGTACAATTAAAGCGTTTTAGCGTGTTAATTATATTAACTGCGCCACGAACTAAGGCGAAACGTGAAAGATTTCCGTTTTCACACTCGGCTTCGCTGTTGTCGTCAAGTTGGTTATCCTGTGAGCTACCTGTGACCATATAAACATCGTTTTGTGATGTTATCATATCAGCTGTGTGCTTAATACTAGAGTCGCCACCCTCTTTGTTCATAGTTGCCCACCAGTCGGTCATGACAATTCCGTCAAAGCCCCAATCTTCGCGTAAAATAGTTGTATTTAGGTCAAAATTAGACGCAGCCTGTGTGCCGTTTATTGGGTTATAAGCGGTCATAATGCTATAAGCATTGCCCTCACGAACTGCCATTTCAAAAGCTCTCAGATATATTTCACGCAATGCTCTTGCACTGACTATTGAGTCGACAACTTTACGTGCTTTTTCCTGATTGTTTGCAACGTAATGCTTGATAGTACCAGTGATTCCGTGCTTATTCATCACAAGAAGTTGCTCTACGGCGAGCTTTCCTGTTAGGAATGGATCTTCGGAATAGTACTCAAAATTTCTTCCACAAAGTGGACTTCTGTGAATATTCATTCCTGGTCCTAAGAGTGTGTCGACTTTATGATGAAGCATTTCAAGTGACAAAAATTCAAATAATTCTTGAATAAGTTTTACGTTCATAGTAGAGGCGAGCGCTGTCGCATTTGGAAGGCTAAACGCCATTGTACCACAGTCCATACGTATTCCCGAAGGTCCATCAGAACAACAAGCGATGGGCATTTTTCGGGTTTCTTTCAGAGCCTCGGTTACACCACCAAAACAGCCCGCTGTTCCCGCTGTTACCTTGGGTGAGCACATGCCCTCTCCCCTAGTCATTTGTATAAGCTCTAGGTTGCTGAGGTCGTTTGCTAGTTCTTCGGCAGAGATTTTTCCGTCCAGTAAATCTTTATATGTATAGCCGTTTTCGGTTTTTTGTGGCTGAGATTTTATGCTTTGGCTAATGCGCTCTGCAATGCTATATTCACGGGTTAAAGCCGGTGCGTATGTTGCCTTATATTCGCCATTTTCCATAGTTGAAGTAAGCTTTTCAAATTCTACTATTGGCTTTAAAGCGTCAGCGGTTTTTTCAATAATTTCATCTTTTTCTAAAGTGAAACTTGCAAAAGTACTGATATTTCGGCAGTCAAATCCAACTTGTAAGTTATACTCCCCTGCTTCCATCACGAATGCAGAAATACTGTCGTCAAAGCTTGAAAGTTCTCTTTTGCTAACATTTATGCTAAGAGTTTGTGCCTGTGATGGTGATAATAAATCAGTTTTCGCAAAGCCGATTAGTGAAACTTTTGACTTTCCAAGTTTGCCAATAGGAGCTTGAACATAAATTTGTACTGATTTTTTACCAGACAACGTGCCTGTATTTGTGACAGTTGTATTTATATTATAGCTTGCAGTTTTTTCGTCGAAGTTACAGCTTGTGTTGCTTACTTCGAAAGTGGAGTAAGACAGACCAAAACCAAATGGAAATAGCACTTTTTCGGGTGCAAACGTTTCGAAATATCTATAACCGACATAGATGTCCTCGGCGTAAATATTTGCTGTTTCACTGCCGAAATTTTTGCTTGATGGATAATCTTCGAGTGTGCAAGCTATGGTGTTTGGTAGCACACCGCTTGGGTTAACGTCACCACAAATCACATCTGCATAACCATTTCCACACTCAACACCACCGTGCCAAGTATATAAAATTGCAGATGGATTGCATTCTATGATATCTTGCATATCCATCACAGCGCCGACATTAAGAGCAACTGCGACTCGCTCAAATTTTTCGCAAATCAGTTTTAAATTTGCTTTTTCAACTTCGCTGAGATAATAGCTTCCGCCCTCAGGGGCAACGTCCTTATCTTCACCAGCGGAGCGACCGATTACGACTAGAGCGATAGCGTTTTCACGGCTTGTACGCTCTACCATTTCTACTGTTAATGGCATTTCTTTTTGTGAAAATGGCTCTTGCGCCCAACCTGTACCTTTGTCAAAGGGATTTTCTTCCACGAAGTCAAGGTAGGCTTTGTGCAATTCATTGTCAATTGTTCGTTTTGCGGAAATGCCCTCGGCGAAGTTCACGAGGTAAGGAATGTTGACCATGCCTCCTGAACCTGTTCCGCAGTAATATGTGTCTATTTGTGCTCTGCCAAAAATTGCGACTTTTTCGTCCTTGCAAATTGGCAAAGTTTGATTATCATTTTTTAAAAGTACAACCGATTCAGCAACAGCTTCACGGATTTTATCGGCATATTTTTTATAGTCAAGTGTGTGCATAAGTGCTCCTTTTATCGTGGGTGGTGGCAACGTATATATTGCGCCTCGCCAACTTTTGTTTCTTTAGGCATTTCTTTGTGGCATTTTTCGCTGGCATATAAACAGCGATGCTTGAAAGGACAACCTGTGCTGTCGGGCGTCCACATTGAAATTTCGCTTTCTTCGCTTGATTTAACAGGAAGAACAACATCACCCTCACGCTCTGGGTCGGGTGCAGCTGCGACAAGTAGTTGTGTGTAGGGGTGTTTTGGGTTAATGATAACTTCGTTAACTTCACCGTGCTCAACTATATGTCCAGCGTATAAAACGATAATGCGGTCAGCAAAATATCTTGCTGTTGCAATGTCATGAGTGATGTAAATAAATGATTTATTGTGATTAATTTTAAGGTCATTTAGTAGATTAAGAACACCCAAACGGATAGAAACGTCAAGCATTGAAGTTGGTTCATCGGCAAAAATTACTTCAGCACCAGCAGCCAAAACACGGGCGATATATGCACGTTGTTTTTGTCCACCAGATAATTGGTGAGGATATTTTATGCCTTGCTCCTCTGGTGGTGTTAGTCCGACCATTTCAAGGGTTTCGTTTACGCGTTTTCTCATTTCCTCTTTGCTACACTTGTGATATAGCTGGATTGGGCGCTCGAGATGATAATAAATACTGTGTAGAGGATTTAGTGCGGAAAATGGGTCTTGGAAAATCATTTGAGATTTTTGTCTGTAATTTTTCAGTGCATCACCTTTTAATGCGTGAATATTGTCCTCGTTAAAATACATTGTTCCGCTTGATGGCTTATGAAATCGCATAGCTATACGGCAAAGAGTTGATTTACCGCAACCTGATTCACCAACTACAGCCAAGGATTCACCCTGAAACAGTTCAAACGATACGTCATTTAGCGCGCGCAATGTATTTGATTTTGAAAAAAATGATTTTCCGCTAACGTCAAAATCCATTGTTAAATTTTCGGCTTTAAATATAACTTTTTTATCCATTTTGCACCTCGCTTTTTGTGTTGTCCAGTGGTTTGTGGCAGTAGAAGAAATCGCCGTCTGATTCTATTCTTGGTGGCTCTGTTGTCTTGCACTTTTCACAGCGGTTAAAACATCTTGCCTCAAAACGGCAACCGTCAGGTATGTTTTTAAGGTCTAGTGGGCTACCCTCAATACCCTCCATATATTCAATCTCACCTTTTAAAGATGGGAAAGAGTTTTTAAGGCCGTAAGTATATGGATGGCTTGGGTTATGTAGAATTTTCTTTGTTTTTGCCTGTTCAACTATTTTACCTGCATACATAATAGCGACGCTATCGCAAAATTCCATCATAAGGCTGATGTCATGAGTGATAAACAAAATTGAGAAACCAAATTTTGCTTTAAGCTCGTAAATTCTCTTTAAAATATCACGTTGAACAACTGTATCAAGTGCGGTTGTTGGTTCGTCGAGTATCAAAAGTTTTGGGTTAAGTGCAAGTGCCATTGCGATAACAGCACGTTGACGCATACCGCCGGAAAATTGGTGTGGATAGTCTTTCAATCTCTCTGCCGGAATTCCAACAAGTGCGAGAAGCTCTTCTGCCATTTTGCAAGAAACAGCCTTGTTTTTAGTGATATTGTGGTATCGGTGAATTTCGTAAAACTGTGTTTCCAAAGTTGCAACTGGGTTTAAGCAGTTCATAGCAGATTGGAAAACCATGCTTGTGTCTTTCCAACGGAAATCTTGTAGCTTTTTATTGTCATACTTTAAAATGTCTTTACCATCGAATAAAATCTCACCGCTTGAAATTATCGCCGGCGGACGATGTAGACGCATTAGAGAGTATGCGATGGTAGATTTACCGCAACCAGACTCTCCGGCAAGCCCAAGGCTTTGACCTTCTTTTATGCTAAAACTTACATTGTCAACGGCTCTCACGTAGGAGCTACCGCCTGTTATATAGTCAACACAAAGGTTTTTAACTTCTATTACGTTTTTCATAATAATGCTCCATTCCCTATGCAGACTTTTTGCCCGCACGTTTTAGCTCAATCTTACGCGCTTTGTAGTAACTTTTCATGATACGCTGTGCTTTTAGTTTGGGGTTTGAAATTTCGTCAATTGCGAAGTTAATCAGTGTAAGTCCCATACCTATCATTACAAGAATTCCGATAGCGCCTGAAACTTCAAAGAAATATCCACTGCGGAAAGCACCTGAGTTTTGTGCATTAAATAGTATAGTACCAAGTGTTACGGAGTCGGGATTACCAAAACCGATAAATTCAAGAGTAGCATGTGCCATGATTGAGTAAATTAATGTGCCAACAAATGCTGAAGAGATGATAGAAAGCATGTTAGGCATAATCTCAATAAAAAGTATACGGAATTTGCTCTCGCCTAAAGTTTCCGCTGATCGAACAAAGTCACGATTACTGATACTCATAGTTTGAGCACGAAGCACACGAGAGTTCCATGGCCATGAGGTTAAACCAATGATTAAGCTGATTAAGAAAGGCGAAACACCCTCCATCATCGAGGCGATTATAAGTAGGAGAACTATGGTCGGAATAACCATCATAATATTTGTGAGTGTGCTGACCACGCTGTCGTAAACACCGCCAAGGTAACCTGCGCTGATACCAACAAGCATACCTAAAATAGTTGTGATAACTGCTGCCATTAGTCCGACGATTATTGACTGTCTACCGCCGTAAAGTGCCTGAGTAAAAACGTCACGTCCTAGGCTTGTTGTACCTAAAATATGTTCAGCACTGGGAGCTTCGTGGTATTGTCCCTCGAATCTGTGTAGAGGGTCATAAGATGTGAAAAGTGGTGCGCACATTGTCATTATTAGTACGAGTAATATGAGCGAAATACCTATTGTAAATTTAGGGCTATTTTTCAGAAAATTTGTTAAACTTTTTAATCTGCCGTTCGAATTTGACATGATATGTATTCCTTTCTATGTGTTATTTGCTAGATTGTCTGCGTGTGCGAGGGTCTAGGAAAAGGATTGCAATATCTGCAAGTAGATTAGCAGAAAGCATGAGTATTGTTGTCATAAGCAAAATTCCTTGCATTAGTGGGTAGTCACGGGCGCTAATTGCAGAAACCATTACTTGTCCAAGTCCGGGATAGTTAAATATTTGCTCGATTATAATTGAACCACCGAGTAGGAAACCAACTTGCATTGCAAGAGAAGTTATAACAGGTAGTAAGGAGTTACGAGCAGCGTATGAAAACATAATTTTTTTATCGGGAAGCCCTTTAGCGATACCCATAACGATATAGTCGTCGCCGAGCTGATTTATCATATTTGCGCGCATACCCATGATTCCGCCAAGTCCGGAAATGACGATGGCTGTAACGGGAACAAAGGCATGGTGTAGAATATCTAAGAAGTAGTCAAACTGTGTTTCGGGGATAAATAGTGGAGTTACAGCATATCCCAGAGGGAAATAACCTGTGTAGCACAATGCAAAAAGTAGTACGATTGCAGTTACGACTGATGGCACGTTTGCGAGGAATTGACCACCAACTGTTAAGGCTGTGTCGAACTTGGAGCCACGGCGCCATGCTACTAAAATGCCTAAAAGGTTGTTTACAACAAAACCGATTACGAGGGCAAAGCCCATTAGGAAAACTGTCCATTGAAGTCCGCGTGAAACTGCTTCCATAACGGTTTGTGGGAAGTAGTAGAAAGAAACACCCCAGTCACCTGTGAGTATATTTCCTATATAGTTAAAGTAACTAACTATAAGTGGTTCGTTTGTGTTAAATCCAAACATTGCCTCAATTGAGGCGATTGTGGCTGGGTCGATTCTACCGCCACCACGAGCGAGTTCTGATAGATACATTTGCACGGGGTCGCCTGGCATCATTCTGGGCAGAAAGAAGTTTAGTGTAACTGCGCCAAAGAATGCTACAATGTAAAAGCCGATTCTTTTAAGTATATATTTCATCTCTTTTTTCCTTTCGCACCTGTGGTATTATGGGATAATACAATGAGCATCATCGCAATTATTCAGAAAAAACACCTCCCACACCTTCACAAAGGTGAACTTTGTTTGAAATGTGGGAGGTTTGGTCTCATTTAATAATTATTGACTTACTGGCTCTAGCTCTAGTAGTCTTAGGATTTTTGAGTCGTGCATTGTGATTGCAGGATAGCCTGTTTCGTTTGAAGTTGACCAACCTGTAAATCTTGCGTCACTGTATACAAACCAGTTACCATTGAATAGAACAGGAATGTTAATCATGTTTTCAGCAAAATGTTGCTCTACTTGTGCTGTGATTTCAAGAACTTCTTCATCACTCGCGGCTGTTGGTAGTTGCTCAATAAGTGCGTTAACTTCTTCGTTGATGTAGTTTGTTTGGCATACTGACCACCATGTTGAAGTCAAAGCTCTTGTGCTGTCACCGATTGTATCCCAGTAGAAACGATAGATATCACTTGCTTGACCGTTCGCTGTGTAAAGCATATCCCAGTCACCTGATTCCCAAAGTTGTGTAACCATTGAAAGTTCAGTTGCGCTTGCAGTTGCGTTAACTCCTATAGCTTTCATGCCCTCAGCAGCAATAACAGCGCCGTCGTTCCAGTCTGTCCAACCAGCTGGTGATACGATATCGAACTTAATTTCTTTACCTGTGGGTGTTTCAACAAAACCGTCGCCGTTTGTGTCTTCATAACCAGCTTCAGCAAGTAGAGCAATAGCAGCAGCTTCATCATATACAGTGTATTTTGCCATTTCAGCTTGTGCTGTTTCGTCTTCGTAAGATGCTAGTTGTGGTGGTAGGCCTGTGTTTGTTGGGACTGTGTCAACTAAGTAACCGTAAACAGCTGAGTCAATGATGCCTTGTCTGTCAACTGCCATAGATAGTGCACGTTTGAAGTCTGGGTCGTTAAACGCTTCAAGGTTGCCCTCGTTTGTTGTCATGTAGTTCATTGATAGACGAACACCGTCGTTTGCGCCGTACCAATATTTTTTGTGCTCATCGCCTTGAACATATGTCTCTTCAATATTTGGAATCATGATGTGTGCCCAGTCAACAGAGCCTGTTTGTAGAAGAGTTAGCGCCGCATCGTTTGAGTTAAATTGTGGGCAACGTAGCTCGTCAACTTGTAGGTCATCAGCTTTCCAGTAGTTTGGATTTCTGCCAAGAACAACCATTTCTGGAGCAAATGACTTAACTTCACTGAAAGCACCAGTTACAACAATTGTTTCACCTGTGTAAACATGAGTTGCAGGGTCTTCGATTGTACTCCATACGTGTTCAGGAATCATCCATTTATTTGTGAAAACTGTGTTTCTGTGGAAACGGTTTTCTGTAGACATTACAAGTTCAACTGTGTAATCATCAATTTTTGTTACTGATTCGATTTTACCTTCAACGCCGTCTCTGTCCCAGTCGCCAGTTCTGTCGATGTCGGGTTTGTCTTTTGAATACATGAAGGAGAATACAACGTCGTCTGCGTTAAAGTCTTCGCCGTCGCTCCATTTAATGCCCTCACGAACTTTGATTGTCATAGTTTTGTTGTCTTCGTGTGAAATGATTTCTTCTGCAAGCCACATGATTTCTTCGCCGCTCTTGTAGTTGTCAAAAATCATAAGTGGTTCGTACATAAAACCTTGTACATATTGATAAACGCTAGTTGTCATTGGGTTAAAGTTTTCAACCCATCCATCAGTTTGGTCGAATAGTACAGTTAGTGCTGCCGCACTTGTTCCTGAAGCATCTCCGCTAGTGTCACCTGATGTACCTGTAGTACCGCTAGGTGCGCATGCTGCAAGAGAAGCGATTGTCATGCTTGCACAAAGTGTTAGTGCAAATGCCTTTTTAAAAAAAGTGTTTTTCATTCTTTCCATTCCTCCATAAAAGTTATATTAAAATCATCGCATGATTTTAAGACAAATTACTGTATCGTTAAAGTTGTTTAAAAG
>CAYJLH010000060.1:0-14739 GCA_964370925.1 uncultured Oscillospiraceae bacterium | reverse complement strand
AATTCCTGTGCATTTTGAGATGTGGTATATTATTTCAGGGGATAAATATCCATATGTTTCTTGTGATTTCTGTAAAATTGTGATTAAACTTCCTGGAACTTGTGCATATTTATTCATTGTTTCGTTTAGTTCAGGGAAGTTTGATTCACAAGTACATGCTTCTTTCATCTTTTCTCCTTTTCAATCAGTCAAATTATTTCAGCATATTTCAGTAGTAATGTTATTTTTATGAAAATAGTCTAAATAAATTTTAGGAATATTATCGCTTATCACATGGTCGGCAAAATTTAAGTCCCCGAATTTATAAACAGCAATTTTATTAAATTTTGACTCTTCTGCCATTAAAATCCACTTCCTTTTAATGCGATGTATAAACTGAAACATCGCAACACTTACAACAGCGTCAACCGTCAAACCAGCCTGCAAATCTATTCCGCAACAGCTTGAAAAAACTTTATTCACAAAAATATTATCTAAATATTGCTTTGAATTTTCTGTCCACGAAAAATAGTTTATATTGTCTAAAGTCATGGTTTCCCCACCAATAATGACAAGTTTATGACCACTTTGCAGAAGTTTCGGTATCGCAGAAATGTTGTTTGTAACTATTGTGAGTCTCTCAAATTCTCCTAAACTATCGCACAAAAACGTACAAGTTGCACCTGAACCCAAAAAAATTGTATCTCCACTATTTATGTGCTCTGATGCTTTTTTTGCTATTGCTTTTTTTGAGTTTGCATTAAAATTTTGCTTTTCATCCTTTGTATTTCGGATTATATTTAAGTTGTTTTTAATTAAATTTCCACCGCCATAGTGCTTTGAAATTATACCTTTTTCTTCTAAAATATCAAGGTATTTTCGTATGGTTACCTTACTCAACGCAAACTTTTCTGAGAGTTCATTTACACTTACGTTACCATTTTCCACTAACATGTCAAGTATTATGTTTAATCGTTCATATTTTAAAACAAAACTCACCTCCGTTTCAAATATTTTAAAATCGCCCTTTCTGTATTTCCACAGCCAGAGCGATTTTTGTTCTAGCAAAGTGGGCTAATATTAAGCTCTTTTGCCAATTTATTTAAAGTTTCTATTGTTGAAAGTGGTACTGGGATGCCATCTACCAAGCGTTTTTTCATATTATTATTTTCCATTTCGCCAGGGAAAGCCATTCCTTTGCGACCACCTGTTAACGGAATATTTGAAATATAATCATGATATTCAGCAATTTTGGTTTTCATTTGTTCTTCTGACATAAAAATGCTAACATCAAGAGCAATCATCATGTGACCTGTTAAACTTGGGTCTGTTGGATTTTTGTACATGCTACGCATTTTATCAGCAAAAACTCCACCTGTAATCAGACCTGAAATGATGTCAATTGCATAAGCAAGACCAAGACCTTTATATCCGCCGATAGGAAGAAGGAAGCCTTCAAGGCCTTCTTTGGGGTCGTCAGTTGGTTCGCCGTTTTTGTTAATCGCCCAGTCCATTGGGATTTTTTCGCCCTTACTTGCAGCAAGGTGAAGTTTTCCGCCTGCGACTAGTGAAAGCGACATATCAAGATTGAAAGGATAATCGTTATAAGTTGGGATAGCGAAAGAAATTGGGTTGTTACCAACGATTGGTTTTAGTGCGCCAGCCATAGAAATTAGTGGCAAAACGTTTGTCATTGCAATACCAATCATGCCTTTTTCAGCAGCCATTTTACTATAAAGAGCAGCCGCACCGAAGTGGTTACTGTTCATAACACCACAAGCACCGATACCGCATTTTGAGGCGTTTTCGATAGCAAGTTCCATAGCTTTTTTAGCGCCGGAGCAACCAGCCGCACCGTCAGCGTCGATAAGTGAAACAGCTTTTGCAAGTTGTTCAACTTTCATGTTTGGCTTTTGGTTGATAGCGTTGCATTTAACACGCTCATAGTAAGTTGGTACACGGATTATACCGTGAGAGTCAATTCCCCAAAGGTTTGACTGAACGATAGTATCACTGAAAAAAGAAGCTTCTTCTCTTTCCATGCCACCTGCTACAAATAAATCTGTAACAAATTTTTGTATAGTTTCAGAACTTAAAAGTTTTGTATTATCCACGATTTTCTCCTTCTACCTTAGGCATTTAAGCCTGTTTTAATTTTAATAGTGTAAATTGAAGATGTCGCTGTTACGAAGATAGTTTTCATATCTTCACTGCCAAAGCAAAAGTTTGCGCTTTGTTTTGGCATATTGATAATTCCCAGCGGAGTTCCATCTTCTTTGAAGATATGAAGTCCACCTTGGGCGGCGCAGATTACATTGCCGACTTTGTCGATTTTTAGACCATCGGGAACGCCTGTGCCTTCATATACAGTATCTGCAAAAAGTGTTTTATTTGTGAGCTTTGTGTCTTCAACATCAAAGATGAAAACTTTGTGTTCAGGGCTATCGGCAACTAGCATTTTTGTTTCGTCAAGATTAAAACAAAGTCCGTTTGGATTGCCGAAATCATCAAACGCAAGGTCTAATTTTTTTGTTTTTTCGTCATAGCAAAACACACCTTGTGAAGGGAGTTGTTGCTGTCTGAATTTTGCAATCCAAGTATCACGGCGACCAAAGTTTGGATCAGTGAACCAAATTTTTCCGTCAGTCCCAACGATAATATCATTGGGACTGTTTAGTTCTAAATCGCCATAATGTGAAACCAAAACTTCATAGACTGAGCCGTCTGTTTTTGTTCTTGAAACACGGCTAGTTTCGTGCTCACAAGTGAGAACGTCGCCGTTTAAATCAAAAGTATTACCATTTGCCTTATATGTTGTACCGTCACGAAGAGGCTTAAATTCATTTTTCGAGGGGTCGTATGTGTAGGAGGTGGAGGCAGCTATATCATTAAAAATATATTTTTTCTCTGCCTTGTCCCAAATTGGCCCTTCTGTGAATTTAAACTCATCGCTGAGACAAATTAAATCTTGTTCTACATCAAATACATCGTAAAATGCATTATCAAAGACTTTTACATCAAGCATTCTAGCACCTGCCTTTGCTTAGTTTTCAGTCTTAACAGTTTTGTAACCAGGAGTTGGGAAAGCTTGGAAACCTCTACCGCCGTCGATGAAAATTGTTTGACCGAAAATGTAGTTAGCATCGTCAGAAGCTAGGTAAACTGCAAGTCTTCCGCACTCGTTTGGTGAACCAATTCTGCGTTGTGGAATTCTTGAAAGAATTGTGTTCATAAGGTCAGGGTCACTGCCAACTCTTCTCATAAGGTCAGTTTCGATAGCACCGGGGGCAATAGCGTTAACTCTGATATCAGTGTCTACAAGTGCAATAGCCTGAACTTTTGTAAGCTGAGTTATAGCACCTTTCGAAGTTGTGTAAACAACTTGTGAGTCAAGACCTAGGTATGAGTTAACTGAAGAAATGTTGATAAGTGCGCCGCCTCTGCCTTGTTTTGCCATTTGGCGAGCTGCATATTGACCACCAAAGAAAAGACCTTTAAGGTTTATATCCATGATAGTGTTATAGCTCTCTTCAGTAATTTCAAGGAAGTGAGTTTTCTTAGAGTCATTAATACCTGCGTTTGCAACATAGATATCAAGTCCACCAAAAATCTCAACTGCTTTGTCAACACTGTTTTGAAGGTCGTCTAGTTTTGAAACGTCCTCACGGACATATTTAACGTTGGTAGAGATTTTAGAAAGCTCTGTTTCAGCGTTTTTACCGTCAGTTTCGTTTCTACCTGTGATGATGATTTTTGCGCCTTCTTTTAGATATTCTTCGGCGATACCATAGCCAATACCTTTTGTACCGCCAGTGATTATAGCTACTTTATCCTTAAGTTTCATATCAAAAAACCTCTTAAATTACATTAAATTTAGTTCGATATCGTATAGATTGCAAAGGTGAGTTAGTTCTGTGATATAAGTACCGGCAACGCAAACCATGTGGTTTGAATCGAAAGTATCAACAAGCTCTTCAAGGTCGATTTCAACGTCGATGAATGCTGTTGGTAGTTGGTGAATACCACGAGCTTTAATCCAAGCGTCTAGCTCTTCTGTTGAAGGAGTTTTCATTTTTCCTGTGAAAGCAGTCATAACATATTTACCGTCTTTTCTTGTAAGACGAGCAAGTGTAACTTCGCCTGGTGCTGCAATAAAGAACTGTGAAGAACCGCCAGCTGGACGGTTTGCAAAACGCAATTCGATGTTTTTCATGTTTTCTTTATCATCGTCAGAGCGAGCTGCATACCATGCACACATACCGCCGCAGTTGGGGAAGTAGATTACATTTCTTTCCATATCAATGTGGCTTACATCGGCAAACCATGTGGGAGTGCCACCTGATAGATTTTTAAGCATGAACATCGTGAGGGCGGCATCGGCGTCAGCTTCACAAGCTATAGGGGTAGAGTCTTTTTTACCTTCTGGGTCAAAATTACTAGGAAGAAATGTCGCAGATAAGCACTGCGCCACATGGTTGTTTGTCATGTCAGGCATACATTTAATTGCCGCAAAATCGACATTTTTAGCAGCTGTAAGCTCTTTAGTTGCAAGGTAGCAACGTGTTTGAAGGTCAAGTTTTGCTGGAGTTAGTTTTTCTTCATCATATTTAACGCATTTGCTGTGGTCTGATAGATATTTGATGAAGTTTTTAACTCTCTCGTCCTCAATCATAGGAGCAATTCTCAAAATTTCGCTTTGGTCGATGTGCTCAGTGTCAACACCAAAGATTTTACGCCATTGCATAGAATCGTGAGTACCTGTGTCTATACCTAGTGATCTTCCGCCGAACATACCAAAAGTTGAACCTTTGATAACGCCTTTGCAGAAAGCCGCTTTAATAAATGGAACAAGTTTGTTTTGGAAGTCGCTTTGATCTTCGCTGTCCCATTCTTTTCTAATTCTAATGTGTTTATAACCAATTTGGTTTAGCGCACCGCCAGAACCTAAAAGTCCAACTGTACCGTGAGTGCTTGGGCTGTCGTTTGAAACTAGAGCAGTTGGAATTCCTAAAAGCTCAACTCCACGACATACCATATTTGGAAGTGACCAACATGGGATATGCGCAATCAAAACGTCGGGGTTTTGAGATCTGATGTAATCAACTTGCTCTGAAATGCTTGTTTTCGAACGTGCTGGTTTTCCGCATTCGATAACGTCAAAACCGTTATTTATAACCCATTGTTTAGCAAGTTCGTGTCTTGGCTCAACTAGTTTTTTATATAGAACGTTATACTCGTGTTCTCTCTCGTCTCCGTATGTAATAATAGCAACTCTTGGCTTTCTCATAATATTCAAAATCCTTTCTTATCTGTTGGGATACATTTCTTTAAATTTTGCAGTTGTTTCCATTGCAGCTTTTGCAACAGTTCCTGCGTCTGACATAACAAGTACTAGTGAATAACCTCTGTCATACATAGCTTTAGCAGCTTCAAGGTTTGGAGCAACAGAAGCTAGATATTTATTACTTGCAAAAACTTTTTCTTCAACTTTTGCAACAGCGGCTTTAACTTCTTCGTGACCTGGGTTAAATCTATGACCCATTGAAGTAGCAAGATCCATAGGACCGATGAAAATACCGTCAAGTCCTTCGACTGTC
This sequence comes from uncultured Oscillospiraceae bacterium, assembly GCA_964370925.1. GTDB lineage: Bacteria > Bacillota > Clostridia > Oscillospirales > Oscillospiraceae > Heteroscillospira. Next base: position 9,163 of record CAYJLH010000060.1, on the reverse strand, counting down.
AAAATTTCGTCAAGATTTGCAATAGCTTCAGGTGTTTCAACAGCTGTCATAACAACGATTTGCTCATCAGCGTGGTCAAGATAGTTTCTTGAGTTCATGCCATAACCGGGAGCTCTTGGGCTTGGAGCTACGCCACGAATTCCATGTGGTGGATAGATAGTTGCGCTAACTGCAAGCTCTGCTTCCTCTTTTGTATTTACATAAGGTACAAGTACACCATATGCGCCAGCGTCTAATATACGCTTAATTGCAACGAAATCATTCCAAGGTGCTCTAACAAATGGTGAAACACCATAGCCTTTTAGTGCTTGGAATTGAGCAAGAAGTAGGGAGAAGTCTGATGGACCGTGCTCCATGTCAACCATAAGGACATCAAATTCTGCCTTGCCCATAATTTCTGATGAAAGCGTGCTTGCCAGTTGAAGCCAACCTCCACAAACTTTCTTTTTTTCTTTTAGTAGTGATTTTACAGGGTTTACAAATGTTTCATTAATCTTTAGCACTGGAAAAACCTCCGTTTTTATCTTTTGATTTAATAAAATTAAACTACCCCAAAAATTGCATATTTAATTTTCGGGGTAGAAGTGAACTGCTTAAGTGGACATGCCCATCATTCTGGGTAGGAATAGGGATATTTCTGGGATATATGTAATTATCATCAAAATCACAATCATAACTATTATCCACGGCCATATCTTCCGTGCCAGTATGTCATATGGAACACCTGAAATTTCAGCTGCCATAAATAGGTTTGCACCTAGTGGCGGTGTGATAAATCCGATTGCGAGGTTGAATACCATGATAATACCGAAGTGAACTGCTGAGTAACCAAGTTCTTGTACGATTGGTAACAAAATTGGAGTTAGTATAATGATAGATGCGTTTGTTTCCATAAATGCACCAACGATTAGAAGAAGTAGGTTGATTAGCAAAATGATAACTATTGGGTTTTGTGAAAGACTTAAAATTCCTTCTGCGATAGTTGTTGGCATTTGAGTGATAGCAAGAATTCTACCAAAACCAGAGGACAAGCCGATTACGAAAACAACAGGTGTGCTTATCCAAACTGCTCTAAATCCAAGATAGGGAAGCTCTTTTAGCTTAACTTCTTTGTAAACAAATACTGAAAGAAGAATTCCAAGTGCGCAAGCAATCGCCGCAGCTTCTGTTGGTGTTGCGTGTCCGCCGTAAATAACACCTAGAACGATAACAGGAATTGCAAACGCTGGAAGAGCTCCAACAATAATTTTTAGTGATTTTTTAAGTGTATATTGCTCTTTAACTGCAATTCTATAGCCGTTTTTCTTTGAAGAAATGTAAGCATAGATACATAGAGAAACACCAATTAAAACACCGGTTGGAATACCTGCTGTAAACAGTGAGCTAACTGATGTGTTAGCAGAAACTGCATAAACAACAAGGCAAACGCTTGGAGGAATGATAACACCGATTGTACCGGCTGTTGCAACCAGTGAAGCACCGTATGATTTATCATATCCATCTTTAACCATAAGAGGTATCATGATAAGTCCGATAGCGGCAACTGTTGCAGAGCCTGTGCCTGAAATAGCGGAGAAAAGCATACAAGCAACGATGGAAACAATTCCAAGTCCGCCTGTCATGTTTCCGAACAGGATTTTTGCGACATCTAAAAGTCTTTTTGAAATTCCGCCTTTACCCATAATGTCACCTGCGAAGGTGAATAGTGGAACGGCGACTAGTGTGAATGAAGCAAGTCCTTCTGTAACAGCATTAACAAAACTTTGCTGACTGATGACATCATTTGTGCTCATCAAAAACAGAGAAGCTATACCCTGAGCGGCAAAGATTGGAAATGATAGAAGGAGAAGCCCTAGAAATGTACCGAATAATTGTAAAATCATTATTATGCCTTACCTCCATTCACTTTTCCATTATTTTTCTTGTTTTGTATTTGTTTTAGTTCGTCAAGAGTCTCAGGCTTTTGCATACGAATTAAATCAGCTTTTTCAGTTTCATTTGCAACGAAGCAAATTTCTTCAATTCCTGTGTAGCAACCGCCTGGATTTGCAAATAAGTCAAAGGAACGATTAAATTTCATAATTTTCCAAATTAAAGTTTGCAAACCTCTTAAAATCATGATTGCGTACCCAACAGCAGGAGCGGCAAATTTCCAGTTCATACTTATGTCAACAGTGTTTGCTCTTTCGTTGAACATAGAAGTTGACTCAACAACTTCAAATGCTCCTATGAATAACACAACAGCAACACCGATGATTGCGATATCAGTTAAAATCATTATAATTTTTCTTACTGTAGTGGGGAGTAGGTCACGTATAACACCAACATTGATATGCTTGTTATTTTTAGTTACATATGGAACGGCGAGAAAAACTGACCAAACGAATATAAAGGTTACAACTTCTTCAGCCCATGAAAATCCGGCTTCGAAGAAAAATCTTAGGATAACTTGGACAGTTATTATCAGGCATATTGCATAAAAAGTGATTGCCATAAATATCGGCTCAAAATTTATGTTAAACCATCTCAAAGTTTTTTTCATTACATCTCTCCATTTCAAGATAGAATATATCCGCTTAGAGATTCAACAATTATTAATAATTCAAGAACCCCTAAACGGACATACCATGCTATATCAAATATTTAACCCTTTTGAATTTGACTACTAACCTTCTCTAGTCGCCTCAACAGCGTCATCAACGATGTCGTATGCTTCTTGTCCTGCAACACCAACGATAACAGGGTCAACGACAACACCGATAGCTTCACGCATTTCGCCTTTTGCTTCTGCTGTCATTGCTGTGACTTCACAGCCATATTCTTCAACTTGGACAATCATTTCTTCAACTGCTTCAACAGCAATTCCGCGGTGATATTCGCCAACTTCTTTTGCAACTGTTTCGATTAGAGTTCTGTCTTCTTCAGATAGAGAATCTAGGAATGTTTGGCTTGCTGCCAAAACGTCAGTTGAAAGTTGGTGGTCTGTTAGAGTGATATAAGGCTGAACTTCATAAAGTTTAGCGTCAACAACACCTGTGATAGCTGCTTCTTGTGCGTCAATTAGGTTTGTTTGAAGTGCTGTGAATAGCTCATTCCAAGCAACAGAGCTTAGGTTTGCGCCGACAGATTCCCAAGCTGCGATTTGAGTTTCGCTATATCCACGCATTTTGATACCGCTAAAATCTTCAATTGTTGCGATTGGGTGCTTACTGTTTGTATATTGACGGAAGCCGATAGGCATAAATGTCAAACCTTGAAGCTCAACCATGTTATAAGCATCTAGTAGATAGTCGCCAGCTTCACTGTCTAGGAAACGCATAGCGTGATCCCAGTCGTTGAAGATAAACATTCTTTCCATAGCGGCTAGGGGAGTGATAGTACTACTTGTAAGAACAGGGTTTGTTACAAACATTTGAATGTCGCCTGCAACAGCTTGTTTTAGCATTTCAGGTTCGCCACCGATTTGACCTGAATAATAGATAATAACTTCCATTCTACCGTCTGTTTCTTCTGCAAGTCTTGTTTTGAAAAGTTCAAGAGTTTCTGCTGCTGGGTTGTTTTCTGAAACAACAGTACCGATTTTGATAGTGATTGTTTCGCCACTAGCTTCAGGAGCGTCGCCTTCAACAGGTGCTTCTTCACCGCCACCACAAGCGACTACAGATACCATCAGTGTTAAACATAGGATTAGATAAAGCCATTTTTTCATTTTCTTGTCCTCACTTTCATTTAAAAAAATTATATTTAAGTCTAATTACTTACTACTGTGCGTTGCGGATTTCTTTAATCGTTTCGTACATTGCGATAATTTTTTTAGGTTCAATATTTTCTTCAATATTGTGGCAAGGTGCAATTATGTAACCACCCTTTTTGTTCCAAAGGTCACCGACAATACGTCTTGTTTCACTGCAAATTGTGTCAATATCTGACATAGGAAGCAGTCTTTGAACATCAATGCCACCGTGGAACATAAGACGGTCACCATATGTTTCTTTCATCGCTTTTGTGTCTTTAAGGCACTCTAGCGTTGTTTGCATGGGGTTTAAGATATCAACACCGCTGTCAATAATATCATTTAAAATGGGAAGTATTGAACCATCGCAGTGAAGCATAACTTTAACGTCGGCTAGGCTTTTAATGTGGTCGATAAGTTTTTTGTTTCTTGGGTGAATGTATTTTAAATAGGTATCAGGAGAGATTAGCATAGATACCTGTGTGCCATAGTCGTCTGTGATAAATGCAATTTGCACATATTTTCCGACTTTCTCGAGATATTTAGTCCACATATTCATTTGAACTTCTAGAATTTTGTCTAAAAATGCGTTTACAAGCTCTTCATCTGTGAGCAAATCACACATGAATGTTTCATATCCACGCATTTGAAGTGCGCATTGAAGCAAACCTTGCTTCATTCCGTCTGCGCCTAAAATATAATCAGTCGTCTCATAAAGACGTTTAGCTTCTTCTTCAAGACCTTTGAAAAGGTCGGGATTATTTGGGTCTGGATAATATTTGTCGTTTACAATTTCTTTAACATCGTCGACGTCTTCCAGTGGGTTTTCACACATAGCGTAGTGAACGCCATCGTTTTTGAATTTAACGCCCCACATGTCGTAGAAGGTGTCGCCTTCCATTCTTGCGCCTGCGGTTAAATCAGGCGTTAGCCATCTGACATCAACGTCAAGTGCTTGTAAAACATCTTCATCTATTCTGCAGTTTTGTGCCATATGGTCTATAATGCTATACTCTTTAGTGGGCAAGCCCAATGCTTCACGCAGTGCTGGATACATCCTCTTATGAGGGGAACCAATGTGCTTTCCGAAATCAACGATTAGCGGTGCGCCATTTTCATGATTTGCTGCACTTTTAAATTGTTCTCTTCGATTCATTCTTGTCCTCCAAAAGTCATATTTGTTGCTACCCCTTAATTATTAGTTAAGGGGTAGCTGGGGTTGCCGTGTATTGGATATATATGGATAGAGAGTGTTAGCGTTTTTGTGCTTTTCTGTCTGCAATTATAACAAGTGCATCTTTCCAAGCTTGTTCGAAAGACTCACGGAAGAGAACAACAGGAGCAAATTCCTCATATTCATGTGATGTGAGCTCGGAACGGAAGTAAGCTTTGCGGTAAGTGTCAAACTTTTCACATAGCTTGTCTATTGTGCTGTGTGCAACAGGGCGAAGGAAGTTTTGCACAACAGGTGGGTTTAATTCGATTAGTTTATCAGCTGTTCCTTCCCAGTTGATTGTGATACAAGCGTCTCCACCAACCATTTCTGTGAAATGGTGAAGACCTCTTGCGCCACCGCCGATAAATCCAACTTGTGGGTATAGCTCTTTTGTCATTTGCATGACTTTTTTAGCAACGGAAATTCCGCCCTCCCACAATACACCATCTTCGATTTCGATATTTTCAGCTTTTTTCTGATTTTTTAGGCAATCATCAAAAATACCTGCAATATGTGAGTAATAAATCGGAGCTGGGTTTTTCATACCTTTTGTACATTTCTCGTAAATTTCACAAGTTTCCATAGCTTGAGCTACAGACATAACTTCTGTTACGTTTAGAGGCACACCTTTTGGGATAAGGTATTCTATAGCTTTAAATCCATCTTCAGTAGCTGGGATTTTAGCCATGATGTTTGGTGACGCTTCAATGTTTTTAAGTGCAAACTTGATAATGCTGTCTGCATCTTCTTTAAATGGGTCACCTTGAATGCTTACATAACCTTGCTTGCCGTTTGTTGCTTCATAAAGAGGCATGAAAGTTTTTGCAACTTCGTTTACAAGAAGTCTTTGAAGCTCAACTTGAACGTCGTCATTGTCTTCAATATCAAGAAGTGTATCAAGAACGCTGAATACGTAGTCTTTCTCCGCAGCATCTTTGGTCGTAAGCATTTTATATGTATATGATGGATTTTGTGTGCAACCTGTAGCGCCTGCTTCAAGAGCCATTTCGGCTTGTTTACGAGTTACATTGTTAATCCAAAACCTTGTAGGTGTAGCTGCTGACACATTTTTAAAATATGACATTTTTTAAGCTCCTATCTTATCTGCTGCAAAGTTTGTCGGTCCAAAGGCTTGTTTTGGGCTCTGTGCCAACTGGGTGTTTTGCTTTAACGTCTTCAACAAGAGCGCACATGCGTTCTGCGATAACTTCAACGTATTTTTTACCTTTTTCCCAGCTTGCTTTTGATGGGTCACCTTTGATACCATATTCAAGGTCACCCCACTCTGGCATTGAAACTGTACCTTCGTCGAAACGCATTGGTTTGCATGAAGTGTGCTCTGTTGGAGCAGTAACGAAGTCACGGCTTACAAGTGGTTCAGCAGTTTGCATTCCAAGTTGTTCGCCTTGCTTGTCAACGCATTTTGACATGTCGATTAAATCGCCAAAAGTGTACATTCCTATTGATGTTTCAGCTTCGTCAGCGTGCCAGAAAGGTGTTTCGAAGATATCATTGTGGCAGTCACGAACCATGTTTTGGAACATAACCGAAAGAACGAAATAACCTTCTCTACCAATTTCTTGAACAACATAGTTTGTAACGAAAGCTTGACCGTGTCCAAAGAAGAAAATGACCTTATTAAATCCAGCAACTTTAACGCCACGAACGATGTCTTTTAGAACTTCTGCAAGTGTTGCGTTTTGGAGTGGAATAGTTCCAGGGAAGCCCCAGTGATGATGTGGGTGACCGCCGTACCATTGTGGTGGAAGCAAAATTGCACCAGTTTTTTCAGCGACCATTTCAAGCATTGGGAAAAGTTGGTATGTGTCATGACCTGTTGGGCAATGTGGTCCGTGCATTTCAATTGAACCGATTGGTAGAATTGCGATGTCACATTTTTTTGCGTGCTCCATAACTTCTTCATAGCTCTTGTCTTGCCACCAATGTGAAGCCTTCTTGCCGATGTAGTTTTCTCTTTTTTCCATGATATTTCCTCCTAATAATGTAAATAAATGTAATTTTCTAGAAAATCGAAGTCGTTTTTCAGAATTCGTATTCTTAAGCTAAAGTCTATCACAATTTTTTTAAAAGTCAATAGGAAAAGTGAATTTTTTCACTATTTACAAATACAAAAATTAACGTATTATTTATTCATTTTGCACAATCAGACCATTTGTTTAATATTATATATGTAATATTGTATAAGTTTATTGACTATTTATTAGTAAGGTGATATAATTCAATTGAGTAGATAAAACTAATCGTTTTACATAAAAATATGTTATTTTTATAAAAAAATTTTAAAATTAATATAATCTCAGAATAGCTTTTCTGAAAGGTGTTTATAACTATGGAAGCAAAAAACGCAAAACAGACAAAAAAAATGGTTTCTTCAAAAGACGTTGCAAAACTCGCCGGCGTTTCTCAATCAACTGTTTCAAGGGCATACAGTCCTTCATACAATTTAAATGAGGAATTAAGACAGCGTGTTTTTGCTGCGGCGGAGGAGCTTCAATATTTTCCTAACGCTATCGCCAGCAGTCTTTTATCCAATCATACAAATATAATAGCTATAGTAACAAGCACGCTTGCAACACCCTTTATCTCCAAAGCAATTAGCCTTATGGTCACAAAATTGCAAGAAAAAGGACTGCAAACCTTGTTGTTTCTAGCAAAAAGCAACAGCGATATAGACACTGTTGCTGATAAGCTATTCCGTTATAGGGTTGACGCTGTCATTGGTTTTGGTGCAAGAAGCACCACAAGACTTGCCCAACTTTGTAGCGATAGGGGTACTCCGCTTATACTATTCAATAGATACATACCCCAAAGCAATGCCAGCGCTGTTTGCTGTAGCGACTTACAGTGTGGACAATTAATTGCAAAACATTTATACAAAACAGGTTGCAGAAAATTTGCATATATAGAAGCTGATGCCAGTTCAACAACAAGTACAGACAGAAAACTTGGCTATATGACGCAGTTAAATATGATGGGAATAAACGACCTCACTGTGGTCAGCGGTGGATATACTTATGAAGAGGGAATGAGCGCAATCGAGGAAATACTTAAAATTGCGCCAGATGTTGACGCATGTTTTTGCTCTAATGACTTAACTGCGCTTGGTGTTTTGGATTATTTAAAATATCACACGGACAAAAAAGTGCCTGAGGATATTTCTGTTGTAGGTTTTGATAATATCCCAGGGGCGTCTATGCTCTCTTATAATTTGACCACTGTTCATCAGCCTATAGAAACAATGATTGATGTGACTATTGAGATGATTTATGATGCTATTAACAACGAAGATTATGAACCATCTTTAAAAATAATTGAAGGAAAATTTTTAGAAAGAGATACGACTAGAAAAATTTATAAATAAAATATCAAACAAAAGGATTGCATAAAATAAACTGTGTAAATACGTAAAATCTTAAAAATAGTGATACAAAGAATGCATCCAATTTAGTTCTAATATTTCTTCCAAAAAACCACCTACTTTTTAACTATCCCAAGCTCATTATAAAGAACTTCAGACTGCGTAATTTTTTCAAATTCATCATCTCTGAACTTACCCATCGTTGCCATATCACGCAAATCACGAAGCCTATTTGTGGCTATTTTCCACTCTGAAAATGTAATATGCCCTCTGTGTTTATCAGCATTAAATCTTCGGTAAGCCTTGTTATAAGTCTGCAAATACGTTTTGGATTGTCTTTTAAAGGTCTGTCACAGTAATCGGTTTTGTAAAAATGTGTAATTAAAAATATGTGTCCGCAGTTTCTGCATCTTCTATATGAGTAACCAATCGACAAGGCTCGCATGAAGTCTATTTCATCAGACGCTCCTTGATAAACCAAAAAATCGTTTGATTAAAAGCGTAAATATCACCGACAATTTTCACATATTTTTTAGCAAAAGATACATCACCTGATGTTTCAATCAACGCAAAAATCTTTAACTTTTTGAGTAAATTGTGAAGCTCCGTCACATCTTTTTGTGTCGGAGTTTTTTCTATTTTCTTAGATAAATTCCACATTTTTGTGAATTCGTCAGGCTTGATATTTAGAATGTCGCAAAGGTTCTTCGCAGACTTTCAAAAAGTCTTGAAAACCTTGGAATTTACTGCAATATTCTCAAATCTAACGGCAGTAGAATTGATGTCCCGATACTAGCTCATAGCCACCTTCGGGGTGTGGTCTTGCAATAGCTGG
>CAYJLH010000059.1:0-15013 GCA_964370925.1 uncultured Oscillospiraceae bacterium | reverse complement strand
CGAGTCACTGGTTTTCAAGACCAGCTCCTTAAACCGCTCGGACATCTCTCCATAACAGGTCGCTCAGATATAGTACCACAAGTTTTTACAATTGTCAACACTTTTGTGAATAAAAATCTAATTTTTCTTTTCATGCCTTGAAATTAATGTTTTTTTAATGTATAATACCACTCATGCAACTAAAAATGACATTGTTTTAAACTTTGTCGGAGGAATTTAATGAGAGAACTTATAAAAATCAAAGGCGCAAGAGAAAATAACCTTAAAAATATAGACTTAGAAATCCCACGTGACAAGCTTGTTGTTTTCACCGGTTTGTCTGGAAGCGGAAAAACTTCACTTGCTTTTGACACAATTTACGCTGAGGGTCAGCGTAGATATGTCGAGTCACTATCGAGCTATGCTCGACAATTCTTAGGTCAAAAAGAAAAACCGGATTTAGATTATATAGAGGGCTTGTCGCCGGCTATATCCATAGACCAAAAAACAACCTCGCATAACCCACGCTCAACTGTCGGTACAGTGACTGAGATTTACGACTATCTCAGACTCCTGTGGGCGAGAATTGGTGTTCCGCATTGTCCTGAGTGTGGAAAGGAAATTAAGCAACAATCCATAGACCAAATCACAGACCAAATCGCTGAACTGCCCATCGGAACTAGAATTCAAATTCTAGCGCCTGTTATTCGCTCGCGTAAGGGCGAATATGCTAAGGTGTTTGAAGACGCAAGAAAAAGCGGTTTTGTCCGTGCGAGAGTTGACGGCAGTATGTACGAGCTCGCCGAGGAAATAAAACTTGATAAAAATAAAAAACACAATATAGAAATAGTGGTTGACCGTCTTGTCATGAAAGACGACATCATGCACAGACTGACAGACTCAATGGAAATCGCTTCAAATCTCGCAGGTGGCATTGTCATTGTCGATATAGTTGGTGAGGATAGAGAACTTTTGTTTTCACAAAACTATGCCTGTGAGGACTGCGGTATCAGTATTGAAGAGTTAACTCCACGAATGTTTAGCTTCAACAATCCTTTTGGTGCTTGTTCTGAGTGCATGGGTCTTGGAACTCAGCTTCGTGTAAGCCCTGAAATGATTTTTCCAAATAAACAGCTTTCGATTTACGAGGGCGGAATTTCTGCCTCTGGTTGGGGAAATGTGAAAAACGATGGAATTGCAAAGATGTATTATGATGCACTTGCGAAGAAGTATAAGTTTAAACTAACTGACCCAATCGCAAAACTTTCGGATGAAATTATTGATATCTTGCTTTACGGAACTAAAGGCGAAAAAATAGTGCTACATTATGACCAAGCGAGGGGCAAAGGCACTTTAAACCAAGCTTTTGAGGGCATAGCAAACAATATCGAAAGACGATACCGTGAAACTCAAAGCCCAGCCATGCGTACAGAGCTTGAGCAGTGCATGGACGAATACTGTTGTCCACATTGTGAGGGGCTTAGGCTTAAAAAAGAAGTTTTAGCTGTAACTGTAGGAGAAATTAATATTGCGGATTTCACTGCAAAATCTGTTTCTGACGCACTTGCTTTTGTCGAAGGACTGGAGCTGTTTGGGAAAGATGCACTTATAGCCGACAGAATTTTAAAAGAAATTCGAGAAAGACTTGGCTTTTTAAATAGTGTCGGACTTCAATATTTAACTCTAGCGAGAACAGCAGGCACACTTTCGGGTGGCGAAAGCCAGAGAATTAGGCTTGCAACTCAAATAGGTTCTTCACTTATGGGTGTACTTTATATTTTGGACGAGCCATCGATTGGATTGCACCAAAGAGATAATGAGATGCTTTTAAACACGCTTAAAGAGCTTCGTGATATTGGAAACACTCTAATTGTTGTAGAGCATGATGAGGATACTATGCTCGCTGCCGACTATATAGTTGACGTAGGCCCCGGAGCGGGAGTTCATGGCGGAGAAATCGTATTTGCAGGCACAGTTGAAGATATTGTGAAATGCGAAAAATCCGTTACAGGTCAATATTTAAGTGGCAAAAAATCCATTCCAATCCCAAGTGAGAGAAGAAGCGGAAATGGAAAAGCGCTTACTATTAAAAATGCGAGTGAAAACAATCTGAAAAACCTAGATGTAGACATCCCACTTGGAATTTTTACATGTGTCACTGGTGTTTCGGGTAGCGGAAAATCTTCACTTATAAACTCAGTTTTTTATAAAACACTGGCATCAGAACTAAACCGTATGAAATGTCGCCCAGGTAAATCCGATGGAATTATGGGACTTGAAAATGTTGATAAAATCATTGCAATCGACCAAAGCCCTATTGGCAGAACTCCACGTTCGAATCCGGCGACTTACACAGGCGTGTTCACCGAAATTCGTGAACTTTTCGCCAATACTCAGGATGCAAAAATGCGTGGATATAAAGCTGGTCGTTTTTCTTTTAACGTACGTGGTGGTCGCTGTGAATCCTGCTCGGGTGATGGTTTGTTAAAAATCGAAATGCACTTTTTGCCCGATATTTATGTTCCCTGTGAGGTTTGCAAAGGCAAGCGATATAACAGGGAGACTTTAGAAGTTCGCTACAAAGGAAAAAATATTTCCGAAGTTTTGGATATGACTGTTGAAGAAGCACTGTCGTTTTTCGGAAATATTCCGAAAATTCGCGACAAAGTTCAAACCATTATGGATGTTGGGCTTGGCTATGTGCGCCTAGGGCAATCAAGTACAACTCTTTCGGGTGGTGAAGCACAGAGAGTTAAACTTGCAACAGAATTAAGCAAGCGTAGCACAGGAAAAACGGTCTATGTTTTAGACGAGCCGACAACTGGTCTACACGTTGCAGACGTTCATAAACTTATAGAGATGCTGAATAGACTGGTCGAAATGGGCAACACAATAGTTGTAATCGAACACAATCTTGATATTATTAAAACTGCTGACCATATTATTGACCTCGGACCTGAGGGCGGTACTGGTGGCGGCGAACTCATATTTGCAGGCACACCAGAGGACTGCATTAAATGCGAGAGAAGCTACACAGGTAAGTTTTTAAAACATGTTTTGGAAAAGGAAGGTGATCTGCACTAGTGGGAATTGCTGAGGCTCTTTTGGAGTTTGGGAAAAACGAGCTTTTAACGGTGTTTATAGTTTCAATGCTTCCGATTGTGGAGCTTAGAGGTGCTATTCCAATTGGCGTTGGATTAGGATTAGACCCACTGACAGTCATGTTCGTGAGTATAATCGGAAACTGTATTCCAGTGCCGTTTATTATACTATTTATTAGACAGATTTTTAAGTTTATGAGAAAACATTTTAGTTGGATTTCAAATTTACTTGATAAAATCGAAAATCGTGCCAGAGGAAAATGGGAAAAAGTCCATAAATACCAATTTTGGGGACTTCTTATAATCGTTGCCATTCCGCTCCCCGGCACGGGTGCGTGGACAGGTGCGTTGATAGCATCGCTTGTCAACATGAGAATGAAAAATGCTATTCCGTCGATATTTTTAGGCGTTGTCGTTGCGGGAATTATAGTGACGGCATTGTCTCACGGATTTTCAAGTCTTTTTGCATAGAACTTTGACAAAAACTGCTTGCTTTGCATAAAATAGTGCAAGGAGGCAAAAAAATGGTCATTGAACTTATATTTGCACTTGCTATTTCAGGAATACTTATGTACTGTATCTGGTATATTTGCGGTACATTTCATTTGCCCGTAAGCATAACTGAGGGGATGAAAATTGACGTTCAGATTAGGGTTTCGGGACAAAAAGCGGAGCTTGAAAAAACGGTTAGGGATTTGTTATGGCTGAGAGAAAATGGCGCACTTGATGCCGATATAACCATAATCGACCTTGGAATGGACGAAGAAACTAAATTTATTGCAGAAATTTTAACGAGAAATAACAGTAGGGTTTACCTTGCAAAAGGAGACGTATGAGCAGCGAAAACGAGCTGATAGAGATTGCAGGAACGGTTGAATCTATAATTTTTCAGAATGAAGAAAATGGATACACTGTATTAAAGATGGAGAGCACCGACGGCGAGGGATTCAACGCCGTCGGTTGTCTGCCGTTTTCTGCGAGAGGCGAGCACCTAATTTTATATGGAGAGTGGACACGCCATTCAAGCCACGGAAGACAATTTTCTGTGCAGTTTGCAGAGCGTGTTATGCCAACGAGTAAAGAGGCGATTTATAGCTATTTAGCCAGCAGAGCAATCAAGGGAATTGGTCCTGCAACCGCTACGCTTATTGTGAATAAGTTCGGGGAAAAGACCTTTGAAGTTTTGGAAAAAACACCTGAAAAACTCGCCGAAATTAGGGGGATAAGCCTTAAAAAAGCGAGAGCAATATCCGAAAGCTACAAAAAACAGGCTGGAATGAGAAGGCTGATAGAGTTTTTGTATGTAAACGGCTTGCCAGCTCAGTTGGCGGTTAGGGTTTATAGGTTTTATGGCGATGGTTCGACTGAGGTTTTGGAGCAAAATCCATTTGTGATTTGTGCAGAGCATATAGGCGGAAAATTTTCCGATGCTGACGCACTTGCGATAAACCTCGGCATGGAGGGCAGTTCTCCACAAAGAATTGCCGCCGCTATTGTTTTCGAGCTTATGCACAATTTAAATAACGGTCATTCATTCATACCGAAAGAGAAGCTCGCTGCCGCGACTGTTAGCCTTATCGAAGTTGAAGATGCACTGGTTGACGAACAGATGGAAAATCTTATCGAAAACGGTGAGATAATTAACGAATCAGTGGCAGGTGTTTCCGCTTGCTACTTAAATAGCCTATATGATGCGGAGAGATATTCCGCTGAAAAGCTACTACTTATGAAAAGTATATCGCCTGAAAAATTTCCTAAAATAGATAAATTCTTGGAAAATTTGCAAGAAGAAGAGGGCATAAGCTACGCAGAACTCCAATTAGAGACCATAAAAACGGCTGAATCCAACAGTGTTATGGCTTTGACAGGTGGCCCCGGAACAGGTAAAACAACCTGTATACGTGCGATATTACGCATGTTTGACGAAATGGAAATGGACACGCTTTTAGCTGCACCGACCGGACGTGCCGCCAAGCGTATGAGTGAATTGACAGGCAGACAAGCTCACACGGTTCACAGGCTTTTGGAGGCTGGATTTGGAACAGATGGGGGAGTCACGTTTAGAAGAAACGAAGCTGACCCACTTAAATGTGATGCCTTGATATTGGACGAGTGCTCTATGGTTGATATAGTTCTCATGCGTTCGGTTTTACGTGCCTTACCGCCGAATTGTAGGCTTATTTTGGTCGGAGATGCCGACCAGCTTCCAAGTGTGGGCGCTGGTAATGTTTTTCTTGATATTATCCGCAGTGAAGTCATAAAAACTGTGCGTTTGACAGAGATTTTTCGTCAAAGCGAGGAGAGTTACATAGTTCGAAATGCCCATATGATTAACCGTGGAGAGCACCCGAGTTTGAATGAAAATAAGAATGGATTTTTCTTTTTAAAAAGAGCAGAAGCACCAAAAGCCATAGAGACTTTGGTCGAACTCTGCACAACACGTTTACCTGAAAAAATGAAAATCCCAAGCCGAGATATACAGGTTTTGTCTCCCACAAGACGTGGAGAACAGGGCACAGTTAACCTCAATCAAAAATTGCAAGAGGCATTAAATCCGGCAAATCCTCAGAAAAAAGAGAAGAAATTTGGCGAAATCGTTTTTCGTGAGGGCGACAGGGTTATGCAAATTCGCAATAACTACGATATAATCTGGCACAAAAAAGATGAAACCGAAGAGGGTGCAGGAGTTTTTAACGGGGACATCGGTTTCATAGTTTCTATAGACTTGCATGATGAAAATTTACAAATAGATTTTGATGGAAAAATTGCACAATATGAGTTTGACATGCTCTCAGAGCTTGAGCACGCATACGCCATGACCGTACATAAATCACAGGGTAGCGAATATAGAGCGGTGGTTTTATCCACGGGTAAAGGCTCGCCTATGCTTTTGTCACGCTCGATTTTATACACTGCGATAACTCGCGCAAGAGAGTTGTTAATAGCTGTCGGTGATGATAATGTCGTTCATTATATGATAGACAACCACAGAGTTACAAGACGCTACAGCGGACTTAGGGCGAGGCTATGCGGAGAGATTAGATGAAGATTTTAAATTCGATTTTGGATTTGCTGTTTCCGCCGAAATGCGCGTTTTGCAGTAAGATTATAAAGTCAAATTACAGCGGTATGTGTGAGCACTGTGGATTTTTCCTCCCATACACACGAGGGAATAACAGCTCATCGGCGGATTTTATAACAAGTTGCACAGCGCCTTTGTACTACGAAAAATATGTGAGAAAATCTCTTCACCGCTTTAAATTCTCAAGCAGAAAAAATTACGCCGAAATTTATGCACCCATGCTTGCTGAAAGCATAAGAAAAGAGTTTGAAGATGGTTTTACGGTTTTGACATGGATTCCGGTCAGCAAAAAGAGGCTGAGGCAGAGGGGATATGACCAAGCGGAACTTCTTGCGATTGAAGTCGGAAAACTCTTAGATATGAAGCCGGTGAAGCTGTTAGAGAAAAATACTGACACAAAAGCACAGTCCGCAATCGGAAATGAAGCGGAAAAAAGGAAGATAAATATATTGGGCGCATATTCGGTTTGCAATAATGAGCTGGTCGAAAATGCGAAAATTTTATTAATAGATGATATATTCACGACAGGCTCGACCATGTCGGAGAGTGCGAAAACACTGCTTCGAGGTGGTGCTGACTGCGTTATGGGCGCATGTGTTGCCAAAAGGCGTGATTAAAGCAAAAAAATAATGTCTACAATACTTATGAGGTGAAATAATGCTATTTTTTGAAAACGATATAGCGCTTGATCTCGGTACTTCGAATATACTCGCATATATCAGAGGTAAGGGGATAGGGCTTCGTGAACCTGCCGTTGTTGCAGTTGAAAAACACACAGGAAGACTTATAAAAGCGGGTACAGAAGCGCAAAAAATGCTCGGACGTACTCCGGCGAACATAGTCGCAATTCATCCGATAAACGCAGGGGTTATATCCGACTACGATATGACGGTTAGAATGTTAAAAGAATTTTTGAATAGAATTACATCTTTTAGCTTATTTAAGCCTCGTGTCATTGTGTGCGTTCCAAGTAGTGTAACGGGTGTTGAGGAACGTGCGATAGTCGATGCGGTTATTGAAGCTGGCGCTAGACGTGTTTATCTCCTTGAAAAAGGTGTTGCAACGGCAACTGGTGCCGGTGTTGATATTTCACGCCCTGATGGTCATATGGTTATTGATATCGGCGGTGGAACTACAGAAGTTGCGGTTGTTTCTCTCGGTGGAGTTGCTGAGTGTGAGTCAATTAAAACCGCTGGGAGTGAATTTGACGATGCCATTATCAAGTACATAAGGAAAAAACACAATGTACTGATAGGTGCAAAAACTGCAGAAGAAATCAAGCTTACTATAGGTTGCGTTTACCCTCGTCCCGACATGGCGACAGAAGAGGTTAAGGGCAGATGCCTTGTTACAGGTATGCCAAGAAATGTCAGAGTTAGTTCAAATGAAATGATAGAAGCTTTGGCTGAACCATGCATGAAAATTTTGGAGGCAGTTCAGATTGTGTTAGAGAGAACACCGCCAGAACTTGTGGCTGATATTTCGGTTAACGGCATAGTTATGAGCGGTGGCGGAAGTTTGCTTTGGGGATTTGATAAACTAATTGCAGAGCGCACAGGAATACCCACAATCGTGGTCGATGACCCACTTTCTTGCGCTGCTTATGGTGCTGGTAGACGACTTTTGAAAATTGAAGATATGCCTGATGGTATGCTCCATTTGGCGAGAAGAAGACAGTTAAGAGACTAAATTAAATTAATTTAAAAAAGCGACATCTTTAGGTCGCTTTTTTTATTGGAGTGATATTTTGGAAATATACATATATATTTTTTTGATTCAGCTGTGTGCATTTATAGTTAAAGGAATAGCAGGTTTTGGAGACCCACTTATATCAAGTCCATTATTGTCTATATTTTTGGATAATAGACAAATTTCACCTATGAATTTATGCGTACAGCTTCCAATAAACTCATACATAGCATGGAAAAATAGGAAAGTTCTTTCCGTAAAAAAAGTACTCCCGATTGTTGTTGCTATAATGATTGGAATTATTCCGGGAACAATGCTTTTGAGATATTCGTCGGCACTCTGGCTGAAAGTTGTTCTGGGTGTTATTATAATCGGAATTAGCATTGAAATGGCGACAAGGAACAATGCAAAAGAAATAAAATATAATAAGTATGTCATGATGATTATTTCATTTTTCTCTGGCATGTGTGGTGGGATTTTTGGGATAAACCTATTTTTTGTAGCTTATCTTGAGCGCACGATGAAGGACAGAAATGAATTTCGTGGAAGCATTTGCTTTGTATTTCTATTTGATAATGTGTTTAGGTTTATATCATATTATGTGACAGGGATTATCAATATCGAACTTGTCCCATTGGTACTAGCAAGTGTGCCCGGTGTACTTGGTGGTATGCTCTTGGCAAGAATTATCGACAACAAGCTCAATGATAAACTTGTAAAAAAAGCTGTAATAACAATGTTCTTTTTGGGTGGTATCAGTACAGTCGTTAATGCCGTGCTTGCAATGCAGTAGTTAATATCTTTGCTGATAAAAAACCGTGTGCCCAGTTTTGAGCACACGGTTTTAATATTTGTCTAATTAATAGATAATTATGCCATTAGGTCAGCAGCAATTCCGTCAAAAACGGATTGTTGATTTTCTGTCATTACAAAAAGGATAGTTCCATCTTCAAGAGTTTCGATAATTCCTGCCTCAGCAATTGCTTGTTGGTCGGCAAGATATTCTGTGAAATTGTCATACTGCTGTTGCTTGTAAGCTGCAAAGCCATCAAGGATTTTTTGCTCGCTACCTTCAACAGGTTTAACAGCTGCTACGCAATAAGCGTGGACATTCATTAGAGAAATTCCGATTGAATATGCCTCGACATCAGAAGAGCTGAAACCAAGCATGTTCATAATCGCTTCGTAGTCGGGGAATGCTTCAGGGTCGGCAGAAGTCATATATTGAGTGCCTTGCTTTTGATCCTCTGTTCTTGAAGCGTCGACCGCTGTGTTGTATTTTTCTGAAAGGTCTGCATCAAACTCAGTTTTTGCAGGCTCTGGAGCTTCTCCGGGGCCTTCATCCACTGTGTTGTCATCTTCTGGTGTGTCGCTCTCTTCTGGGACTTCGGAGGGTTCTACTGTTGGTTCAACTGATTCCTCAGGTGCTACAGTTGGTTCTGCGCTTTCCTCTGTGTCGCTACTTGAACATGCGGCAAATAAGCCAAACATCATTACAAGTATTAAAAGTGTTGCTGTAATTTTTTTCATTTTGTTTTCTCCTTTGGTTGTTTGATTGTGTTACAGTAAATTAGACGGTGGTTTTTAAAAAATGTTCCCAAATATAATATGAACATTTTGTTACTAATTATTAGTTATCCAAAATATCGCTAATTTCTTCTGCTATATCCTCAAGCCAAGGTGTGTCAAGTTTTTCGATTTCGCCCTTGTCACAGTGTGTAGCAATAGTGGGGTCAATCGGGATTTGTTCGACACAACGTATATTATATTGTTGTGCAAGTTTCATGGCTTGACTCTCGCCAAAAATTGTGTGTTTTTTGTCGCAGTCTGGGCAAGTGAAGTAAGCCATGTTTTCAACTATTCCAAGTACAGGAACTTTCATGATGCTTGCGAGTTTAACTGCTTTTTCAACTATCATAGTGACAAGTTCTTGCGGTGAAGTCACTATGACAATTCCGTCAACAGGAAGCGATTGAAAAACAGTTAGAGGTACGTCGCCTGTTCCCGGTGGCATATCGATGAACATAACATCAACATCTTCCCAGATTACTTCGCTCCAAAACTGTTTAACCGCATTTGTAATAACATTACTTCTCCAAGCGACTGGGTCAGTGTCGTTTTTGAGCAAAAGGTTGAGGGAAATTACTTGAATTCCACCACTGCTTAAAGCGGGTTTAATTGCGCCTTTAGTTCCGCCGGCTTTTCCGGAAATTCCGAAAACTCGTGGCATAGATGGCCCAGTGATATCTGCATCTAAAACTGCTGTTCTAAGGCCACTTTTTTGCATTTTTGCAGCCATGCTCGCCGTTACAAGGCTTTTTCCTACGCCGCCTTTGCCGCTGACGACTGCTATGACTTTTTTAACAGTTGCGCCCTCGCGGAGTGGGATTTTTTCTGCTTCGGGGGCTTTCTTTCCGCTGCAAGAGGAAGAATTGCAAGTGTTACATCCGCCTGAGTGACTGTGTGAATGACTGTGATTGCAATGTTCTGACATAATAATTTCACCTTTCCTAAATTAAATTTATTTATCGACGCTTCGGCTAAAATGAACTCCGTCTTTGTGCAAGAAGATATCAAGTTTAACCCTGTCAGCTCGAATTAAGCTCTGTGTGAACTCAAAAACACTGCCAGTTTCGGTTTTTGTACGTCTTTGAGCAAATAAGGCACAACTGCCTTGCTTACAATGTAAAATTTCTGCCTCACGGCGACTCATCATAACAGCCTCATAAGAGTCGACAGCTGAGTCGGCAACAATGCCGACATCGTGCAGCAAACTATAAAAGCTGTGAGTTTCAAGAAGCTCTCTTGTGAGTTTTGGGTAGATATATTTAGGGTAGAAAGATGTCTCCAAAATCAGTGGTTCACCATCGACAATTCTAATTCTTGTAAAACGATAAACCTGAGTATCTGAGGATTCAAGCTCCAAAACTTTCACGATATCGGGGGTTGCATCAATTGTTTCGAAATCAAGTAATTTTGATGAGGGTGTCATGCCCATAGATCCGATTTCGGTTGTAAAAGAATAGACCATTTCCGTGCGCCTTCTCATTTTTGGTTCGGCGACGTAAGTACCACGGCCTTGTTTTCTAACTACCAAACCGTCAGATTCCAATGCGCCGATAGCTTGTCGAACTGTGCTTCGGCTTATGTCAAATGTTTTACAAAGTTCTGTTTCTGATGGTAAAAGGTCGCCGGCTTCCAATGTTCCGGCTGAAATATTTCTTTTAACGATGCTCACAAGTTGCGAATATAAAGGGATATCACTTTGTGGTGATAATCTACTCATTAAAATTGGGTTTTTATCCATTTTTCACTCTCCGTATAACTGCACATAATATCAGATTTATACATTATATACGATGTTATCAAATTTTGCAAGTTTTTATGTTTGATATATACAAATATGGCAGAAAATTTAAATTATTGACTAGCTGTGCTATAATAAAATATAATACGAAATTAACTGTTTGAGGATAATATTTATCTAATGAATTCGAGGTAATACCATGGAAAAAAGCTATATTGCAATTGATTTAAAATCTTTTTACGCTTCGGTTGAATGTTTGGAACTAGGGCTTGACCCAATGACGACAAATCTTGTTGTTGCCGATGCTTCACGGACTACAAAAACAATATGTCTTGCTGTAACACCGCCGTTGAAATCTTATGGGATTTCCGGTAGGGCAAGGCTTTTTGAAGTTGTTCAGAAAGTCAAGGAAGCGAATGCAAAAAGACTTTTGAATACACCCAAAGGTGCTTTTGATGGAAAATCGAGTAATGATGATGAGCTTAAATCAAATCCCGAGCTAGAATTAGATTATATTATTGCACCGCCAAAAATGGCGCACTATATCAAAAAGAGTACTGAAATTTACCAAGTGTATTTAAAATATGTTGCACCTGAGGACATGCATGTATACTCAATTGATGAAGTTTTTATAGATGCGACCAGCTATCTGAAAACATACAAAATGAACGCCAAGGAACTTGCAAGCACAATAATTCAAGATGTTTTGAATGTTACGGGAGTGACTGCAACGGCAGGGGTTGGCACAAATTTATATCTATGCAAGATTGCAATGGATATTATGGCAAAGCACACACCAGCAGATGAAAACGGGGTTAGAGTTGCATATTTGGATGAGATGCTATATAAAAAGCAACTATGGGACCATAAGCCACTGACAGACTTTTGGCGGATTGGA
Source organism: uncultured Oscillospiraceae bacterium (assembly GCA_964370925.1). Classification (GTDB taxonomy): domain Bacteria; phylum Bacillota; class Clostridia; order Oscillospirales; family Oscillospiraceae; genus Heteroscillospira. The sequence goes on along the minus strand of CAYJLH010000059.1, from coordinate 2,957 downwards.
AAAGGATATGTTAAAAGGCTTGAAGCACAGGGGATGCATACAATGGGCGATGTGGCTCGCTGTTCTTTGGGCAAGGAGAGCGATTATTATAACGAGGCACTGCTGTATAAAATGTTTGGCATAAATGCAGAGCTTTTGATCGACCACGCTTGGGGATATGAGCCATGTACCATAGCCGATGTGAAGTCATATAAATCCGAAACAAATAGCATAAGTTCTGGGCAAGTTTTGAACGAGCCTTATGACTACGAAAAAACGAAGCTTGTTGTCCGAGAAATGGCAGAGCTGATGGTTCTCGACTTAGTCAAGAAAAAGCTTGTGACCGACCAAATTGTCTTGACAGTTGGATATGACATACAAAATGTGTCCGACGGCTTTAAGGGTGAGACCACAAGTGACCCATACGGACGAAAAATTCCAAAACACGCCCATGGAACTCAAAATTTAGGCAGAAAAACATCTTCAACAAAGTTAATTGTCAATGCAACAATGGAGCTTTACGAGCGGATAATGAATCCAAAACTTTTAGCAAGAAGAATAACCATAGTTGCTGGACGTGTTGTCGATGAGGGTGAGGCTAAGGAAGAAACTGTATACGAACAAATGGATTTGTTTGCAGAAGTAGAGAAGCGAGAAGCGGACGAAAAAGCATTGGAACGAGAGAAAAAGCGTCAGCACGCCATTTTAGAAATTCAAAAGAAATATGGAAAAAATGCAATTCTAAAAGGCATGAACTTAGAAGAGGGCGCAACGGCAAAAGACAGGAATAGAACTATCGGAGGGCATAAAGCATGAAATATGACGACATCATACATCTGTCGAGACCGACTTCGCAAAACCATATGCCTATGCCGATGAAAGACAGGGCGGCACAGTTTGCACCCTTTGCGGCACTAACCGGCCATGGCTCTGCTATATCCGAAACGGCAAGGTTAACCGAAAAACAGATAGTTCTTGATGAATCTGAGAAAGAAATTTTAAATCGTAAGTTGAATTTTCTCGCTGAAAATATCAAATTTCGACCAATGGTTACATTGACGCATTTTGTGCAAGACGAGTTGAAAAGTGGTGGGGAATATGTAAGAACAAGCGGTCGATTAAAGAAAATGGATACTTATAGGCGTGAAATTATACTGGATGGAGTAATGTGCATTTTTATTGATGAGGTGATAGAAATTGAATGGGAAGAATTTGAGAATCAATTTAATGAGATGAATTGATGAAATGTCAAGGATTATGTAAATTTAAGTTTGGCGATTATAGATATTATGACAAAAATAGAGAAAAGTTGTTGAAAAACGGTAAAAAAAGTGCTATACTCAAAGTAGTTAATATGTAAGATTTTAGACTAAAATATGTATCTGGAGGGCGCACAACATGAAATCCATAAAGATGAAGATTTTGATACTGTCCCTGTCGCTATTGCTTGCCAGTATCTTGCTAATTAGTATTAGCTCAGTTTTTAGCACTTACAATAGCACGATGAATGCGTTAGAGGTGTCTATGATGTCATCTATCGATGCAACGGCAGACATGGTAGAAGTCCAACTAAATTCATACAGAAATCTCGCAATTCAACTTACATTGGACCCTGTTTTAAGTCAGGAAATCCCCAAAAAAGGTGGGGTGACATCTGAGGGTAGATCCTTTGTACAAGTCCAAACCGAAATCAATGAACATATGGAATATATAAAGGCGAGTGGAACTATTTTCGAATCGCTTCAAGTGTTTGATGACGAGGGAAATGCAATGTCACTTGATATCCAGTCACAAAATGAGCCATATTTTGCTGTGCCTCGCGATACTGGTGATGTATATATTTCAGACCCTATTGTAAGCCCTGAAACAGGTCAATTAACTATGCCGATTTCTGCGCCTATCATCGAAAAAGGCGAGTTTAAGGGCGTTGTACTTTTCGCAATCAACCCTGAAGTGTTCTCTGAAATTGTTGCAAAAGTTTCTGTAGGCGATGGCGGAACAACTTCTATGATTAGTAGCAATGGTAATACCATTGCATTTACAGAAATAGAGTATGTATTTGATGCCTATAACTTGTCTGATGAGGCAAGAAGTGACCCTGATTTACAGGCACTTGCCGAAGTTGAGCAAGATTTGATGAAAGGCGGAGAAGGCTTCAAAACTGTACAATGGGACGACAAAGACCAATTTGTGGCATACACTCCCGTTGATGGCTCTAATGGATGGGGTATTTATATCCTAACACCGACGATTAATTTCCTTGAAGAGATGAACTCATCTATAATCATGATTATTATTATGAGCATAGTGATTTTGGTTGCCGCAGTATTTATTATAATCATTCAAGCTAGAAAGATTTCAAAGCCAATTCAGCTTTGTGCGGACAGACTTGACAAAGTTGCTCATGGCGACCTTAAATCTCCTGTTCCTGTTATCAAAACAACGGATGAGACAGGTGTGCTTGCCGAGTCAACGGGTTCAATTGTTGGAACAGTTAATTTGCTTATTGATGACCTTAACTATATCCTATCAGAAATTGCAAATGGTAACTTTGCGGTCGAAAGTCGAGTTGAAGAGCATTATATCGGTGATTTTAGCTCACTTAGAACATCAATTCATTTGATTGTCGATAAACTATCATCAACAATGTCGAAAATTAACGATGTTTCGAAACAAGTTAGCTCAGGAAATAACCAAGTTGCTTTTGGTGCACAATCACTTGCCGAAGGTGCAGTTGACCAAGCGTCTGCGATTGAGCAATTGTCTGCTACTATCGCTGATATCTCAGGTCAAATGAGCCAAACTGCGACCGACTCACAAAGTGCAAAGGTTGCAAACGACAAGTCTAAACAAGCTTTGTTACATAGCAATGAGCAAATGCGAGAAATGGTTATTGCCATGGATAATATTAGCAAAAAATCTACAGAAATCAGTAATATTATCAAAGCGATTGATGATATTGCATTCCAAACAAATAT
>CAYJLH010000058.1:0-15152 GCA_964370925.1 uncultured Oscillospiraceae bacterium | reverse complement strand
TAAAGTTAGAATATTTTTGATTTTAAGTAGTTTAAGTTTGTTGCTAATCATATAAGCATCTGACTCAAACCTTCCTTTGTCTAAGACATATGAATCGCTTTGAGGATAAACATAATATTTATACAAAGACTTATCGTAAAACGATATTCTAGTTGCTTTTAATAGCCCTACTAGTACGGCATATGTATCTCTAGCATATCTTTCAGGTATTTCTAATTGAGAATGAATACTCTCTTCGTAATAATTATTAAAAATGTGACCTCTATACATTTTTCCCCAAACTGTTCTCAGATACTGAAAAAATACAGGAAAATTAGCCCATATTTCATCCTGTGAAACAGTTAATTTAGGTGGTATTCTGTTTGATGTCGATATATGATGACCTAATTTATTATATCGCAAAAAATCATTGCCTGCTATAGCTATATCCGAATCTGATTTGTTTATCGTATGCAACATTTCTTCAAGAAATGTTGCATAAAATTCATCGTCGGCATCAATTTCAGCATAGTAGTCTTCGTATGATAAAGAAAACATCAAATTGTAATAAGTAGGAATTGAAGAATAGTCTCCATTTACATTAGTATAAAAAGCTCTTATTCTGTTGTCTTTTTTTGCATAGTTTTCTATAATTTCTCTAGTCCCATCATTTGATCCGTTATCGCAAATATAATATTGAAAATCCGCATAAGTTTGACTTAAAACACTTTCGATTGTTTTAGCTAATGTTTTATCTGCGTTATATGCCCTTGTTTTTACATAAACCATTTTTATCTCCTTGTTTTGATGTATACCTGTTTCTAAAGCAACAAGTTAGAAATAAAGGGATATACTTTTTTGGCAATAATTTCATGCCCTAATATATTAGGATGTACACCATCCGCTTTATCGAAATAAGCTTTGTTGTTTGATTCTATCCAAGGTCTTAATCCACTACACCGATATAAATCTAATAGTGGAAGTGAATATTCGTTTGCCATTTTAACTACCGCATTGATGTGTTTAATAAATTCGCCGGATTCCCCCCAACAATAGATGCGAGGTGTAGAAGTTATTACACCTATAGGTGTTAGAGGGTACTTGTCTAGCATTTTATCATAGAACAATCGCAATGCTCCATAAAGGTTATGAGGTATCAAACTGCCATAATCTCCGACAGCATGATGTCTATCATTCAAGGCTCCCATAATTGTTATGAAATCAATTTCACTCGCACAAGGAAAGCTTTCAACTCTATCAAGCCAACCTTTTACTCCGTGGAACTCATTAATATATCCTGTACCTGCAGCACCAACATTAATAACTGTACAATCTAGCCATCCTTTTACATAATCATGGTATTTTTTCTCTACTCCGAGCCCAGAAGCAGTAATACTGTCTCCAATAACTAGCCATCTTAAGTTTTTATGGGGTAGTTCAGACACTTTTTCACTCATTTTGTAATATCCTCTATCAATAAAATTATTAGTCCCAAACAGTTGTATTGAGAAAGCTTTTAAACTTAGGATTTAACCAACTGTTTCCAGTGTTTGTAAGTCTATCTCTTATATTTCCATAACGAATATTGGTAAATTTCTCCACACAACCCAATGTTAAAAGAAAATGTCCATTGTAGCAATGGTTCTGTAAACATTTTCCAATCGGGTGAAAATGAATAGGTTCATCAATATTCTCAAAAATATTCTGCTTTAAATTCCCTCGGTAACATTGGTTTGCAACCCCTGTTTCCATATTAACAAATAGAAATTTATCACCAGCATAGCAAAAATCAGTTATTTTTTTTTCAAAAATAGAGCGTTTAAACTTCCAAAAATCTGAGTCGAATTGCGACCAAATTTTGTCGTATTCTTCTATTTCTAGCTTAGTTAAATAGCCTTTTTCTAATGAAGTGTCATCCCTCGCAATGGTAACATGGGGCAATGCTCCGAAAATTGAGATAGAATATTCTTTGAGTTCAGGTATATATGGTATCAAGTCATCATGTGGTACTATTTCGATAGATGCAGAGCTACCCGTTGCCCATATATGTCTGACATTTTCGGCAAATGTAGTAAGTAGGTTTTTGCGTTTCAACTCAAGATAGTGCAAGGAACATTTGAACTCTAGTCTAGCTAGTAGTTCGCTGTTTAATGCCAAAATTTTTTTAAGTACAGATGTGATGGTTAGATTAGTTACAAACTCAACATAATGACCTTCTTCCAAAAGTGCTTTAATATATTCTTCGATATTTTCAGCTAATAAAGTTTCTCCGTCTGCACACACATTGATATAAGCTCGACCTCCTAAGCGTTTTTGAGAAAGTGCTTTTTTTATATACGATGGAGGATGTTTAAATATCACTTGCCTGTTCTGATAAGAATTTTCTCTGTGTGATAGATAGCAATAGTCACATCTCAAATTACATATTGACATTGGTATTAGCAGAGAAATCAGCCTATTGATTTTATCCATTAATTATACCTGCTTTCAAATCTTCGATTGCTTTGAGTAGTGGGTGGAAATGCGGAAGAAGATTAGTTGCGTCATATTTATTGATTTTTTTATAATAAGCTTGGATATTGGGTATCAAATCATCTACGTCGGTACACATCCTAATATTTCCGCATGTTTTAATCCATTCATATACCCCACCGACTTTTCCGTTTAAATTGTCAAATGCAAGGCACGGTGTGCCTGTTAATGCTGCGAATATCATCCCATGCAGCCTGTCAGTAATAACTAAATTGCTCGAAGCAAACTCTGTGAGTATATTACTTACAAACATCCCTCTTTCGACACGCTTAATAAATCTTTCATGCAAAGTCGATATTGACCTATATTTAATTTCTATTTCATCTAAAGTAGCTATTAACTCATCTTCTCTACTGAATACTTTTTCGTGGTCTTGACGTAAGCAAAGCAAACAGTTTTTTCTGTTTTGAGGAGGTATGTTTGGGGATAAATATAGTGCTACATCAGGGACTAGGTGGCACTTAGCATTAGGGAAGTAATGCGAAAAACTATTATAGGAGCTTTTTTCTCTAATAAAAAAAGTTAAATCTAGAGCACTTTCATAAATTCTACGATTAGAAGCAATCCTTTCGTGCATTTTCTCGCCACTGAAAAAACTTGATTCGGGAAACACAAGGATTTTATTGTTTTTGAAAGTTGATATGATGTCTAAAATACTGCTATCTACTTTAGGCCATAAAGTACCAATATTACCGCCACCCATTATTATGATGTAATCATTTGATTTGATTTTATCAATAATCATAAATTTGTCTTCGGAATATTCATTGAAGCTTATTTCAACAGCATGTTCATATAAGCCAGCGTCTTTTAGAATCTGATATGTTGCACAGGCGATAGCATGATCACCCAAATTTGCATGTTCAGGAGTGACCATACAAAAAATCTTTGCACCATCAGCATTAATATTTTTAATAGTTGTAGAAATCATAATCCGTTACGTTCCTCACCTTCCCAATATTTTTGATATAACTTAGGGCTAAAATAAAATAATAATGTATATTTAAAAGTTTTAAAAGTTTTTGTATGCATCAATACTTTGAAAAAAATTTTATTATACCATTTTTTTAGTTCCTTAAATCTGTTAATGACTGTTGCATTTTCCATATTCAACCTAAATCTGCCTATGGCAAGTAGCCTTCGAACATATTTAAGGCAAAATACAGCATTATACCACATGCGTTTTTCAGAAAAAAACTCCGTATGAATTAGATAAGCTTCTGCCATATCCAAATGTTTTATATTAAAGCCCTTGCCCATAATACTTTCGTGATGTTGAACATAATTATATAGAGGTAAATTTATACAACTTATACTTGCGCATTTTTCGTATAATAAATGTGCGACCATCAAGTCTTCGTGTTGTTTACTTAAAGGATACTTTATATTATCAAATAACTGTTTTTTATATAGTTTATTCCAAGCGACAATATAAATTGTTTTATGAGGACCGCATAGCCTATCATACGCCATTAGAGTGGTTATTACTTCATTAGAAATTACTTTATCATCAGCTTTTAAGTCCATTATCGAGCCATCAGGTGAAACATAGTTAAAGCTAGATATTGAAATATCACTATTGTCTAAAATTATTTGGTTGTATAATATCTCGATCATTGAGCTAGAAATATAATCATCGGAATCGACAAAAACTAAATATTCTCCAGTCGATTTTTCTATTCCAAAATTTCTTGCGTCTGATAATCCTCCATTTGAGTTATGAAAAACTCGTACCCTACTGTCATTTAATGCATAATTATCACACATTGTAGGAGAATTGTCTGAAGCTCCGTCATCAATCAACAAAATTTCAATATTTTTGTATGTTTGATTTAACACACTATCAATGCAGCGTGTTAAATATTTTTCAGTGTTGAAAATTGGTATAATAATTGATATTAAACTATCCATAAAAACTCCCGAATAACTGTAAACATTTCTCCTATAACTAGAGCTTAAGGTAAGGCACTATATTAAAGCTTAGAAAAAACACTAGCAGTCTTATGATAATATTAGCAATATTCTACCATATTTGATATTATTTTTCAATAAATTTAATTATTACATTGTTTCAGCATAATCATATAAAAATGATGGGCTATTCACTGAACAGCCCATCATTTTATTTCCCATTATGTACCATATTAACCCCAACTCTTCTCTCAAACCCCATCATCGCAAAGCAAAATCTCTCCCACCATGTCAATGTAGTCTGTAACGGGTCGCCCTCGCGAATTCTCATAGTACGTCTGATTTCCTTTGGTATGACAACACGACCCAAATCGTCAATTCTTCTAACTATCCCTGTTGCTTTCATAGGGCAAAACTCCTTTTCTGTTTTTGTTTACGAGTGTATTATTTGCCCTATTATGGTGATTATTCAAAAGTAATACATGAACAAAATGGAAATTGCAGATAATTACATTTCTGCGTGTTAGACAAAATTTATTCGTTGATTAAATTATAAATATTCAAGGATATTGTTGCAATGAGCGTATTTACATCAGCGTCATTGACAGGGTTGTTACAAATTACGCTGATAATATAGTCCCCTTTTGGAGAAAAAACGATACCAACATCTCCACTACATATGCCAATTATTTCGCCTGTTTTGTGCGCAAGCTCAGTTCCTGAGGGAAGCTGTGCGGGTAATTTGTGTGCAACAGTTTGTGCAGAAAGCAAGTCCATCATTTTTGTGGAATACTCAGTTGAAACGCATGTACCGCTATAGATATGTCGCAATAATGTTGCGCAATCGTCGGCTGTTACATAATTTTGTAAACCGTTATTTTCAAGCATAAGCCTGTTTAGCTCGACATTATTACAAGCAAGCTCTTTTGCGAAATCATTAACCACGCTCATACCAACTGCGCTATCATCACTTCCAAGCAAAGTGATAAGTCTATTTGTTGCACTGTTATCACTAATTGTTATCATGCTATATAAATCAGCAGTGACGGTTTCCTCGTCTATAATACCATCATTTACTTTGTCATAGACAGCGCCCATGATAAATATTTTTATTAAACTAGCAGAAACCATTTTTTCATTAGTGTCAATGTTAGTTCCGACATGCGCGTAGAAACTCTCGCTAGGGCTTTTTCCAAGGCTTTGCACCACAACATCCCATTTGCTGTCCAAGCCTGAGATTAGACTTTCAAGCTCGGCTTCAAGTTTTTCTTCAAAAATATCCATCTCAGAAGCAGGCGCTTCGGCTTCAGAGGTGGCAGGAGTGCTCGTTTCCGGAGATGTACTTTGAATTACTGGTGTAGGCATTTCTGTCGAAATCGCTTCCTCCGTAGGTGTTGGAGTTGCCTCAGGTGCTGTGGTCTGAACTGTAGTCGGGATGGTTGACTCCTCAGAAGCTTCATCATCTAATTCTACGGGCGAACTTGCGATAGGGGAGGGTGGTGCTGTGCTTACTTCTGGTGTAGCTGTGATTTCATCTTGTGGAGATTGTGAGCTAAATACAATTTTTGATATGCCCAAACCTACAGCTAATACGATTAACCCACTTGCTAAAATGACCAATTTTTTGTTTAGCTATTTTTTCATACTATAAAACACTCCTCTATATATTGCTATGAATTTTAGGATTATATGCAAAGAGCCTGTTTTGTTTTTAATCGAAAAGTGACAGTTGATTGATTACAACGCTTTTAGTTTCTCTGTGGGTAATGAGTGCGTTTGGGTTCGGTTCGCCAATCAAAACAGCGGATTTTGGGTTATGCCTTTTTATGTTTGAAATTGATGCATTTTCACTTTGCAGTGCATAGCAATAATTACAGCCGTTGGAGCAACAATTATATGTACCTATGTCTATGCTCTCAAGGCAAAGACATTCTGGGCGTTGGTTTTTGTCCCTAGTTCCAACTATTTTGTGGTCTAAAATACTTTCAATAATACTCTTGTCGATGCAAGCTCCGTGTTTTATGCCTTGTTTTTCCAAATCATATTTTTCGGCACAGGTGTAAATTTCTAAGCCGTTTTTTCTTGCAATATCGGAGAAAAGTTCACTTATTTTATGGATGTTTGAAAGTGACATATTATATGTGGGGTCTTTTCCCATACGAGCTGTGACGTTTTTATAATTGTCCACGAAACTGATGACACACCTGTTTGTGCTATCTCTAAGGCGCTCTGCCATGTAGGCGAACTTTGCTTCATGGTAGCTTATATCATGGACACTATCGATGATAATAGGGTCATACCGCCACACCATACGATGCTTACCAATTTTTTCGGCAAGCTCTATAAATGCCTCTATCAAAACCTCTTTGTCGGGCAAATTTCGCTCGGTTTTCTTGTCGTAAGGGGTTAATGTGAACTCGAAGTAATATGGATAACCCATGCTATCAATCTCGCTCAAATGCTTTAAAAAAGGTATAGGATTTTTTGTCCAAAATACGATTATATCAACCGCTTCGGGGCTTAAAACCGCTCGGCTTAATCGGTTTGCGTTATATGGATTTTGAATGAGTATATAACCCTCTTTTAGACGGTTTATGAACCACTCTCCAAAGTGTGACGGAATATCGCACCGCCTGCTTGCGCTGATTATCATGAGTTCACCCCTGTGCCTTAAGCTCTATGATTTTAGAGCTGTGTGTTTACAGAAAAACTATTTGCCTTTTGAGTTAGTTCTCTCCATGAATTTTTCGTTAGCGATAATAAATCTCTCATGTGAACCCTCGCCAATCATGCCGACTTCATCAAATGCTTGAACATTGAAAACAAGTCTTTTTCCATCGACTTCTATCAGTTCACTTTTGGCACAGACTTTCATATTAAGTGGTGTTGCGGATAAATGCTTAATATTTACGACTGTTCCAACAGTGCCTTGACCGTCCTCAAGATAGGGCGCAACACTGTCGTTTGATGTTTTTTCCATCAATGCAATCATGCATGGAGTTGAAAAAACTTCTAAATTTCCGCTGCCCATTGCCTTTGCTGTGTTTGTCTCGTTCGCGGTGATTTCTACTTCGCCTTTAATTCCAGACTTTATCATTGTTTTTCCCTCTCTTGTTCGAAAATTTTTCTTGATATAAAAATTTTACCACCATAGAGTAGAGATTTCAAGAGAAAAAAACTAATTGCACATTTTGATGAAAATTAGTAAATATTGCTGTCAATTTATGTGGTTTAATGCTATAATATTTATGGTGAATTCAAGATAAAAACTCGAAATTTATAAGACAACTCATGGCTGAAAGGAATTTATATATATGATTAGATATTTAGAAAAACGTGACGCGGAAGAGTGTGTTAAAATGCTAGAGGAATTTTACCAAACTGACGCAGTGTCTCATAAAATACCGACTGAATATATGCAAAATAGCGTGGACTTGGCATTGAATAACAGCCCTTATATCAAGATTTTGATGTGTGAAATTGAAGGCAAATATGCAGGGTTTTGTACTTTGTCATTCACACTGTCGACTGAGGCAGGTGGCGTAGTTGTTTTTATTGAAGAACTGTACATAAGAGACGAATTTAAAGGTCAAGGACTGGGCACGGCGATTATGAAATTCATACGTGACGAATTTGACAAAGATGTAAAAAGATATAGGTTAGAGGTCACAGAACACAACGTAAAAGCCATAAAATTATATGAGAAAATAGGCTTTGAGGGCTTGTCATACAAACAAATGGTTCTCGACCTGTAAGAAAAATGCAGAAAAAATAAGGGGAGTGTTCAAAATTTCCGCGAATACCATGTAATGGATTCAGGAATTTGAGAACACTCCCCATGCTTTATGTAGTTATTTATGCTTATATCCTGTCCAAATGCACATAATCATGGCGAAAACAGCAACATAAGACCAAAATTTATGCTTTTTCATTTCCGTTTACCTCCAAAAGTTTGACTTGATCATCTTTTTTCATCATAGGTCTGGCTGAGGTCAGTGTGAGTCCTATTGTTGATGCATTATGCATCCATGCGGAAGTACCTGCGGTTATAGCTCCGAAAATTCCTAGAATAATTAAAGCGGTGTTAAACGAAACTATTATGCCGTATTGCCTGTAGATTTTTTGCATAAGTTTTTTTGATAATCTTCTGGCTTCAACAATTTTTGTAAGCTCGTGTGATAAAACAGAGATATCTGCAACTTCCCTTGCAATATCAGAAGAGCCGTTTAGAGTTAAGGAGACATCAGCGACACTAAGCGCCGGTGTGTCATTAATTCCATCGCCGACCATAAGAATAGTCTTACCCTCTGCTTTTAGAGACTCAATAATAGAAGCCTTGCCGTCAGGTAAAACGGAGGCATAATACTTATCAATACCAAGTAAATTGCTAGTATATTTTGCATTGCTCTCGCTATCGCCGGTAATCATATAAACATGCTTTATACCCTCTTTACGGAGCAAGTCTATTGTTTGTTTTGCGTCTTTTCTGGGAGGGTCGTTTACGCAGATAATGCCGATTAATTCGTTGTCGACGGCGAGATATACGGCGCTGTCGCTTCCGATTTGCTCAGTTATCCATTGTAGCTTATCGGTGGGGAAGGGGACTTTTTCATCATCGAAAACAAAATGACTGCTACCGATTATGGAGTGTTTGTCGTTATAAAGACTTGCAATTCCATGCGCTACTATATATTCAACTTTGCCGTGTTCCTCAGGGTGATGAATTCCGCAGTGTTTTGCCTCGGCGACAATTGAAGCGGCGACACTATGTGGGAAATGCTCTTCAAGACAAGCGGCGATTTTTAATACATCATCTTGTGAGTAGTTGTCGCTTGTTGAAATGACCTTTGATACCCTTGGGACGGCGTTTGTTAGTGTACCTGTTTTGTCGAAAACTATTGTATCAACTTTTGATAATACCTCGAGATATTTTCCGCCCTTGACTAAAACGTCAGAGTTTACGCTCTCTTTAAGAGCAGAAATAATAGTAATCGGGGTTGTTAATTTTATAGCACAAGAGAAGTCGACCATAAGCACCGATAATGCCCTTGTAATACTTCGTGTGAAAGCCAAAGTAGCAAGGAACAATCCAAAACTTACGGGGACTATATCGTCCGCAAGTCTTTCGGCTCGTCCTTGCACAAGTGCTTTTTCTTTTTCTCCTGTGTCTATGAGGTTTATGATTTTTGCTATGCGTGAATCATTTTGTAGACTTAAAATTTCAACATCAATTTCACCGTCTTCAATAACAGTTCCAGCGAAAACGGTGCTGTCGACGGCTTTATGTACAGGGATAGGCTCGCCTGTCATGGTCGCTTCGTTAATCAAAGCGTCACCGCTTACAACAGTTCCATCAATAGGGATTAAACTGCCTTTGCGTATGCGGATTACATCACCCACAGAAATATCATTGTGTGAAACTTCAATTTCAACACCATCTTTTACAAGCCAAACTTTGTCGACATTAATTGTAAGGCTTTGTGCCAAGGCATTCTTTGCTCTTAAGTTTGAATATTCAAGTAATAAGTCGGAAAGACCTAGCAAGAACATAGTTGAAGACGCAGTTTTGTAGTTTCTTGACAATAGTGAAGCGCCGATTGCAGTGCCGTCTAAAACTTCTACATTAATTTTCTTCTCAGCTAATGCCTTAAAACCATTTATTACATATGGTATGGATTTATATGTTGTGTAAATCCTGTGGGGCATTTTTGGCATAAAGAAATGTCTTGCAAGATGACAGGCGCAGTGTTTTACAATCTTTTTCTTCATGTTGCTTTCCAAAATTTCTGCCCTTTGCTCTTCGGTGGGCATGCCTTTTGGGATATCCGAAATTGATAGCTCGGACAATTTTTTTAAAACCAATTCCCTCGTAGCTGTTTTTTCGTATTCGATAAGAACAGAACCGTTTACAGAATTGGCAGAAACATTTTTCACACCAGTTAAAGAAAGGAGCAGTTCGGACAAACCGTAACACTGCTCCTGAGTTATGATATATCTGCCGAAACGAATTCGTAAACGATTAGTCTTATCACATATAATGTGATATTTCATAGACTTCTCCTTATTCTTCTGAGCAGTTACAAGTTTCTCCGCATTCACAATCGTTTTTTGCAACGCACTTAGCTTCTGCGCAGATATCTTCGGCTTCCTCGCGAATATTTGCGACATTTTCTAAAACTTTATCTTTTAGCATAATTGTGCTTGCAACACTTTTAACTGCGATATCGCGAGCTTTTTTTGTTTTCAATACTTTAAGAACAGCAAGACCGGCTGTTGCACCTGCTGCAAAAATCAGACCTCTCTCTTTTGTAATACATTCTAAACACTTAAGCATGTTCTTACCTCCAAAAAATGTAATTTAAAGTATTATAACACATAATTCTACAAACTTCTACTCCAAAACAACAATTTTTCTGTAGTGTGATGGCGTGATTCCAAAATGAGCCTTAAATACAGCAGAAAATTTGCTCGTATTTACGTATCCAACGCAATTTGCGATTTCACTTACGCTTTTATCGGTGATTCTAAGTAATGTTTGTGCTTTTTTCATTTTTACACGTCGAATATACCTTTTTGGTGGCATTCCGAAGTTTTTGTTATACAATTCTCGTAAGGTTGTCTCAGAAACATGGATGATTTTTGCTATTTGCTTTTCTGATAGTGAGCCTTCGAGCAACAGTCGTCTGGATACATTGATTAAAGTATTGTGTTCTTTGTTCATATAAACTCCAATTTGAAAGTTGAAAATAATTATAATAAGGTTGTAGGCATGTTATAAACTTCCTGACAAACTAAAAAAGCCTAAGAATAATTTCTCAGGCTTTTTGTTAGAAAGCTTAAGCCATTTTTTCGCCTAAAGACTTGCAAGTGCTCTCTGCTTCTGCATCTGGAACTTCGTTGCACATGTATGTTTCCAAAGTCTTAGCTGTTGTTTCAGCTTCCCAGTTTCTAAGCCATTCGCCATCGCCCCATCCGTATGAGCCGAATAGAAGGACGTTTTTATCTGCTAAACTGCCTTTGACATCGTCCCACATGGGTTGGAATTCTGTTTCTTCCAGAACTTCATCACCCATTGAGGGGCATCCAAATGCAATGTAATCATAACTTGCGACCATGTCTTTGTTGAATTTATCGGAGGTAATAACTTCAACTTCTGCGCCTTTTGATTTTGCGCCTTCGGCTATGCAATTAGCCATGATTTCTGTATTTCCTGTTCCGCTCCAATAAACAATTGCAACTTTGCTCATAATTAAATTTCTCCTTCAAATTTTTGTTATATATTAAGCAACTAACTGTTTTTTAACAGCCAGTCTCAAAATATCCATGCCGTCTTGCCACAATCTTTTGTAAACTGCTTTGCACTTATCGTATCTTGCAAATTTTTGTAAAGCCTCGTCTTTTTCGCCGTAAACTTTCCAGTATCTGCAAAGACTACAGTTTTTGCCACCGTTACATATAAAACCTTCCACATCTTTTGGGGGATAGCCCAAGAACAGACCAATTTCATGTGGAAATTCATCGTATGTAGAAAATCTTTCCGATAGCTGGTCGATTGCCTCCGAAACGCTAAGGTTTTGATAGCCATATTGTGATAGTATTTTCCTAGCTTTTAAATCACTCATGTCTTTAATAAGCATATCTTCTCTGTACAGATAAATTAGTGCGGATTCAGCTCCACGTTTCAAAAGCCTTACGCTAATTCCTTTGTCAGAGAATTTTTCGTTCCAAAATGCTATATCATTACGTAAGTCGTCAAAATTAGTATATTTCGCTGTAAACATACTCGCTGTTTTGAGTGAGGACAGAGTAAGTGAGCAGTGTTCTATTAGCAGTTTTTCTTCAATCGCCTTTACATACATTCAATTCACCGGCTATTACAACACGCATATAGCACCTTTCTGAAAAATGTTTAGCTAATACTAACTCAATGTCTTTTAATAAACCACCTTTTTCCTTGGTGGTAAGTTAGTAAAAACTAATATAATTACTCTACACTAACTAAGACATTTTGTCAATAGTTATTTTGAGAGATTTTTTGAATAAATAATATGTATTATTGACAATAGTAAAAGGCCTGCACCTTGTAGTGCAGACCTTTGTCTGTATAAAAAGCTCTTTCGGGAGAGATTGAGGGGGCAAAACCCTCCTCAAATTTGATAAACCGATGTCTTTGCTTCTAAAATCATGTACGCTCCATGCTGATTAACTGAAAATTAAGCTTGGTACATGCGTGCAAGCAGTAAAATACTTTGCTCTACAGTTGTAGTCCCTTTTGGTGATAGGTTTTTATCAGAAGTTCCTTGCATAATCTTGTTGGCATTAAGTGCAGAAACTGCTTCTTGTGCCCAATCAGAAACTTCGTCGCTGTCGTCATACATGCTGATATTATCGTCGCTCACTGTTAGAATAGTTGCACCGCCGTTTTCGGCAATGTAAAGTGCGGCACGATATAGCATAACGGCGATTTGTTCACGGTTGGTTGTTGTTTCGGGTTCAAAAGTTGTTTCGGACATTCCGTTGATTACACCTATTGTATATGCCTTAACTACGTCTATGTTTTCAGTATCTACAAATGGATTTTCGACTGGGACAATTTCTTTGCCTGTTGAAAGCTCGACTAGGTTAACCACACTTTCGGCAAATTGCTCTCTTGTGATGTTGTCGGTATATTGAGGAACACCTGTCATGATAATCACAAGGCCTTGCTTGTTTGCATTTTCAATTTCCTCATCTGCCCAATCGCTGGGTTTACCTGCGGCGGTATCTGGCTTTGTTGGGGAAACTGTTCCATCGGTTGTATGGATTGTGGTGCTCAATAATTGCTTGTTGTTTGAGTCGAGATTTATATAGCTCCATTCTGTGGAAGTGTCGTTATAATAGATGTCTTCTAGGTCGTGGCACTGCCAGAAAACTTTACTCTCTATTGTAATAAGACTGCTTGGCAATCTAACTGTTTCAAGGTCATCACTACCGTAAAATGCCATTTTTCCGATTGCATAAAGCCCCTCAGGGAGTGTCACAGATTCAAGCCCTGTCAATCCAAAAGCTGTGTCCTCGATTGTTCCGACTGAGCTTGGGAGTGTTAAGACTTCTAAGTCTTCCGCCCCATAAAACGCACTCACGCCTATTATATCAACACCCTCTTCGATTTTAACGGAAGTGAGCTCATCGCAGTTTGCAAATGCAAAAAGTGGGATTTTGTTGACTGTTCCAGGAACGACAACGCTCTCTAGGTCGTCGAATTCATGGAATAGTGAGTTAGCAAGGAATTTGACCTCAACTCCGTCAATATATGAGGGGATATGTGCCTGTGTGATGCTTTTCTCAGCTTCTAAAATCTCGCCGTTTTCTTTGTCGAACAAAATTTTTCCGCCAACTATGCCGTCTACTGTTATCCAACCCATGTCTGAGTTTTCGCCCAGAGATGGAGTGAACTCTCCGCCACCTGTTTGGTGCAATGTTGCGCCGTAAAGCTCTCCGCTGTCTGAGCCGATTTCGATTTGTGACCACATTTCGGGTGTGCCATTATAATAAACATTGGATAATTTATGGCATTGCCAAAAAGCTTGGTCGCCTATTTCTTCAACTGTTGAGGGGATATGTACAGTTTGAAGTTTTGAGCTACCATAAAATGACATGTCGCCAATCTCCTCGACACCCTCGGGGATTTTTAGTTCGGTCGCACCGATTTCTCCGAAAGCTGTGTCGCCTATATCTGTAAGGCTGGTGGGGAGGCTTATAGAGGTGAGTTTTGGGGTTCTGTAAAAAGCGCTGGTTTCGATTTCCTCAACACCCTCTTCAATTACAACAGTTGACAAAACATAGCAATGCGCAAAGGCGTCAAATGGTATTTCTCCAATTGTTCCGGGAATTACCACACTTTCCAAAGTTTCACTGTTGCGGAAAAGTCCGTTCGCCAAATCTGTCACAGTAGTGCCATTGATTACGCTTGGGATATCTGCTTTTGTAATTCCGTCTTTTGCGTCGAGGATTTTTCCTCTTTCGTGGTCGAAGTAGATTTGACCGCCCTCAATTCCATCTACAGTGAGCCACTCGTATGACTCCGGAACTTCGGGTGTGTATGCAGAGGCTAGGGGAGAGGCTACACTGAATGTTAGTAATAATGCGGGTAAAAGCAATTTTTTCATAATATCCTCCATAAAGCTAGTTTGAGTAATTTTAACATTTATTAGCAATAAAATCAAGTAAAAGCAAAAAACTGCCAAAATGAACTCAATCATTTATGGCAGTTTTGAGATTTTATTTTTTAGGTGTTTGGGTTGAAGCCTTGTTGTCATCAGAAACAATTTCCTTAAATGCACCCGCAAGACCTGCAAGTCCTTGGATATCGGATGGGATAATTAGCTTTGTTGCATTTCCGTTTGCGGCAGCTGTGAAAGCCTCTAGCGCACGGATTTTGATAACTGCCTCTGTTGGAACAGATTCGTTAACAAGTTTAATACCCTCAGCAGTTGCTCTTTGAACAGTCAAAATAGCCTGAGCTTCACCCTCTGCTTCCAAAATTTGCTGTTGCTTTTTCGCATCAGCACGTAGGATTGCAGATTCTTTTTGACCCTCTGCAATTAGGATTGCAGATTTTTTCTCACCCTCGGCTTGAAGGATAGATTCACGACGCTCACGTTCAGCCTTCATTTGGCGTTCCATAGCGGTTTGAATTTCTTTTGGAGGCATGATGTTCTTAAGCTCAACACGGTTGACTTTAATGCCCC
>CAYJLH010000057.1:0-15183 GCA_964370925.1 uncultured Oscillospiraceae bacterium | reverse complement strand
GGATACAGTAGAACTTGCTCAAACGGTTATTGAAGTAGAACCAGTTATCGAACCTGATGTTAAACGTGAACCAGAGCCAGTTATCGAAGCTGATGTTCAACCCGAACCAGAGCCAACGCCAGAAGCATAATTTCGACTAAACTAACCTCAGCGACGACTTAATAAAAATTGAGTGTAGAACAGGGGTTGTGCGTTTGCCAACTCCTGTTCTAGTAATATTAACGACATATTTTAATGAGGTGATGCTGTAATGAAATTTAATTTACTGGCGAAACTAAAAAATAAAAACCTTGCATTTTTAAGCCTAACGGTGATATTTGGAGTGCTTCTTCTGCAAACTGCAATACTAATGTTTGCAAAAACAGATGTCTCAGATGGATTGAGCCAAATGGATATAGTGTTTAGAACAACGCTCAGTTCTCTTTTTGGCTTTTTTATGAGCTCTGCCGCCATGGGTGAGTCAAGCACAAATGAGCAAGATTCGGTGAACAAAAATTCATTCAAAAAAGATGTTCCGAAGAAAATCGGATTTGTAGGAGACGACAAAAATTCGAATGAACCGAAATTTATGGCGGATGAATCAAAAGGTACAGAGAATAAAGTCGTGGCAGATAAAAATTCGTCCATTTTCCCACCTGAAAATACACTTGAGTCTAAACGTGTATTCGGGAATTTGCGTATAATTATACTTTCAGTTGTCTGCATTTTTTGTTTGACAGTCATGTTATTCGTGCGGAATTTCAGCCATCTTGTGGCTGAGGGGAACTATGTTTTGCTTACGATGTCGCTGTACAGAGATATAATATCCAGTAGTACTGGTGCGATAATCGGGCTTGCAAGAGGTGGGTCAAATTAGCACAAGGAGGCTTATGCCCTCCTTGTGCTATAAGTTTTTGTTGACATTTAGGTGGTTAGCAAATATAATGAATTAGCGAATTGTTCGCATATTATAGTTTAAACTAACTGAGAGGTGAGCACCATTAACCATTATGTAACTGATCAAAGATTTAAAATGATTAGCTTATTTAAAAATCATTTGCATGAATCGTTTTCTGCAAAACAAATTCAGGAAAAACTTGGTGATAGCGAAATTAGCAAAAGTGCGATTTACAGAAATCTTGCATATATGGAAAAAGAAGGACTGTTAACCCGTGTTACAAATGGGAATAATAGGGAAGTGTTGTACCAGTACGTCAAATCTGAATGTTGCGCTGGAGCAGTCCACTTGATTTGCGACAATTGTAAAAGCACCTATCATTTAAACAAACATGTATCAGATTTGATTTCAAATATGGCGCTTGATGCATTTGGATTTGCGGTTAATAAGCAAAAATCAGTAATTTACGGACTATGTGGCAACTGCTCACAAAACAAATAAGCAAGGGGAACTTTAAAATGAAAAAGATTAAAACACTAGTCGCTACGGCGTTAGCATCAACAATGCTCTTGACTGCTTGCGGGCAAAGTGCAAGCACACCAACGGAAAGTGTTGCACCATCATTGGCTCCAGAAGTACAAGCTTTGGATGAAAAATTGAATATTCTGGTCACGACTTTTCCAATTTATGACTGGATGCGTGAGATAATCGGAGAAAATTCCGAAACAATAGAGCTTTCTCTACTTATAGACACAGGTGTTGATTTGCATAGTTATCAGCCAACAACAGCGGATATTGCCGAAATATCGACAGCTGATATGTTTGTTTTTAATGGCGGAGACTCTGACACATGGGTTAAAGATGTAATCGATCAAAAAATCAATGAAAATATGGTGTGCATTAATTTGATGGATGAGATTAGTGGACAGCTTGTGGCGGAAGAAATTGTGCATGGGATGGAAGCGCATGACCACGACGACCACGCGCATGAAGATGAAGCGCATGACCACGACGACCACGCGCATGAAGATGAAGCACATGACCACGATGACCACGCGCATGAAGATGAAGCACATGACCACGATGACCACGCGCATGAAGATGAAGCACATGACCACGCATTAGAAGAGGATGTGCATGTACATGACGGAGAAATTGTGTATGATGAGCATGTTTGGCTGTCGATTGAAAATGCAGTTCTGATGACAGAAATTTTGTCAAGCGAGCTTCAAGCTTTGGACGCAGAAAATGCAGAAACTTATATCGAAAATACAGAAAGTTATATTGAGGAGTTAAATTCCTTAGATGTAAAATACACTGAGACATTAGCAGAAACAGCTGAAAACACCTTGCTTTTTGCGGATAGGTTTCCATTTAGATACCTAGTTGATGATTACAATTTGTCATATTATGCTGCTTTCCCTGGTTGCTCAGCTGAGACAGAAGCGAGCTTTGAAACAGTCGTATATCTAGCCGAAAAAGTGGACGAGCATCAGATGAAAAATATCATGATAATCGACGGCTCGAGTGCAGACATAGCAAATACAATCATTTCAAGTAGTACTGCGAAAGATGCAGAAATCTTGATTTTGGATTCATTGCAATCGGTAACGGCTGAGGATATTGAAAATGGAGCGACATATATTTCGCTGATGGAACAAAATCTTGAGGTTTTAGAACTAGCGTTAAACTCTTAAACTGTACAGGAGAAATAATGAAACAATTTATTTGCAAAAATTTGTCTGTGGGTTATGAGGGCAAATCTGTCCAAGAGGATATAAATCTCTCCATAGACAGCGGTGGTTTTCTGTGTATAGTTGGTAGGAATGGCGCCGGAAAAAGTACACTTATAAAGACGATTTTGGGATTGATTCCACCGATTTCGGGAAGTGTTGAGTTTGGAGATGGACTGAAGAGCACAGATGTCGGCTATCTACCGCAACAGACACAAATTCAAAAAGATTTTCCAGCATCGGTGTGGGAAGTTGTGCTTTCCGGCTGTGTAAATAGGCACAAAATGCGCTGTTTTTTCAGTAAAGATGAAAAGAATTTGGCGATGGAAATGCTACGAAAGCTTGATATAAGTGAACTGAAAAAAAGGACATACAGCAAGCTTTCGGGCGGTCAGCAGCAGAGGGTTTTGCTGGCTAGAGCGCTGTGTGCAACAAGCAAAGTGTTGCTACTGGACGAGCCTGTTGCGGGCCTTGATCCGACGGCGACTTCTGAGATGTACAAGCTGATAAAAAAGCTTAACGACGAGGGAATAACGATAATAATGATTACTCATGATGTGGACCATGGGATTGAATTTTCTGATTACGTTTTGTATTTAGATGATAAATCCAACTTCATGGGAAAAAATGAGTATTTAAACATGATAAGGGGTGGTGGCAATGAGTGAAATTATAAGTCAAGTTGCTGAGTATTTTACATTTCCCTTTGTCAGATATGCCTTTATTGTCGGTGTTTTAATCGCACTTTGTGCATCGCTTTTAGGTGCAACTTTGGTGCTGAAAAGGTTTTCTTATATTGGTGACGGATTGTCACATATTGCGTTCGGCACAATTGCGATAGCGTCAATAATTGATGTAGGAAACGAGAGTTTAGTTGCCTTTCCGCTGACAGCTTTGTGTGCGGTTTTGCTACTTAGAATTGGTCAAAACACAAAGATAAACGGCGACGCGGCGATAGCGATGATGTCGGTTGGCTCGCTTGCGGTTGGCTATTTACTTATGAACATTTTTCCGGTATCCACAAATTTAGCTGGCGATGTTTGCACAACATTGTTTGGTTCTACCTCAATTTTGACATTATCAGCCACAGAAGTGTGGGTTTGTGCTGGGTTGGCATTATTAGTAATCACTGTGTTTTTTGTGTTTTATAATAAAATATTTGCAATCACATTTGATGAAACTTTTGCAAGAGCAACAGGTGTAAAAGCCTCGAGATACAACCTTATTCTGGCAATAACTGTCGCGGCTGTTATTGTAACGGCTATGAATTTGGTTGGGTCTTTGCTGATTTCTGCGCTGGTTGTTTTTCCGGCATTATCGTCAATGAGGCTTTTTGGAAGCTTCAAAACAGTAATAATTTCATCATCAATAATTTCCACTTTTTGTGCTGTGACGGGAATATTAATTTCCATAATTTACGGCACTCCTGTTGGCTCAACTATAGTCGCGGCAAACATAGTTATCTTTTTGTTGACGCTTGTAGTTGAGAGAGTTGGAGGACTGAAAAATGCCTAAAAATTTACTTATAATTATACTGACAGTTATAATGATTATGTCTGTTTCTGCTTGTGGTGGAGAAAAAACAGCAGAGGAAACCTCAGAAGCACCAGGTATGATTATACCCGAAACAGAGCCAAGTGCCACGCCTGAAACCACAGTTTCCGACGATAATTCAAGCCCAGAAGTGGATGAAAAGGAGGAATCTGAGATTGCAGAACCGGCTGTTCCGGACTTTGTTGATTTAACAGAAATGAGCTCGACTATGGTGTATTCTTACGTGTATGATATGCTTATCCGCCCTACAGAATATCTTGGAAAAACGGTCAAAGTTCATGGCACATATAACCAGATATACTTTGAGGCAAATGACACCACCTACAACTATGTGGTTGTCAACGATGCTACTGGATGCTGTCCACAAGGGATTGAATTTATTGTACCTGAGGGTGTTGAATTTCCAGCACAAGACACGCCAATAGAGCTTGTTGGCGTGTTCGAATCCTACGATAGAGGGGATTTTAAATATACACGATTAGTGGTGGAAGAAATTGTCTTGAGATAGTAAAATGATATGGTGATAAAAATGACTGAAAAAATTTCAGTCATTTTTTTGTTGACAAAATTTGTGTATTGAGCTACAATGTACTTAATGAACCAGTACACTAGATATCAATTGCACATAGGAGGTGCTTAGTGGAAATAATTATCAGTAGTAACACGTCCAAGCCAATTTACGAGCAAATAACGTCGCAAATTAAGGCGATGGTTATGTGTGGTGAGCTTAAGACGGGCGACCCAATTCCTTCCATGCGTTCGCTTGCGAAGACAATTCATGTCAGCGTAATCACGGTGCAAAAGGCCTATGAGGACTTGCAAAGAGATGGATTTATTGAAACAACGGTTGGGCGAGGTAGTTTTATTGCCGCACAAAATAAGGAATTTATACAAGAAGAGCAGCAGAAAAAAGCGGAAAGTTATCTATTGCAGGCTGCGGAAATCGCAAGAACTAACGGAATTCCGTTGGAAAAAATGACCCAACTATTGAAAATATTTTATGAGGAGATTGAATAAATGGAGATGGCTTTAGAAATTAACGAACTTTGTAAAACGTATAAAAATACAAAATTTGAGTTAAAAAACGTATCTTTTTCCATACCTAAAGGAACAATTATGGGCTTTGTTGGGAAAAATGGCGCAGGCAAAAGCACGACCATAAATGCAATTTTAAATGTTATACATAAGGACAGTGGCGTGGTGAATTTTTTCGGTGAGGAAATGACGGATAAAACCGTAGATATTAGAAATGATATTGCGGTTGTCTTTGACTCGATAAATTTTTCGGGAGAGCTCACGACAAAAAAACTTGAAAAAGTGTTGTCTGACATTTATGCAAGATGGGATTCAAGTAAATTTAATACATATTTACAGAGGTTTAAAATACCACAAAATGCTAAAATTAAAACATTTTCACGTGGAACGACCATGAAACTTGCGATATGTGCTGCTTTATCGCACAATGCTAAACTTTTGATTTTAGACGAAGCGACCTCAGGGCTTGACCCTGTTGTTCGGGAAGAAATTCTTGATGTATTTCTGGAATTTGTCGAGGACGAGAGCAATTCTATTTTAATTTCTTCACATATTTCTAGCGACTTAGAAAAAATTGCCGACTATATTACATTTATTAATGATGGAAAAATAATATTAGCTTCTTCCAAAGACACTTTAATTTACGAGTACGGAATTGCACGAATGAAGCAAGCCGAATTTGAAAGGCTGAATAAAAATGAATATTTATCCGCTAGGAAAAGAGGCTTGCAATTTGAAGTTTTAGTCGAGAACAAACTGGAATTTTTGAGAAGCTATCCGGAAATTACGGTTGACAATGCGACTATAGACGAAATACTCGCCTTAATTACGAAGGAGGATGAAACCAATGAGAGGTCTGCTTAGAAATAATGTGTATTCGATGGGACAAAACTTCCAAATTTCAATTTTAATTTCATTAACATTGATGATTATACCATTTTTTATGGGTGAGGAAGCACTTAGGTCGATTATGTCAATGCAAATACTGATGTTTATAGTAAATATCGGAAGCTCACTTGCGACAGATGTGAATTCTCGTTGGGATAGGTTTGAAATCACGCTTCCGCTAAAGCGTAGTGACATCATTAAGGCGAGATATTTTTTGTTTTTGGCTCTAATCGGTGTGGGTTTGGTGGTCGGATTGGTAACGCTTTTCATATTCACAATTGTGCGAGAGCCAGTTAGTGCAAACGTAGTTTTTGCATCATTTGCCTACGGAATTTCTCTCTCCATAATGACTTCCTCGCTAATGTACCCCACCATGTTAATATTTGGTACTGATAAAAATGAGCTTATTATAGTCGTTTGCGCGCTTGTATCGGTTACAGTAAATCTTACGATTGCGGCTTTAGTTTCGCCTATGACAAACGACAACTTGATGGTGGGAGAGAAAATTTTTCCTAATGCTGTAAATTTAGTTGTATCCTTAGTTGTCTTTTTGATATCATTTTTGCTCTCTGTTAGCATATATAAAAAGAAAGAACTGTAATTTTGTTCGTATTTTTAGTGCGAAAAGTGGTCGATTTAATCATCGACCACTTTTTTTGAAAAAATTTTCCCCAATTAAATCAAAACATGCGTTATAATAATCTAATAGGTGAGAGGAGTTGATGAAGTGAAACAGCGTGAGTTTGTTGAACGCACAGAAAAAATCAAAAAACGACTATATAATACCGCATTTCTTTATCTCGGTAGTGAAGCTTTTGCACTGGATGCCTTGGATGAGAGCATTTACAAAGCTTTGAAAAACATAAAATCGCTAAGAGAAGAAGCGTTTTTTGAAACTTGGATAACTCGCATACTTATAAACGAATGCAAAAAAGAGCTAAAACGCAGACAGAAATTTAGTGATGAAGAAATGTCTGAGGAAATAGCCGTAGAAGAATTTGACAATTTGCCTCTGAAAGAGGCGATTGCAAAATTACCCTCTGACCTTAAAACTGTGATAATTTTACGATTTTTTACAGGCTATACACTGAGAGAAACCGCCGAATGTATGGAAATTCCGCAGGGTACAGCGGTCACATGGCAGAGAAAAGCATTAAAGCTCTTGAGACTGGAATTGGAGGTTGACGATGAATAGAAATGATGAATATAATGAATTATTATGCGAACTAGAGCAAATCCCGCCTAAGGCAGAATATGCCGTAAGCCGTGCGGTTGCAAAGAGAAAAAAAAGACATAGACTGCGTGCTTTTGGTCTCGGTTTTGCGTCATTTTTTGTCGCATTTGTGCTCGCAGTGAATGTATTCCCAGCTGTGGCATATGCCGCCGGTCAAATTCCTATTTTGCGTGAACTTGCAAAGGCTGTGAGCTTTTCGCCCTCTCTTGAAGCGGCGGTGGAGAACGAATATGTTCAGCCTATGAACCTCACTCAAACCCAAAATGGAATTACTGTAAATGTTGAATATCTAATCGTAGACATGAAAAACGTCAGCGTTTTCTATACAATTACATCAGAAGATTATAATAGATATTTTGATGATGTTAGTGTGAAAAAAATTGACGGGTCAGGCTTGCCGGTAGCTAGTATGAGTTTTGGAGCGATTCAAAATGGGGAAATTGCGACGACTAGCATCATGTTCACGAGTGGAACAGTGCCCTCTGAGTTTCTAATGGAGCTTAAAGTTGAAGCCCCTAATTGGCAGGGTGAAAACGGAATGATTGAACCAGTGACGCGTCCTCCTGACGAAGATATTTCCGACGAACACATGCTGTTTGATACTGAATACACTCCACCTGAATATATTGCGGAATTCACTTTCCACCTAGAATTTGACCCCTACTACACCGAACAGGGTGAGACATTTACACTAAACAAAGATGTGAAGCTCGATGACCAGTCGATTACCATTACTGACCTTGAAATTTACCCAACACAAATGAGAATGGGCGTATTGGATGGGGAAGGCAACTCGACTTTTGTCAAAAGTTTAGATTTCTACTTGGAAAATGAAAAGGGAGAAATTTACGAACGAGCCGGCGGTATTACTGCTTTTGGCTCGCCCGACAGCGACGAAACTATTTATAATATTGACAGTGATTTTTTCAGTAAAAGTGAAAGTCTAACTCTGCACATAACGAATGCAACATTTTTAGACAAAGAACATAGTAGGGTTTATTTAGACCTTGTAAATGAAACTGCTGATTTCCTCCCTAATGGAGTGGAGTTTGACTCTGCTGAGAAATATGACAGCGGATATATTTTAAAATTTGAGATTGAAGAACTTCAGCCTGATCATTTTCACCAAGTTTTCATGAACACATATTATGACAAGGATGAGAATATTTACGATATCACCACGTATTCGTCATATTCTCATGATGATGGATATTTCTTTGAGGAGTTCCCACTGGTGGATTTTCACGACGACGAAGTTTGGATTGACTTATATTACACTGAACTTATAGAGTTTGAAGAACCTGTTTCAGTAAAACTTAAATAAAATAAAGGCATTTGCGATATCGCAAATGCCTTTTAACTATTGTGCTTTTTGTAGTCTGTGGCTTTTTCTCTCACGCTTTGCCGCTTTTTTAAACTCATACATTTTGTGGTCGGCTATTGCGATTAACTCCTCAGCGGTTTCGTTATCTGATGATTCGTAGGTGACGACGCCATAGCTGATGGAAGTTTGATATGCTTTTTCGTAGTAACTAGAGAGTTTTTCAACTCGCTGATATGCCCTGAAAGCTTTCTGGGTGTTTGAGTATGGGTCAGAACCCTCACCAACGATGATGAATTCGTCTCCGCCTGCTCGTGAGATTGTGTCGCCGTCAAAAGCTTCGCTTATTATATTGGCGACAGCGCTAATATAAAAATCTCCCTCGACATGTCCGTATTCGTCGTTTACAGTCTTTAGACCATCCATGTCAATGAAGACCACATGGCAAGGTGATTTTTTATCTACAAATTTTTTGAGTGTATCAAAAGCAACTTCTCTGACGTAAAGACCTGTAAAACTGTCGATATTAGATTTCTGTTCGAGGTTTTCAAGTTCGTTCATTTCCATGCTTACGTTTTTTGAAAGTCTTTCAAATCTTTCAACGTGCAGTTGTAGTTTTGTGAACAGCGATGAAAGTGCCATGGACATAATATAACTTAATCCAGCGAGTGCGCCTACGAGTAAATAGAAAACTACGAAGCCGGTGTCGTCTGTTTCTGTGCCGATAAAAAATGCGAGGAATACAAGGTATATGTACATGATTCCCATGATTTGAACGGCGAATTGTACATTTTTCTTGTTACTCAAAATCATGTCCAATTGGGGCTTTGAAAGGCGACGCTTTGTGCCTGCGATTGAAATTGGTGTGAGGATGAATGGGATTAGATTTGCCCAAAATCTGTAGTCTGCATTGGCATAAACTTCTGCGATTGATACTTTAAAGATGAGTGCGAATACTGCAAAAGTGATAACTCTTCTTGAAAATAAGTTCAGAGCAAACGATAACACACCGAAAAACATTGTCCAGTGACCACGTTTGTTTAAGAATGAAAGTTCAACAGAATAGATTACGAAATACAATAAGCATAGGGCAAACTCCGTGTACGCGTTAGCATAATCATAAACTAAATAAAGTATTGCCGCGTTTACAACTGCGGATATTGCAATTTTTTTATTGTTATTCAAGCCGTTGTCAAAAATGAAGTTTGCATAGTTCATTATCGTTAAATGATAAATCAAAAACGAAACTAAAGTTACTATTGTTCTCATCTAATTCCTCCCCTCTTCGGCATAAAAGGAGTCTTTATTTTTGCGCATACGTCTGTCAGCTTCGTCCAAAATTTCGCGAAGGCTGTTTTCACGCATTTCCGAGCTTACATAAACTCCGCCAATTCCAGCAGAAACAGGGAATTTCTTTGCACTGCCGTCTTCTCTGACAATTGCGGAAATACGGTCTGAAATTGTATCAATCTCAGTTGAAGTGGTATCTGTTAGAATAATAATGATTTCATCGCCACCAACACGAGCGACAATGTCCTCGTCTCTAACGGCTCTGCTAATGGAGTTTGCGACGCTGATTATTAGCTCGTCTCCTGCCTCGTGACCGTAGTTGTCATTGATGAATTTTAGTTTGTTTATATCTACAAACAGTAGACCAAAGTCTTTGTCCCTGTCTGCATAAAGCTCATCCAGCAAATCAAAAATATAGGTTTTGTTATATAGACCAGTGAGGCCATCTCTCTTAATTTTTTCTGTAATTTCTTTTTTAAGATTTAGTGTCTCCCGATAAATTGACTCGACTTCATCACTTTGCCTTTTATACATATGCATGTTGACAAAGTTGATGGTGTATAGAAATACATAATAGAAAAGCAATAATGACATAAAAAAAGTGGAAATAACGATGTAAAATTGCTCAGGGTAAAATGAGTGTGTTATAAAGAAAGCTGACTGTAGTGTTGAGAATAGGATTGATAATATCGCATAACCAATCATGATAAATGTGTAAGTTTTTACGTTTGAAACTCTCTGCAAATCTTTTAGTGGAATGACTTTTCGCACGATTATAAGTAAAACTGCGAGAACTACACAAAGTACGATGATGTTGCGTTGGAAAAGCGCAACATCGTCAAAAATTGCAAGAGGTGGAGTCTCGAATAAATGGCTATAGATAAAAATAAATAGGACATGCATCGTGCTCACGTGGAATGTAAACACAGAAGCGCCAAACAAGGCTTGGCGAAATGGAGCTTTTGAAAAAAGCTTAAATTCAAAGCAAAGTGTCAAACAAATCAACACATAAACTAAGTAATGTGGGATGTTTAAATAATTAAAAAGCAGTAGCAATATAGTATTTATAACAGAAAAACCTATGTAAAACAAAGGGTTTTTAGTTGCGCCGTCGAGAATTCTAGCAGAAAACTCAAAAATCAAAATGTTGTATATAAACACAACTGAAGATGCAATTGCTGTGATTGTTATATCAGGTAACATACTACTACTCCTTCCTTAAATAAATTTGTGGTCAAATATATCCACGAAATATTATATCATACAGAATTCAATTTTCCAATAAGAATATTCAAAATCCAATATGCAAATTATACAAATATTTACTTATGGTAGCGATTTAATGACTTAGTGGATGAGCGTAAGAGAAGTGGGTAACATATATATGCGGCATAAAATATTAGAAAACGCTTGCATAATATTGGTAAATTATGTATAATGGTTTCAAGGTATATTCCAAAAATTGTAATATGGAGGATTTCTTATGAAAGAGCTAAAAGGTAGCAAAACGGAAGCAAATTTAATGGCGGCTTTTGCTGGTGAGTCACAGGCGACTAATAAATACCAATATTATGCATCACAAGCAAAAAAAGATGGCTATGTTCAAATCTCAAAAATTTTTGAAGAGACATCTGCGAATGAAAGAGAGCATGCGAAACTATGGTTTAAATTGCTCCATGGTGGTTCTGTCCCATCAACAATCGAAAATTTAAAAGATGCAGCTGCCGGTGAAAATTACGAATGGACAGACATGTATAAAGGCTTTGCTGAAACAGCTCGTGCGGAGGGTTTTGACCGTATCGCAGACATGTTCGAAGGTGTTGGTAAAATCGAAAAAGAACATGAAGAAAGATATAGAAAATTGGCAGAAAACATCGAAAACAATAGAGTTTTTGAAAAGGACGAGCCTGTTTTATGGCAATGCGCAAACTGCGGACACGAGCATGTGGGAACATCTGCGCAAAGTGTTTGCCCTGTATGTTCACACCCAATGGCATACTACCAAATCAAGCCAACAAACTATTAATAAGTTAAGTTAGCAAAAAATGTAAAAAACCGCTTTTAGCGGTTTTTTTACATTTTGAGAGTATCTTTAACAAGCGCTGGGCATAATACCTCCAACACAATTGGAGGTGTCTTATGCACGGAAAAGTAGAAATCTGCGGAGTAAATACTTCCGGTTTGAAAGTTTTGAAGTCAGACGAAACAATAAGACTTTTAAAACTTGCAAAAGAAGGGGATAAAAATGCGAGAGAAGAGCTAATAGCTGGAAATTTAAGGCTTGTTTTGTCTGTAATACAAAAATTTTCGGGTAGAGGTGAGAATGTAGACGACTTATTTCAGGTTGGATGCATTGGATTAATTAAGGCGATTGATAATTTTGACATTTCTCAGGATGTGAGATTTTCAACTTATGGCGTGCCCATGATAGCAGGTGAAATTCGCCGATATTTGAGAGATAACAGCGCTATTAGAGTTAGTCGCAGTATGCGAGATTTAGCTTATAGAGTTTTGCAAGCGAGGGAAGAGCTGATGTGCAATAATCAGCGAGAGCCGAGCATGGAGGCGATAGCCGAAAAATTAGGGATAGAGCGCTCGGAGGTGGTTTTTGCATTGGACGCAGTCGCCGGTCCAATCTCCCTTAACGAACCTGTGTACACCGATGGGGGAGAGAGCATTTGCGTTATGGATCAGGTGGGCGATACCAAAAATACTGATGAATCGTGGATAGAGCAAATAACCCTAACCGAGGCAATGAAAAGTCTTGGAACAAGAGAGAAGCATATACTATCGCTTAGATTTTATGACGGCAAAACTCAAATGGAGGTCGCCTCACAAATAGGAATAAGCCAAGCGCAGGTCTCAAGACTTGAAAAAAACGCAATAAGCCATATCAAAAAAAGCATATTTGTATCATAAAAATACCCCTTGCTGACATAAGATGTTGGCAAGGGGTTAAGTCTGTTTATTAACAATGTGGATTTGATATGGAGGTAATTATGCTCACAAGTTTTGGTGAACTTCGCTATAAAGAAGTGATAAATGTAAAAACAGGACAGCGTTTAGGCTATGTCAGCGATATCGAATTCAACTCAGAAGATGGAAAAATCACAGCATTAGTCCTACCAGGTGCGAGCAAACTCGGCGGTATTCTGGGTCGTGAAGATGACCTCGTTTTGCCGTGGGAATCCATAAGTCGAATAGGAGAAGATATTATCATAGTCGATAGCGAATTAAAGGAAATGAGGTCAACTCAGAAAGCAAAAGCCCTATTTTAAAACTTCGGCACAATCTTCGTTGCTGTCAATTTCTGTGCGGTTGGACACATAGTCTGCTTTGGTGTGTCCGTTGAAAACTGTGAAACCATTTTTTCCTCTTGCCTTGGTATCATAAAGTGCGATGTCTGCATTTCTGTACAAAATCTCAAAGCTGTGCCCGAAATTTGGATATGCAGCAATGCCAATACTTGCGGATATTGGTATAGTTTGGGTACCGTCACTGTATGCGGTTTTGAAAGCTTCGCATATTGCGGTTGCTTTCTCGGAAATGCTGTATGTAGATGAAAAATCTTTGAGGAAAACGAAGAACTCGTCTCCGCCGACTCTGCCGATAATATCTCCGCTTCTGAACATGTCGTGAAGCTTGGCGGACAGCTCTTTCAAAACATCGTCACCAAACTGATGCCCCAGTCTGTCATTAACTGCTTTGAAATTGTCTATGTCAATTATCATCAAGTAGTGCTGGTTTTTCTCGATGGTTGACTCAGACAAAATGTCTTTGATTAGCATTTCGGTAGCGCCTTTGTTATAAAGGTCTGTGAGCGGGTCGCGCTCGGATTTTGTGCGAAGCTCTTGGGTTTCTCTGACACTAGCGTCAATATTTTCAAGAATTCCCATTGCTTTGAAATATTTTCCGCGTTTATTTGCAATTGGTATGACATTGAGAGAGCACCAGACATAGTTTTTCTTAGCGTGTCTAAGCCTAAATTTGATATTGGTTGCCGAAACACCATAAGCGACTTGCGCAAGAGCATCATCCATGACAACCACATCATCGGGGTGTATCATTTGTGAGGAAATAATACTGTCAACCGATGTGTTTTCCTCCAGCGGATATCCAAACATTCCTCCAAAGTCTGAGGAAGAAGAAAACTTGTTTGTGCGTAAATTCCACTCGAAAATTACTTTTCCGATTTGGTTAGAAAGTAAGGTTGTGTTTTGCTCATACTCCTCGGCTTTTGTGACCATAACTCTACGGTCGTTGATAACAACAATCAAAAGCACGGTAAAAGCGAACATGAGCTTGATAATCAGTATTTGACCGTTTTCGACATGAGAGTCGGATTCGTCATTGATGGACTCGGCTGTGGAAACAGAGAAGAAAAGCCAGTCGTTTATTCCAACAGTGGCATAATATCCATATCGGAGGTTGCCTTGTGCATTTAAAAACACAGTGTGCCCCGAAGTGTGCTCGCCAATTGCATTTATTAGCTGTTCGCCGCTGTAACCATCCTCAAATGTGAAGCTTTCGATATGGTCTAAGAAGTTGAGCTCGGATTCCGAAGTGTTTGCAGGGTCGTTGCTTGCGAAAAATTCACCATTGCTGTCGACGAGATAATAAAACCCATCATTATTATAAAAACTTTCGCTAAACAGCGCAGATAGATTATCAAAACTCAACACAGCTGATATGTATGAAACTATCTCGCCGCTGCTAGAATATACAGGTACGTTAATGGAGAGGTGGGGTTGGACGCTTTGATAGTCGGGGAGGACGTCGGAAACAAAGCTTTTGCCCTGTTTCATTGGTTCTGTATAACCATAGCTATACTCGAGTATTTCATCCCGACTTACGACAATTGCTCGTCCACTTGGAAAAATCAGAGAAACTTTTTCGTATGACTCTGAAATCATTTCTTCTCTTATCTTCTCTGCGAGCATTTCGTCGTCGGTATAAACTAGATTTAGGTATGCGGCATAACTTTCAAGTTGAGCTAAGTAACTATCGAAAGCAAAATTTACAATATTGACATTGTTGTGCGCTGTGCTTTCGAGAGATAGCTCAGTCCTCTCTGTTACTGTTTCAGAAGAGGAGCGCGAATATTGCACCAATGCATTACCTGTCCAGACTAGCATTAATGCGATAAGCAAAACTGTAATAGTATTGCTTTTTCTTCTCTTCATTTTTTGACTCACAAAACCACGTATAATAGAATTATCATCTAAACCAGGTGATAATTCTATTATTTTCC
>CAYJLH010000056.1:0-15560 GCA_964370925.1 uncultured Oscillospiraceae bacterium | reverse complement strand
GGACGCTCGCCTTTCTTGGTTTTGCAGCTTATTTTGAATTTAATACCACAAAAAAAGAGCCTACACCTATGTGTAAGCCCTCTTTTGTCTGCAAACTGAGACGGTAGCAGATAATAAACTGCTACCGTCTTTAAATTGTTTTTTTTTATGTGATTACTGCACAGATAGAACAGTGCTTACCACTTTTCGATACGCTTGATAATTGCTTTTTGCTCTTCGACATCGTCTGATTCGACAAATAGGAAGATGCCTTTTCGGTCGGGAACTGCATCAATAAATGCTTCTAAATCACATTTGTCTACGTCGCAAATGATGGATTTTCCACCTTTTTGAACCTTGTGAATTAGTGGTACCCATTGCAAAATTGGTCTGTCAGGACCCATGCCTTGAACCCATTGGAAGCCATTCAAATCCTTGTGCTCAAGCAGAACATCAATGTGCTTTGCGACTTCTTTTCCGTCTGTGTGATAGACAGTGTGGTCCATAGATGAGATGACTTTGTCCATGGTATCGAAGTAGTAGTCCTCATACATCTCGGTTGAGAACATAGAGGAAATGTCGGCTGTTGGAACATAAAAACGCCCAAAAGAGGGGATTCCCATCCAGTTACAACTCATAGACTTTCCGCCTTTTATAATGGAATCGAAAAGGTCGTATGACGCATTAAAATCTTTTGTGATTATGTCATGCGCTTTTTTAACTTCATCTTCATACAGGAGCATGTCCTGTAAATATGTGATTGTTCCACGAAGTGCCTCTAAGCAATCGCTTAAAATATTGTGGTCAGGGAAGCCTACAAGGTATTTTCCCTGTGAGCGAGAAACTGCATATTTAACCATTTCGACTGCCGTTTTATACAGTTTGCCCTCGGTGTTGAACACCATGTCACGCTCTA
This sequence comes from uncultured Oscillospiraceae bacterium, assembly GCA_964370925.1. GTDB lineage: Bacteria > Bacillota > Clostridia > Oscillospirales > Oscillospiraceae > Heteroscillospira. Next base: position 14,665 of record CAYJLH010000056.1, on the reverse strand, counting down.
AATTATCGTAGTTATTTAAGATAGGCGGTTGCATTACCCAACCTGTTGTGTGGTCGAATTGAAGGTCACTACCATAGACACCGGCTAAGAAATTTGGAGAAAAATCAGGCCAAAAAATCGGCATATTTTCACCTAATAACTCTTTGCCCTCTATGCTTTTTTCAAAAGAATGAACACGGTATTCGATATCGTGCCAGCGATCGTTGTAGCTCTCCCAACGCTTTCCAGCGCCTACATTTGGGTCGATTTCGCTATCTCTAAACGCTTGGTTGTTTGACACAAAGCGGATAGGTGGGCGGTCTGTTACCTCTTGTTCAAACCATGCGTAAATACGTTCTAAATTCTTTTCTAACTGGGGCTTGCATTCAAGCTCTATGTTCCAAGACTTTGGTAAGTTCACTGTTGTGCTCCGTTCCGCCGATTATTCTCGGCACAAAAATTATGAATATTTATGCTTTATTTGCAGTATTTTGCAATAGCTTTTTCAATTCGTGCATGGCATGAAGTAACAACTTCTTGCTCGCTTTCCGTTAGAGGTAAAAGTGGAGCACGGACAGAGCCAACGTCAACGCCTTGTAACTTTAGAATGCCTTTGATAACGGCATAAATGGAAACTTTTGTGCTGTCTAACATGCTTACGATGTGAGCAACTTCGTCTTGGATTTCTAATGTGCGTGCAACTTCGCCAGCTTCGTAGCTACGTTGGATTTCGATAAATAGTTTTGGCATAACTCCATATGTACCACCGATACCGCCACAAGCACCCATTGCAAGTCCTGCTGCAAGTTGGTCGTCCGGTCCGTTTAATACAAAAATTCCTCCACGACGCCAGTAAGCGATGTCAAGAGCGCTTGGTGAAGAGTTTTTAACTCCTACAACCCTAGGGTTTTTGCACATTTCGGTTAGTAAAGATGGGTTTAGAGCTGTACCTGCAAGTTGAGGTATATTGTAAATTATAAAGTCGGTGTTGGGTGCGGATTCGGAAATGTCATTCCAGTATTTTGCAATAGCTGCGTCAGGAAGACGGAAATAGATGGGCGGAATAGCTGCGATAGCATCGACGCCTAGGCTTTCTGCGTGAGCAGCAAGCTCCTTGCTGTCTTTTGTATTATTGCAAGCAACGTGAGCGATGATTGTTAGTTTTCCTTTTGCTTCACTCATAACCGCTTCTAAGGTGATTTTACGGTCTTCCATGCTTTGGTATATGCATTCGCCCGAAGAGCCACCTACATAAAGTCCTTGAACTCCCTGTTCTATCAGGTAACGTGTCAATTCCGCTACGCGAGTTGTGCAAACTTCGCCATTATCGTCGTAGCAAGCGTAAAACGCCGGAATAATTCCTCTGTACTTGTTTGTTGCCATGATTAAGACCTCCTAAAATTTTTATACCCGTGTATTTATTTTGAGCATACACGCTTATAAACGGTTTGTCAAGAGGTTTTTGAAAATAATTATCAGAAAATGAAATTTGTGATAATTATTTCGAATTAGAAATGTAATCCGGCAACAGATTCAGCCATAGCTTCACGAATTTGCTTGCACTCGTCAGGATTTCGTCTCCACATTTCTTGATACAAAATGTCCACGACAAGCAGTTGTGCCATTCTTGTTGGCATAGCGCCCATTTGAAGAGGGCTGTCGTTTGCTCCATTTTGCAGGCAAATGTCAGCCATTTCACCTATGGGTGAATTAGGGAAACGAGTTAGCAAAATAGTCTTTGCTCCGCGAGCTTTTGCTGTTTGTAACATGGTGACAAATTCTTGGATAGAGCCGGAGTAGGACACGACAAATACAACATCTCCAGGGTCGAGCTGTGAAATAGCAATTGCCTGTAGATGTGTGTCCATAACAGATGTAAAGCCTTTAAAAGCCATGGTAAATAGGTGAGCTGCCTCTTGAGCCAGAATTGAAGAACCACCAACGCCCACGCAAAGAACATGCTTCGCTTCAACCATATAGTCGACGGCGAGTTTGATTTTATCATCGTCGATAAATTGCAATGATTGTGACATTGCCTCTATGTTAGCATTGTAAACTTTTTTTGCCAAATCCCCTATGTTATCGCTGGGGAGTACCATTTTGTCGATATCCTCATCGGCGACACTAGTGCCATTGGTTATTGCTGTAGATGTGGCTACAGCAACTTTAAATGCGCTGAAGCCCGCATAACCCAGACGTTTGCTAAAACGTGTTATTGTTGCAAGTGCAACACCGCAAGCGTCGGCAAGCTCGGATATAGACATAGATTGAGTTTGCTTACTGTTTTGTGCCACATAGTCGGCAACACGTTTTTCTGTACCTGTGAGGCTGTAATATTCCTCATTTATCCTTGTAAAAATATTGGGCATTTTGGCTTCTCCTCGTTTTTAGCAGTTTTATTATTGCTGTATTTTCACCACTATTTTATCAACATTGGATGGTTGATTAACACAGCCTTTTGGTCGATGACCCTCGTTTGGGTACACGATCATGAATTGTCCTGCTGAAAGTTGGAAAGCACTACCCTCGCCATGATAAAATATGGCGTCGTCTGAGAGTAGTCGTTGAGTTTCTTTCAAAGTTGAAATGTCGGCTACGCGAATTTCTTCCTCACCGTCTAGTACTATGTGCAAATCAAGATATTTCAAATGCGCTTCAAATTCTTGGACATCTGCACTAGTTTCTAAGTGCATGTGGTTGACATACACATTTTCGCCGTCGATGGGAGTTGTTCCCAAAGGTAACTCAGAAAGATTGACACTTTCGACGAAAGTGATTGCAGCATCTATATTTTTGCTCAACCCTCTGTAACGCGAAAGATTGCAGAGTGTATCTATTATCATATTTTGTAAACCTCCTAATAAACTTTGTGCTTATTATGCATACATTTTAACGCTAATTTTAAGTTTTAACAATAGTCAAAAGGATAAAAAGTAAATTTTTGTATAAATGCACAGTTTTTGATATTAATTATCATTTATTATGCGAATTGAAAATTATTTTCATAATGATATACTGTAACAGAAAACGCAAGGCGTTAAAAAATCGATTGAAAGGACGAATGAAAATGAAAAATCTACTAAAGCGTTCAACAGCTCTTGCACTGGCTCTTGTTCTTGTACTTGGCTTGGCTGCCTGCGGTGGCACACCATCAGAAACTGAGTCATCAGCCCCAGATGCAGAGGGCACACCCGCTACAGAGGGCGATTCAACAGCAGAAGCAACCAACATGGTATACTCAAACGGAGGTCCAGAAGAATTTTTTGAGACTCCTTGGCTAAACCCCGGAACTTATACTTATAATAAAGTTCTATACTCACGTCTGATAGTTGCAGATGAAAACCTTAATGCACTAGCAGAACACCCAGACGCACTAGCGACATATTCATACAGCGATGACGGAATGCAACTTGTACTTACTCTACGTGAAGATGCTTACTGGCATGACGGTGAGCAAATCACAGCCGATGATATCAAATGGAGCATCGAGTTTGTTGCAAACTCAGCATTGGCAAACCCTGTTTTCTCAACAACTTTCAAAGCTATAGACGGCGCAACAGATGCAGAAGGAAACTTCAATGAAACATTCAGCGGTATTGTTGTTGACGGTCAAACAATCACAATCACATTTAATGCAATTGCACCTGACGCTCTTCTAGCGTTCACACAATTTGCACCGGTTCCAGCTAAATACTTTGAGGGCGTTGACCCACTTCAAGCACAACAAGCGCCTTACTTCCAAAGCCCCGTCGGCTCCGGACCATTCATGATTGACGAAGTTTCTATGAATAACTTCACAACACTAAAACCATTCGAACAATATTACAACGGCGTTGCAGATTTCAGCCTACAACTTCTACCTAGCGCAGGTGACTCAGATCCAAACCTTGTTACTCGTGCTTCATCAGGTCAACTTGACTATGCTTACACAAAATCTGTAGCTGATGTTCAAGCACTTGAAAATGTAGAGGGCATAACAGTAACTCCTGTTGATGTTCGTTACACAAGACTTTTCTATCCAAACAAATTCCCTAAAGCAGATGGCACACCATCACCTCTAGCAGATCCACTTGTTCGTCAAGCGATCCGCTATGCAATTGACATGGAATCCATTGCAGCAGGCCTATTCCAAGGCGCAATCGTTCCTGCTAACTCAATGATTCCAAGTGAAGCTGACAAAGCTGACGGCCTTGAAGCTTATGACTACAACCCAGAAAAAGCTAAAGAGCTTTTAGCTGAAGCTAACTGGGATCCAAACACTGTACTTGATGTAGTTTACTACTATACAGATCAAGCAACAGTTGACTTCATGACTGCAATCCAAGCAAACCTAGCTATGGTTGGCATTAACATGGAATTCAGACTAATCGAAGGCGACCTTGCAACACTTCTATGGACAGCTCCAGAAGATCAAGCAAACGGACCGTCTGCTGTTGAGTGGGACATGGCTTATGCGGCGACTGCGGCTCTATCACTACATGAGTACTATGACCGCTACCGCACAGGCTCTCCAACAAACTCACACACACCAGAGGACGAAGAGCTAAACAGATTAATTGACGCTACAAATGCTTCACCAAAAGTTGAAGATCAAATGGAAGCATTTAAAGAGCTATCAGCTTACGAAAACGAAACTCTATTCACAATGGCGCTATACTATCAACCAATCTTTATGGTTACAAGTGATAAAGTAGGCGACATTCATAAGGGTAACCCTCAGTTTAACTACAACTGGGACATCCAAAACTGGACACTTAACTAATTAAAAGCACAATAATTTATTAGTTACAACCGATAGACTTACAGACAAAAGTTCAATAGGGCTTTTGTCTGTAAGCCAAAATGGGGGTAATTGGTACTTGTTTCAGCAGAATAACAGACGATAGCGTACCCGTAAGTGCGAAATTTACTGTCGCCTTTACGGCTGCGCTATGAAATATCCTTTTGACTAATGAGAGGAACGCTATGAAAAATACATTACAATACATTATAAAGAGACTCTTGACGATGATACCTATGCTACTCGTCATTACTTTTTTGGTCTACTGCGGACTTGAGATTACTCCCGGCGATGCGGTTTCACACATGATACCACCAGATCAGCTGGCGAATATTTCACCTGCACAACTCGAGGAACTGCGTGAGATAAACGGTCTAAACGATCCGTTTCTTGTGAGATATTTTACATGGCTTGGAAATATTCTGCGTGGTGACTTTGGATATTCGGTTACAAGTGGTGTGCCGATAAGTGAAATTTTAGCATCCACTGTGCCTGCTACTTTGCAGTTATCGCTTGCTGCTCTACTCATTTCAACAGTTTTGGGCAGTTTGCTTGGAATAATCGGAGCTTTGAAAAAAGGCTCTATCGGCGATAATGCACTGAGCGTATTTGGAATGATTGGGGTGTCGATACCACAATTTTTCTTTGGTATGGTTTGCATTTTGCTATTTTCACTAACTCTGGATTGGCTGCCTATCGGCGGTAGAATGATGCCCGGCGAAACTGATTTACTATCACAATTGCGCCACTTGATTATGCCCGCATCAGTTTTGGGACTGACGCTTACCGCTGGTGTTATGCGCTATTCTCGTGCTAGTATGCTTGATACTATGAACAAGGATTATATCAAAACTGCGCGTGCTAAAGGTTTGCCTGAATGGCGTGTAAATCTTGTTCACGGTTTCCGTGTGGCATTAACTCCCGTTGTGGTTCTTATCGGCTTCCGTTTGCCAACGCTTATCGGTGGTTCGGTTGTTATAGAAACAATCTTCCAATGGCCTGGTATGGGCAATGCGTTTAAAGCAGCGGTTACAGGAGCGAACTATCCTCTTGTTATGATGATTGCGCTATTTTCTGTTCTGGCTGTTTTGTTGGCAAGCTTCTTTGTTGATTTGATGACTGCCATTTTAGACCCACGTGTTAAATTGAAATAGGGGGGGTAAGTTTATGCAAGCTGAAATGATAAAAAAGAAAAGCAGACTTGATAAAAAGTTTGATAAAATCCGTGATGCAGAGGAAGCTGGGCTTCTTGGTAAAAAGAGAACAAACCGTGCTCTTAGAAAAATGCTTAATAATAGACTTGCTGTTGCAGGACTTGTGGTTTTCGGCGTAATCTTCTTTGCATGTCTTCTCGCTCCGATAATCACTCCTCATGACCCTCTAGCTGTTGACATGGCAGCAGTACGACAACCACCATCGGCGGAACACTGGTTCGGTACTGATAGCGTTGGTAGAGACGTTTTCGCTCGTACACTTTACGGCGGTCGTCTATCCATGCTAATCGGGCTTGGCTCTGCGATTTGTGCAGCTATCATTGGTATATTGCTAGGTTGCTATGGCGGATATAAGGGCGGAATTTTTGACAAAATCATTCTTCGCCTTTCTGAAGTGTTTATGTCATTTCCTCAACTCATTCTGGTGCTTATGCTCGTTACCATATTCGGGCAGGGGCTTTGGAACTTGATATTAATTTTCGTCCTCACAGGTTGGGGCGGTGTTTACAGACAATGTAGAGCAAAAATGCTCTCCTTACGTGAGGAAGAATATGTGCAGTCTATGAAAGCTTTTGGTTTGAACGACTTTATTATAGCATACAAGCATATGCTTCCAAATGCAATAGGCCCTATCGTTGTTAACCTTACACTTTCAACTGCAATGTTTATTTTGGATGAAGCGGCTATGAGCTTTTTGGGCTTGGGCGTACCACCTCAAATTGCAACTTGGGGTAATATCCTAAATGCTGCACAAGATGTGCATACTATGCAAGAATACTGGTGGCTTTGGCTTCCTGTCAGTCTTGTGGTCTCATTATTTGTTATGAGCATAAACTTCATTGGTGACGGCTTGAGAGATAGCACTGACCCAACACAGCAAGGCTAAAGGACGGAGCACAATTATGAAACATGAAGCTATAATCACCGTAAAAGATTTACGAACTTACTTCTACTCTGATAAGCGCTGTAACAAAGTTTTAAACGGTATTTCGTTTGAGCTTTATAAAGGGCGCACTCTATGTGTAGTTGGCGAATCGGGTTGCGGAAAAAGCGTAACCGCCTCTTGCCTAATGCAACTATTGCCTGAGCTATCTCGCATAGAGACGGGTTCGATTACATACCACTCTCCCGAGGGTGATATCAGAATTGATGAGCTTAAGAAAAACGGAAAAACGATGCGAAAACTCCGTGGCTCAGAGCTTGCTATGATTTTCCAAGACCCTATGACAGCATTAAATCCTGTTTATACAATAGGCTTTCAAATCGGTGAAAGTTTACAATATCACGATAAAATGGACAGAAAAGCAAGACGTCCACGCATTATCGAGCTACTTAAACAAATGGGAATTGCAAGCCCCGAAAAGCGTGTCGACCAATATCCCCACGAATTTTCAGGCGGTATGAGACAGCGCGCCATGATTGCCATGGCTATGAGCTGTAGCCCAAAGGTTTTGATAGCGGACGAGCCTACAACCGCACTTGACGTTACAATTCAAGCGCAAATTTTTGAGCTTATAGCAGAGCTTAAAGGAAAACACAACACAGCAGTTATGCTAATAACTCATGACATGGGCGTTGTAAGCGAGCTTGCTGACGATGTTGCCGTTATGTATATGGGCAGTATTGTCGAGCGTGGCCCTGTGCGTGATGTTTTGAAAAATCCGGCGCATCCTTATACTTCTGCACTACTTCGCTCTATCCCGATTTTGCACAAAGGAAGAGACCAAAAACTAGAGCCAATTCGTGGAACGACTCCAGACCCATATGACCGCCCAGCTGGCTGTCAATTTGCTCCACGTTGCGACTTCGCCTGTGATAAATGCAAGGAAATGCCTGACGAAACAGCCGTTGAAGGCGGAGAGCTTGGGCATGGTGTTCGCTGTTGGAATTATAAACAAGTGTTGGCTAAAGGAGGTTCTGTATTATGAGTAATAAAAAAGAAGTCCTTTTAACACTTAAAGGTGTGAAAACCTTTTTCCCTGTACGCAGTGGTTTTTTCAACCGTGTAACCGACCACGTTAAAGCTGTAAATGACATCGACCTCACTATATATAAAGGCGAAACATTAGGACTAGTCGGTGAGTCTGGTTGTGGTAAAACAACGCTCGGAAAGTCAATTATCCAACTTGTTAAATCAACAGACGGAGAAATGCTCTATGACTTCGGCGGTGAAACAGGTGTTAAAGATTTACGCAAGTTAAATAAAGCCGAAGAAGATTTATTGCACCGCAAAGCACAAATAGTTTTCCAAGACCCCTATTCATCACTAAATCCGTCTTTTACTATTTTTCAATCCTTGACAGATCCGCTAAAACATTTCGGAGTTAAGGATAAAGAGGAACAAAGAAAAATTATAGGCGATTTACTCGAAGTTGTCAATATGAGAAGAGAATATATGGATAGATATCCGCATGAATTTTCAGGTGGACAACGTCAACGTATAGGAATAGCTCGTGCTCTTTGTGTAAATCCTGAAATGGTTGTCTGTGACGAAGCTGTTTCAGCACTAGACGTATCCATACAGGCGCAGGTGCTAAATCTTCTTATGAAACTAAAAGAAGAGCGCAATTTGACATATATTTTTATCACTCATAACTTGAGTGTGGTTGAATATGTGTCTGACAGAATTGCCGTAATGTACTTAGGGCGAATTGTGGAGCTATCCAGCACAGAGGAGATTTTTGAAAATACACTTCATCCATACACACAGGCATTGCTGTCTGCTATACCAATCATGGACCCCGAAAATAAGCATAGCCGTATTGTCTTAGAAGGCGATGTGCCAAACCCTGCACGTCCACCGGCTGGCTGTCATTTTCATCCTCGTTGTAAAAAATGCATGGATATTTGCAAGACAAAAGCACCTGAACTAAAAGCGCATGTAATTAACGGTGAGGAGCATTTTGTTGCTTGTCACTTAGCGGAAAAATAGTGCATGTTTAAAACATGCGCTGAAAAGATATGAATAGTAGGGGGTGATGCCCTCGTCACCCTTTTTAGGGAGATGGAGGCATCGCCTCTTTTATTAATAAGGAGAAAATTTATGCGTTTGGACAGAAAAAAGTGCTGTGATGTTTTAGTCGTCGGAGCGGGACTTGCTGGCATTTCTGCTGCAATTTCTGCCGCTGAAACAGGCGCTAGTGTTATATTGATAAGTAGTAGCACTATTTTTTCAGGCTCTAGTTTCTATCCTGGGACTTGGGGTCTGGGGCTTATAGGTCCTGAGAATGAGTCGGATTGTAATGACTTGATGTCGACTATAAAAGAAGTTGGTTGTGGAATGGCAAGTCCTGATATGGTCAGCACATTTGTCAGAAATATTTCGCCTGCTATAGAAAATCTAAGCAATATGGGAGTTAAGCTCCGCCGACCGACCGACAACAAAGAAAAAGGCTTTATTCCGTGCTTCGACCATAAACACCGTGACTGGTATGGTCTTGAATATGAAAGTGGCATAAATGCATTCGGTCGCAAGCTTGAAGAATTAAATATAGAGCAAATGCCACACTGTAAAGTGATAGAGCTTGTGCAACATGAGGGGAAGGTTTGCGGTGCGGTAGTCGCACAAGGTGCAGAGCTTTCATATATAGGCGCAAATGCTGTTGTGTGGGCTGGCGGTGGTTTTGGCGGATTGTTTAAATATAGGCTTAACACGAATGATGTTACGGGAATGGGTCAAGCACTCGCTTTGCAAGTTGGGTGCAGTCTTGTGAACGTGGAATTTATGCAGATGATGCCAGGGTATGTTTCGCCGTCTTATTCAACAGTTTTTAACGAAAAAGCATTTATTTATACTGAGATTGAGGGGCAAAGTTTCTCTAAAGAAATCTTAGCTGAACGCTCTGGCTATGGACCTTTTACAACGAGGCTTCCATCTTGTGCTGTGGACATTGCTCTTTTCGAGCGATTCGTTGCCGATGAACGTGGAGTGAAAATAAGCTATCATGAATCAATAAAAAACAACACACCCGAGATTATAAAAAACTATTTCGTCTGGCTGAAAGAGAAAAAAAGTTTAGGCATGGACGACCCCATAAATGTTGGAGTTTTTGCCCATGCCTCTAACGGTGGTATTAAAATAAATCCTGACTGTTCGACAGGTGTTGATGGGTTTTTTGCTTGCGGAGAGTGTACAGGTGGTATGCACGGAGCTGACCGAATAGGCGGACTTTCCACAGCAAATGGACTGGTATTTGGTCGCATAGCCGGACGCAGTTCTGTGAATTGTGAAACAGCGAGTGTGCCTGAATATTGCAATTTTGACGGTTATTCTGTGGTAAATACAGCGGAGACTTTGAGTGCTTTGAGAGAAATAATGTTCCGCTCGGCTATGATAGAGCGCAGTGAAGAAAATTCGAGTAAAGCCCTCGCCTTAATAGGCAAAATGCAAGAGAAAATGAGAGCAAATCGACATTCAGACGAAAATGTAGTCGCAATTGCAACCACCCGTGAACTGGAGGGGCAACTGCAAACTGCTACAGCAATTCTCCGAGCAATTTCGCTAAGGAGAGAAAGTCGAGGTTCTCATCACCGCAAAGATTTTGAATATAAAAATGAATCTATGGCGAAACAAATTATTATAAGTGGCGGTGATGAGATAACGGCAAAATTTAGGGATTAAGCTTATATTTACTTGCAAAATTTGTCATTTAGTTTTAAAATAGTTGTAGCGTTAAATAATTTCACCTTTAAAAACTATAGTTTTTATGTTGAGTGATTTATCAAGAAGCACAAAGTTTGCCTCTTTGCCTACTGTGAGGCTGCCGACATTTTCAAAAATTCCCAAAGCTTTTGCTGGGTTGACTGCCGTTGCCATAACTGCGTGATGTAGGCTAATACCCATGGAAACGGCAACTTGCAAGGCTTTCATCAAATCTGTAACAGAGCCTGCAATAGTACCGTCTGCCAAAGATGCGAGATTACCATTTACAGTTACGTTTTGACCACCCAAGTCATACTCGCCGTCTTCCAAACCAGCGGCACGCATACTATCGGAAACAAAAATGATACGGTCAACCCCAAACATTGAAAAAGTGCCTCGTACAACTGCTGGGTGTAAATGAATACCATCGCAAATCAGCTCAACACGAGAATGTGGACAGTCATAAGCTGCACCTATAACTCCGGGGTTTCTGTGGTGGTAAGGTGGGACGGCGTTATACATATGGGTGACGTGTCTTGCGCCATTTGAAAAGGCTGTGGAAGCAGTGTCATAATCTGCTTCTGTGTGAGCGAGTGAGAATATAACATCTTTAGATAGCTTTTCTATCATGTCTTGTGCGCCTGTGGTCTCGGGCGCTACGGATACAATTTTAACATTACCTTGTGAGGTTGAAATTAAGGATTGTAGCATTTCGGCACTGCCTTCCTGTATCCAAGCACCGTTTTGCGCTCCACGCTTTGCATAAGACAAAAATGGACCTTCTAAATGCAAACCAACTACGGTTGCACCTGTTTGTGGACTTTTTTTGTATTCCACTATCATTTGACATAATTCGTGCAGAGTTTCGGCTGGTAATGTCATGCCGGTGGGGCAAAATTGAGTGACCCCTCTTGAAAGTTGATATTCAGCCATTTTTTGAAGGCCGACAATATCGCAATCGGAAGTATCAGCGCCAACACAACCGTGAGTGTGTATGTCTGTTAGCCCTGGGATTATGTAACAATCTGTCGCATCTAAAACGACATCATCGTCACTATTTGACGTAAAATGTCCATTGTTTGTGTATAAAGTTTGCTCGACAAAACCGTTGATTTCATCAAAAACTAGACCATTGAGTATTTTCATAGCAATTCTCCCTTGAATTATTAATTTTATAATTTGTATTATTTCATGTGTTGCTAACTGTATATGTGACTTTATATTCTCATTATACGGCGAAAAAAGCAACAACAAAATTTAAAAAAGGATGGATATATAAATGATTACGAACAGCATCAAATCAAATAGAGAGTGGATAAAAAAAGAACTTGACGCCTGTGTTTCTTTCTGGTTAAAAAACGGACAAGACCACGAAAACGGCGGTGTGTACACCTGCCTAGACCGTGAGGGTAAAATCTACTCCACTGATAAAAGTGTGTGGATGCAAGGTCGCTGTGCTTGGACATTTGCTCAGATGTGCAGAGCGTATGGAATTAAGCAAGAGTGGTTGGATTTTAGCAGAAACTGCCTCGATTTTATGGAAAAACACTGCATAAATCGTGACGCTGGAGGCCGTATGTACTTCACTGTCACAGCAGATGGAAAACCGCTTCGCCAACGTCGCTACGCTTTCTCTGAAGCTTTTTATGCCTTGGCAAATGCGGAATACTATGGATTGACAAATGAGCCAGAACGCTTGGAGAGAGCTCGTTTTGCATACAAGCTTTTCTGCGACATAAACGAGGGCAATATCACAGACCCAACAGGTTTTGGACCTAAAACTATAAGCGAAACTCGTAAATTGCGTGGCCTAGGCTATCCTATGATTTGCCTAAATCTTATCAGTGTTATGCGCCGTGTTGACCCAGCGAATGTTGAACAATACGACAAAAAAGCAAAAGAATGCATTGCGGATATATTTGATTATCATTTTAAGCCTGGAATGCGTTGTACTTTAGAGGCTGTTTGCCCAGACGGAACACCACTTCTTGATGTCACAGAGGGGCGCATGGTAAACCCAGGGCATGATATAGAGTGCGCATGGTTTGTCATGGAAGAGGCAAATCACCTTGGCGATAAAGAACTTCACAGCAAGGCTTGTGAAATGATGGATTATGCCCTAGCTGGTGGTTGGGATGAAGAGTTTGGCGGTATATTATACTTCATAGACTGCTTAGGAAAACCACCCGAAGCTTATGAACACGACATGAAACTTTGGTGGCCACATAATGAAGCCCTCATAGCGACACTTATGGCTTATCGTGATACAGGCAAAATAGAGTATTACGACTGGTTTGATAAAATCCTAAGTTACTGCAAAGATAAATTTGCTGACCCTGAAAACGGTGAATGGTATGGTTATTTGCGCCGTGATGGTTTGCCAACCGAACCATCGACAAAGGGTAGCACTTTCAAAGGTCCGTTCCATCTTCCAAGAATGCTCGTCATGGTGGATGCACTTTTGGGTGAGTTGGAAGAGAGAAACATATGAAAAAACATATAGTATGCTTTGGTGATTCAAATACCTATGGTTATCGCGCAGATGCCGTAGGTGAGCGCTTCATGCGCTATGATGAGAGCGAGAGGTATACCACAAGGCTACAAGCTCTGCTGGGTGAAGAGTATCTGGTGATTGAAGAGGGCTTATGTGGTCGAACAACAGTTTTTGAAGACGCACTAACTGAGGGTTTATCGGGTATAAGCTACATCACACCTTGTCTTAGAAGTCATTCACCTGTTGACTTACTCATCATTATGCTTGGCACAAACGATGTAAAAGAGCGTTTTGGAGTTTCGGCACAATGCATAGGTGAGGGAATGCACCGCTTACTTCAAAAAGCTATACACAGCGACTGTTGGGCGGATGCTCCGCATATTCTCGTTGTTGCACCACCGCATATAGGCGAGGGTGTGAAAGACACAGCTGTGTTTGGTTTTATGGGCGAGGGTTGCGTTGAAAAATCTAGGGAACTTGCTTATTTCTATAAAGAGAGGGCGACTGCCTTGGGTTGTGATTTTATTGACGCAAATGTGATACAAAATGCTTTTACGGACATCGACCATATGCACCTTACGGCGAAAGCGCATGAAGAGCTTGCGGAAATTCTTTCGGAATATATACAGTCACAGTGGGTTTAGCTGTTATATCAAAAATGCGAGATGGCTAACGGCTATCTCGCATTTTTATTTAAAGCTTTTTTCTCGTCACTCACGTGACAACCGAAAAAATGGCAAATTTATATTAGATTTGTTCCAAATCTAATATAAATAATCCGTATTTTCACTTGTAATCACTTGGAAACACTGTGTTTTCAGGAGATATGCAATGTTTTTATCCCTTATTTCCCTTGATTTTTCCCTTATAAGAATATGGGCAAGGGAAACTATCTTCTTAAGATGTTGGTTATGTATCAAGTAGCATCGCTGATTTTCGTTTTGATTCCCTTGTTGCATGAGCATAAATATTCAATGTTGTATTTATATCTGAATGCCCAAGTAGTTCTTGTACATCTTTTGGAGCAGCACCATTTTCTAATAACTTACTTGTATATGTGTGCCTAAAATTATGAAAAACGAAATCCTCAAGACCATCTATTCTCTTTCTCATAGCAGTACACATGTGCCTTACAGTCTCTGGCGCTTCAAACGCACCGTCTTGTCTAAGACAAACAAAAGAAATTTCTTTGTGTTCATCTGATACACTTTGTGTAATTGAGTAATGTGAAACATCATAGTAAACTCGATTTTTTACTTTGCATACCACATAATAGTTTTGGCGATATAGGGCGCCATATTGTTTTTTGCTTTCAGCTTGTGCAATTTTTGCTTTTTTGAGAATAGCTGTCAATGTATCACCAAAATCAACAGTTCGGATCTTCTTTCGTTTAGTCGGTCCGATAATTGTACCTTTTCTGATGTTGCTGTATGCTATGCTTCGTCTAACGGTTAGATACTGATTTTCTAAATCAATATCTTGCCAAGTCAATCCACAAACCTCTGATTGTGTAGACATTACACAAAAAAATATAAGAGATTTTAAAGTGGCTACTT
>CAYJLH010000055.1:0-15789 GCA_964370925.1 uncultured Oscillospiraceae bacterium | reverse complement strand
CATTTTATCACAAAAAGGTCTGTGCCTCAATTTTCATTTAACTTAACAATACGAATTTATAAATAGGGTGGGTGTAAAATGGCTTTAAAGAATTTTAAAGAGCTTACAGATAAAATAAGAGGCGGAGATAAACGAAAAGTTGTCCTCGCTGTGGCACAAGATGCTCACGCACTTGAGGCTGTAATTCATGCCTCCGAACAGGGCATTGTTGACTATATTTTAGTCGGAATAGGCGAGGAAATTAAAAAAATTGCACTTGAACACGACTTAAAAATTGACGAAAACTGCATAGTCGAGGCAAAAACCGACGAGGAAGCGGCGGCAGTAGCCGTTTCCCTCGTCCGTGACGGAAAAGGTGATTTCCTTATGAAAGGAAAGCTCATGACTGCTACGCTTTTAAAGGCAGTCGTGAACTCTGAAACAGGAATCCGCACAGAAAACATCATGAGCCACGTGGCGGTTTTGGAAATTCCAAATTATCATAAATTGGTTTGTATTACTGATGGTGGCATGATACCTCACCCGACTTTAGAACAAAAAATCAAAATTGTAGAAAACGGAATTTTGCTCATGAAATCTCTTGCTTGCGATGTGCCAAAAGTTGCAATTTTGGCAGGTGTTGAAGTTGAAAATCCAAAAATGCCCGAAACCACAGAAGCTATCGAAATTGCAAAATTTTTTACTGATAGAGATGACTGCATAGTGCAAGGTCCATTGTCACTTGACCTTTCAATCAATGCCGCGGCGGCAGAAATTAAAGGTTTTTCGGGTGGCGCTGTTGCCGATGCTGACGTGCTTTTAGTGCCAAATCTTGCAAGCGGAAATATGATGAGTAAGGCGATAACTTTCTGTGGTGGGACTATGGCAGGGCTGATTGTGGGCGCAAAAGCTCCTATAGTTTTGACAAGCCGAGGAGCAAGTACAGAGTCGAAATTTTTGTCACTTGCAATGGCGGCGGCTTCTTGCAAAACTTAGGAGGGAGTTTAATGGTGCATAATATTCTTGCCATAAATACAGGGTCAACTTCTACAAAAATCGGCTATTTTATTGACAAAGATGAACAGTGGTCGGAAAACATTGAGCACAGTTCTGATGATATATCCACAAATGAGGGCATAGAAAAACAGCTTTTAATGCGGAAAAAATATATTCTTGAACTTTTAGCAAAAAAAGAAGTAAATCCCGAAAATCTGTCCGCTATAGTCGGAAGAGGAGGACTTCTTCCGCCTGTGAAAGCTGGCGGATATGGTGTAAATGAGGCGATGAAATCTTATCTGAAAAATAGCGAGAGAGGTTTCCACGCTTCAAACCTAGCGGCACTCTTGGCGGATGAAATAGGCGCTCCTTTTGGCATACCATGCTATATTTATGATGCGGTAACTGCTGATGAAATGTGTGAACTTGCCCATATTACTGGACTTGCAAATGTTTATAGATACAGCGAATGTCACGTTTTAAATTCCAAGGCACAGTGCAGAAAATATGCCGAAAGTGTCGGAAAAAAATATGAGGACATGAATTTTCTGGTCGCACATTTGGGCGGTGGTGTATCTGGAAGTGCCCACCAAAAAGGAAAAATTATTGACTCAATCGCAGACGACGCAGGACCTTTTTCCCCCGAGCGCTCAGGCTCTGTGCCAACTCGAAGCATAATCGAAATGTGCTTTTCAGGCGATTATACAAAGCCCGAAATGCTGAAAATGCAAAGAGGTAAGGGCGGACTTATCGACTTAACAGGCGAAAGTGATTGTCGAAAAATCGAAAAACGTATTGCCGAGGGTGATGCTAAAGCGAAATTGGCTTACGAAGCATTTGCCTTTCAAATAGGAAAAGCCTTGGGACTTTTGTCGGCCGTGCTGATGGGTGAAGTTGATGTTATCATTTTAACAGGTGGCATTGCTTACTCCGAAATGCTCACAAAAGAGATTTCAAAATACGTTTCATTTATTGCTCCTGTTGTCGTTCTTGCAGGGGAAAAAGAGCTTGAGTCCCTAGCTTTTGGTGCGTTGCGCATATTGAAAGGTGAAGAGAATGCACACGAATTTGTAAACTAAAAATTATATAAAGTGAGGAATTATTTATGATTAGCAATTCAAAGTTTCAAATTATGACAGATGAAAAAATCGAAAAAGTTTTGAGTGCAGCGTATGAAATTCTTGCTGTCACGGGTGCAAATGTACATAATGACAAAGCACTAAAACTACTGGCTGAAAATGGCTGTGAAGTTGACGGCGTGCATGTAAAATTCCCTACTGAACTTATAAAAAAAGCAATAGCTTCCGCGCCAAAAGGCGTTATGATTTATGACAGAAATGGTAAAGAAGCCATGAATATGACAGGACGAAATATCTATTATGGTTCAGGCCCAACTTGCTGTAATGTGTACGACCCATACACGGGCGAGCGCAGAACTCCCAAAAAGCAAGATGCGGCAAACGCAGCGAAAGTTTGTGACGCTCTGCCTAATATCGACTTTGCGATGAGCCTTTGCATGATAGGCGACCACGAGCCTATTTTGGCTGATATCCACGAAACCGATGCAATGATTAGAAACACAACTAAACCCCTGAGTTTGTGGGCATTTTCTGGTGAAAACCTCGACACAATTTTACAAATGTGCGGAACTGTTGTCGGTGGTATGGATAAATTTGCAGAAAAACCATTTGTAATCGTCTATAACGAGCCAACAACTCCTATGGTTCACACAAAAGAGGCAATTGACAAGGTTTTTGTCACCGCAAAATACAAAATCCCAGCAATTTATAGCCCCGGAATGACCCTTGGTGCTTCCGCTCCCGTCACAATCGCAGGTGCTTTGGCGGTTGGACTCGCCGACTGCTTTGTAGGACTTGTCATAAGCCAACTTGCAAATCCCGGAACACCTTTTGTCGCCGGTGTCGGAGCTTCTCCCATGGATATGTCAACTATGCAATGCCTATACGGCGACCCACGTTGCGCCCTTGTCACAAACTCAGCAAATGAAGTTTTCCACCACCTTGGACTACCAATTTTTGACCTTGCAGGTGCAACCGACTCCAAAAAAGTTGACGCACAAGCCGGTATGGAGGGAATGCTTCGAGTTATGGCGGCTATGATGACAGGTGGTCATATGGTTCACGACTGTGGATTTATGGATATGGGTCTTACAGGTTCATTATCTATGCTTGTCGCTTCCGATGAGATGATTGGCATGGCAAGACGTTTCTTGGGTGGTTTTGAGGTTGACGATGAAACAATAGGCATGGAATATATAGCCGAAGCTGGCCCTGGTGGAAACTTCCTACAAAGTATGCACACTTTTGAGTATTTCAGAGAGGAAATTTACCAAACTGATTTGCTTGAGCACCGCACATATGATGCGTGGAAAGACGACGGAGCTATGACTTTCGAGGACAGGGCGACAAGAAAAGCTGTAAAAATTCTTGAAACTCACACTGTCGAAACTCTGCCCGACAGCGTTCTTAAAGAACTTGATAGGCTTGTTGCCGAGGCAGAAAGTGCAATTAAGAAATAATCTCTACTGCATGACAATTTTGGAAATTAGGCATTTTCAAATGAAACCGTATGGTTTTGATGGTGCATAAGACGCAACGGAGAATAGAAAAGGTGCTGTCGCAAATGAAAGAAATCATTTGCGACAGCACCTTTATAGTTGAGGGGACTGGATTTGAACCGATAACCTTTGGGTTATGAGCTTAATTTTTGCTAAAATTCTGTCTACTACGTTGAAAACAAAACATTTCTTACATTTTATTTATCCATTTTTCGTAGCTTTATTTTAGTATTTTACACCTGACCAGTACACATTATTCTCGACTTCAGCAATTTCAGGAAGTTGAACGTCCTCAAGTGCCCACTTTTTAAACTCGTGAAAACCAGTTCGGTCGACGATATAACCGATGTGCTCTTTCCCCCCTGGGGCGGTCAGGTCGATGTGTTCTTTGACATATTTATATGTGTTTGTGATAATTTTTACTATACTGTCTTCGTCAATCCACTTGGCAAAATCTTCACCCAAGCGTGGATTTTTCTTGCCTGTTCTGCCCATCAATGTCAGGCGATAATATTTTTCGTCTGAGCGTGTCCAAGCCATATTTGGGCAAGCAAGAACACATTCTCCGCAACCTATGCACTTTTTCATATTGTGAGCAGGGCGATAATTTTCCATCTCGATTGCAGTGACGGATTTTCTTCGACATGCCTTTTCACATGCACCACAACTGACACATCTATCTGCTTCAAATTGGGGTCTGGTCATGCCCATAATTCCGAAATCGTGCATACGAACTTTAGCGCAATCGTTAGGGCAACCTGTGAGTGCAACTTTAAAGTGGTAGTCATGCGGAAAAATTGCTTTTTCGATTTTTTTAGCAAAATCTGTCGTGTTATAACAGGCGTAAGGACAGACCCTGTTGCCAATACAAGCAGAAATATTTCGAGTGCCAGCCGAGGTATAGCCCTTATTTTTTTCCTCTTGGTTTATTTCGTTTGCTTCAATAATATTCTGCAAAAGTTCGTTAACTTTTGGGATATCTTCAAATTTTATGCCTAAGATTTCAAAGCCTTGTCTGACCGTGATATGGACTGTTCCGTCACCATAAGTGTCTGCTATATGTTGAATTTCACCTAAAAGTGAGGCTTTTAAATGACCGCCAGGGACACGAATTCTCGATGCTGTTTGACCTCGAACTTTGCTTACTCTAAAGGCGTTTTTCTTCAGTTTCTTAGTGTTTAAATCTAACATTTTTCACCCCTCCTTAGTCAATTAAATTGCGACCGACTGTATAGTTAAACACAGGTCCATCCACACAAATATACACGTCGTTAACTCTGCAATGACCACATTTTCCAAGTCCACAGCACATTTTTCTCTCTTGAGAAATCCAAATATTTTCCTCTTTAAATCCGAATTTGATTAAATCCAAAACGGCAAACTTCATCATCATAGGAGGGCCAACAACTATGGCTTTGGCAGTGGAAAAATCGTTAATTTTAAGTTCTGTAATGAAATTTGTTACCAAACCAACTCGGATGATTTTGCATTCTTCTCCACAGTCTACAGTTAAAATTGTGTTCATTTTTTTACGCCATACTTCAAAGTCGTCTTTGAATAAAATATCATCAGAGGTTTTAAATCCTGCAATTAAATTCATTGATTTAACTTCGTCTGGATGATTTGAGAAATACTCAATCACACCACGGACAGGGGAGACTCCCGTGCCACCAGCAACAACTACAAGCTCACTATTTTTATATAAGTCAACATCAAAACCATTGCCGTAAGGGCCACGTAAAAAAAGGCTGTCACCCTTCATGTTCTCAAAAATTTCGTTTGTGACTTTGCCCACTCGTCTGATTGTAAGATCTACGAAATTTTCACCGATTCCACTAACAGATATAGGAGATTCACCATATTTAGGTATGGAAACTTCAAAAAACTGCCCAGGCTTAACTTCTCCTACATATTCCATGCGGAAAGTAAATTCAATTTCCGTATGCTTAATAATATCTAAAATTTTAGATGAAAAAGGTATGTATTCGTTGTTCATTTTAAAGCCTCCTATATTTGATTTAGCTTGTTAATTGAGTTTGCAAAGGAGATATATTCAGGGCAAATATCATCGCAACGACCACAACCAACGCACATTTGATGAGAAAATTTCTTGCCATAATCTGAAACTTTATGCAAAACCTTGTATCTCATTCTCTCGGATTTTTTGCACCTAAACGAGTGTCCACCAGCCATGTCCGCAAAGCCGTCAACCATACACGAAGCGTGGACACGTCGACGCTCGCCGACTTTGCCGTTTTCTTTGTAATAGATATCTTGCATGGTGTAGCAAGTGCAAGTTGGACAGGCAAAATTGCAACGACCGCAGGCTATACACCTCATGTCGTATTCATCCCAAATCGGATGAGTGCAGATGTTTTCGGGAAGTTTTTCTGGTATACTTACTTTCGTTTCGTTTTCAGTTACAAAATCGGCAGTGAAGTTTGTTTTTTTGAGATTTAAAACATTTAAACTTTCATCTTTGAAGTCAATTTCAAAACCATCTTTTTTCACGTTAATTGCAACATCATAATCGTCGGATTTATTCGTTCCCATACTCACACAGAAGCAATTTTCAAAGGAATTTTCACAACCAATTAGGACAAATTTTGCCCCTTTTCGCACCCTGTCGTAATAGTAATCGACACTACCGTTTTTGTAGTACATATTGTCGAGGCGTTTTAGTGCGTGTAAATCGCAACTTCTCAAAAAAATCAGCACATCTTTCTGAGGTGGAGCACTTTCGGTGACTTCATTTTCCGTGAAATAAAAGAGTCTTTCCGAATTTTTAAGCAAAACTTCCTTGAATGAAAATTCAGATTTTTTGTCAAACACAATTTCCTCTGCACTGTCGATTTTTCCATAACGAACACAGTCGGTGTCGGAATAAATCCCTTTTCCGGCATAGTTTTTTGGGGCGTATACGTCGTATTTCTTCTTCCACTCTGCAATGATAGCGCTCAGGTCATTTGCTTTGATTTCCATAAAATACCTCTTTTCTATTTAAATTGGGTTTAACTTCCTGCTTTCCTTATTATAATACAAATGTGTAAAATATTCCGTTGTGTAAACAACGGGCTTAGGATTTATTAAAGATAATTAAAAATTTGCCTAAGTATTAAACTTAAGCAATTTTTCTAAGTTGTACAAAGGCTCTATGCGACTTTCTAGTTTATCAAAGAAAGAGCTTTTTTCAATTTGTTCTTGAGTAATTGATTTTCCTAATACTTGATTAAAAATCTTTTTTCTGTTTCCACTTGCTATACCGACTAAATCCGTTAGTTTATGTAATCCTAATAAATAACGAATATCGGTCAGTTTTTTGTAATTGTTTGCACATTCTAATATCTTATCCATTTAAGTCCTCTCTATTTAAAAAAGCCGCCTTGTTTTCACAAGACGGCTTTCTGAGCATTTTCGTTATATCCTAATGCTACTTCATTATCGCCTACAATAAAGGATGGAACAATGATTTTGCGCAGACTACAAAATGGCGAATAATGCTCTCCAAACAGCTAAAGGAGGTGTTTTAGTTGGCAGTTTAAGAGGGTATTAACCATAAACAAGTTGGGGTCAAGTTTACGGCGAATTGTCGATTATGTATGAGGGACACCTCCCAGAATAATCCATATAACGCTATTAAAAAAGGCGGCTCTCGTCGCCTTTCCTTGACATGTTTGCGATAATCATGTATATATTAATTAAGAGTTAATGGCTTAATTTAACCATCAACTCTCAATCTTATCAAAGAAAATCTGGATTTACAGACTTTTCTTCACAGCCCAAATAAATCCAAGATTCTGTAGTCAAAACAGCTCTAAATAAATCAAACCAGATTTAGGGTCAAAATTTAGCTCGCTTTAAACAAAGAAAGACCCAAGCAGTTTTATCTGCCTAGGTCTTGAATTTTAACTATTTTCTCTTTCTTTTATAAGCTCCGCTTTTTCTTCCTCAGTCATTGTAATATCATATTTCTCACGTCTGAGCAAAAATTTTATAAGCGAAACACTGATACAAATCAGCATAACGAGCGTCGGAGCACCGAGGGCAATAACCGCTGTTTGAACCGTTGTCAGTCCACCCGACATAGTTAGTGTCAAACCTGTCAAGGCAAGTGCAATACCCCAGAAAATTTTAATCCAAGCAGGAGCTGGAGTTTCGTCATTAGAGCCTTTTGCCTCCATTGTCATCTCACCCATTGTGAATGTCATGGATTCCGCCATTGTTACGAATGAAAAAGTAACCGCAAGAAGTCCGACTACCATCAAAATTGTTGGCAATGGTAAAGTTTTTAGGAATGCAAACAGTGAAACTTCAAATCCAAACTCTTGAACATCTGCCCAGATGTCAGAGCCAGCCATTTGTTCAGAAATCGCTCCGCTACCGAAAATTCCAAACCAAATTATAATAAAGCAAACAGGAACAAGTAAATTCATTGTTACAAACTGGCGAATTGTGCGACCTTTTGCAAGTTTAATTATGAAAAGTGCAACTAGAGGTGTTGTTGTAATCCACCACGCCCAATAGTAAATCGTCCAAGACGATACCCAACCTGATTGTATCGCAGGTTCAAGATAGAAAACTTGTGGAAGTGCTGTTTCTAGGTATTTACCAATTGCAGTGGTTGTGTTGTTTAGAATGAATACAGCGTCAGAGAATAAGAATGCCCAAACCATAATCGCAATGAAAATGTACATATTTGCTGTGCTGACATATGCAATACCTTTATGTATACCTGAACATGCAGATGCAATATAAATTATCGCAATAATTCCCATAACTGCACCTTGCATGACAATAGGAGGTAGGCTAACTCCGAAAATATATTCAATACCTTTTGAAAGTTGAAGAATACCAAGTCCACAAGTTGTGCCGATAGCGCCAACTGTTACCATGATGCTTAGTCCGTTTACAAGACTTCCACCAAGTTTATCAGTTTGATTTCCTAAAAGTGGGTACATTCCAGAGCTAACACGGAATTTTTGTCCGCAGTTCCAATACATAACCGCAAAACCGAGTGCTGTTGCAGTGTACATCGCATAGGGCTGTAATCCCCAGTGAACAAAAACATATTTTAATGCTTCTTCCGCCGCTTGAAGTGAGCCACCCTCAAGTCCTGTAAATCCAGGAGGTGTCATATAGTTCATAAGTGGCTCGCCGACACTGTAAAAAACAATTCCCATTCCCATACCTGTTGTGAATGTAATCGCAAACCAAGTTCCTATTGAAATATCAGGTTTTGCATCTTTACCGCCGAGCTTTATTTTTCCATATTTACTAAATCCAACAAAAGCACAAACAGCAAGTAAAAATGTTGTGCCAAGGGCATAAAACCAACTAAAATTTGTCGTTACAAATTGATAAACAACATTAACCCCTCTGCCAAATGCTTCGGGAGATACAAGACCTGCGCCGACAAAAATTGCAGTTAAAATTGCTGGGAAAATGAAGGCTGTGCGGTCAACTTTTCCTACTACCTTTTTCTTAGTTTCCATTTTTCCTACTCCTTTTTACAGATATTATAGAGCTTTTTCTATATAAGCTTTAAGTTCTTTTTCTGCCTCTGGTGAAAGCGTGGTTTCCGGTGCTTCTTCAACACGCTTTTTCCACTCATCGTTTGCACGTTTTAGCGTATAATCAAAATCTTGCTCATCTCTTCCAATGTTCCAATCAGTAATGCTTGCATACCAATCATCATTGAAATTCATAAGAGTATCTTCCGTTGTTAGGAATGCGCCACCACTTCCGACTTCGTAAATTACATCAAGGCTTGCTGCATCATCTGTGACCTCAATACCATTTTTAAGGTGTAGCATACGACTTGTAATTTCTTCGTCAATGATAGTTTTTTCATAAGATGTTGTCATAAGTCCGCCAGTTGTTCCGATTTCGGAAAGCATATAATCTGCACCGCTCATAATGCTTGCAAATGTGCCCTCGTATGACTCAATTCCGCATTGAATATCAAGAATTTTCGACTCTGTTCCGTAAGTTAGAGTACGAGTTGGAAGATTATAATATTTACCTATTTCAACTGTTCCTGTTTGGATAAACATGCGACTTGGTGAGCCACAGTTATATTTCGCACCACGCATGTTGCCGGGCATTCCACCTGTTCCGTAAACCACAGGGTTTCCTGGGTTAACAAGTTGTGTCAAAATTATTCCCGCCAAAACTTCTGCATTTTGCATCACAAGTGTACCAAAAACTCTTGCAGGAGCAGTAATTCCTGTTGTAAGCCCCGTTCCGACCGACACGACTTGACCACGAGTTGCACAGGCAATTAGACAATCACTTGTGGTAGTTTCCCACGCAAGTGGACTGAGTGACGGAGCTGAACCAATTGCCATATATGCCTCACCTTTGAATGAACCGATTCCACCTAAAGCGATTTCTGCCATGTCAAGAATTTGGTTTGTCTTTTCAAAATTCATAATTTTTGTGCAAAATGGTTTAGACGAATTTTTCAAAACTTCATATTGAACATGCAAATGACGGGCATCCATATCAATATCGTTTGCCTCTGTCGCTGTGTTTGAAGTTACATTCACAACTTCGCTTGCGTGATAGATTTTTGTAAGATTTGAGATGTCCTCCAGTGTTCCAAGACGCACACCTTTTTCAAGGCAACTGACATTTACAGGGCCAACAGGACCAGGCACACCAAGGTATTTTCCCTCGCCGAGGTGGATGTCATATTTCTTTTCTCTGCACTTTAATGTAAATGATTTTGGGCAAAGTTTAAGCGCATTTTCGACTTCCGCTTGTGTGAAAAACACTTGATTTCCGTCAGTACGGAAGCCACTTTTTTGAAAATATTCCAATGCTCTTCCGGAGAAAGTCAGTCCGTTTTTCGCCATGACTTCAAGTGTAAAAGCGTGAATTCTGTCCAGTTCTTCCTTTGAAAAAAGGCTAAGTTTTAGTCCTTTATACATGTCGCTCCTCCTATGCTCTGTTTTCTACTTCTGCGTGTGCTGTTGCTTGAACCTCTATTAAATATTGTGGTTGATATAGTGTTGACTGAATTGTAATTCTGCTTGGTGCAAAGCCCTCAAAAAATTCGGCATACGCCTTGTTATATTCATCAAAATCTCTTTCGATATTGGATAAATGAATTGTTAGAGAAACTATGTTTTTCTTTTCAAATCCAGCATCTTTTAAAACTTTTACGATGTTTCCCATAACACAAGCTGTCTGCGCCTTGATGTCATTTTCGCCGACAAGCTCGCCTTTTTCGTTTACTGCAAGTTGACCTGATGTGATGGTGAATTCTTTTGTTCCCATCGCTTGTGAATAAAGTCTGCTCATAACTTTCGACCTCCGTTTGCGTTCTTATTTATGGCTCAACTATATCAATTAGATAAAAAAATAACAAGCCAACTTCCGCTGACTTGCTATCAATAAATAATATCATGTATACAAAAAGCAAAAAATTTTTGCTCATACTTATAAATTCAATTTTTTTAATCTATATTGCAGATTTTGACGGCTAATTCCAAGGTCTTTTGCCGCCTTAGTAATGGCATTGTTGTGCCTTGCCATTGCCGAAATTATGGTTTCTCTTTCGGTGTAGTTTAACACATCATTCAAGGTGGAAAGATTTTGTTTTGTCGGATTTTCGATTTTTTCGCCACTAGCCGAAACTATGTATTCAGGCAAATCAGCAATTTCTACAGTATCTTTTTCACAAAATACAATTATAGAACGTAGCACATTGACTAATTCTATGTAATTTCCAAGCCATGAATATGAAACCAAAGCCCTATATGCTGCAAAGGAAATTTTTATATTTTTCTTCTCCTTTTGGGCAAAAAAATTAGAAATAGTTGTGATATAAGTTCCAATATCCGACTTTCTCTGGCTCAATGGTGGAAGGTAAATAAACACCTCGTTCAAAAGGTACAATAATTCAAGGTCAATTTTACCTTCTTTGAACAAAACGTCCTGCTTTTTATTATAAATTGTAATGATTTTCGGATGGTTATGTCTTATGTATTCTTAGAGTTTTGCTTGGGTTGCGCTGTTCAAAAAATCGAGATGTTCGAGTATTAAAACCTCACCGTAAAGGTTATTCAAAACTCCACTTTGGGCGTCGTCACCACTTCCGAACCTACTAGCAAAACATTTATAACTGATTTTTTCGACAGCATTATCTTTACCTTTTTGCAAGCCTCGGATGAGTGTAAAAATTCCACAATTCGTTTGCAAGTTCAGTTTCATTAAACGCTCTTTAATAAACCAAAAAATAGTTTGATTAAAAGCGTAAATATCGCCGACAATCTGCACATATTTTTCTGCTAAACTTAAATCTACATACGTGTCAATCAAACTAAAAATCTTTAATTTTTTGAGTAAATCATGAAGCTCCTGCACATCTTTTTGTGTCGGAGCTTTTTCTATTTTCTTAGATAAATTCCGCAATCGCAGTTTATGCCTACCTTTTATTCTGTGAAAATCGGAAGACTTTTTCGTGCTATCCAAGCTACAAAATTATATAAAAAATTAAAATTCAGAAAGCAAAAGAAACGCTTAAAAAGCTAAAATAATTGTCGAAAATCTTGTTGAGTTTAGTGATAGATTTATAGCAAAATTAGTGCTATTGTTGACTTGAAAAACATGAAAGGAATGATTTTATGGCAAAACGCAGAGCAAATGGCGAAGGTACGATTTACAAACGAAAAGACGGTCGTTGGGAGGGTCGAATTACGGTCGGTTACAAGGAAGATGGCAAGGCGATTTACAAAAATTGCCTTGCAAAAACTCAGAAATTAATTGTAGAAAATGTGGCGAAATCTTGCGAGCTTCCCAAGGCTTACAGAGCCGAAATGCGAACACTTTCAACGCAAGATTTGACGAATTTTTTTGAGGAAGCAAAGAAAAGTGGAGTGTTTGAAATGTACTATATTGAGATAGTCACGGGACTTCGTAGGGGAGAATTGCTTGGAGTAAAATGGACAGATATTGATTATAAAAAGCGTATAATTTCTGTAAAAAGACAAGTTTTACGAATAAATGGTGAAATTATTGAAGCACCGCTAAAGACCAAAAATTCGTACAGAAACATTCCAATAGGAGCAGATGCAGTCGAAATTTTAAGACAAAAACAGGAAAAATCCAACAGCCAATATGTGTTCTCAAATCCAGATCGATTTATCCAATTTGAGGAGGGCTTTGCCCCCTCAAGCTCCCCCTATAAATTGATTTTACTTCCTTACAGTTCAAGCTCAACACCATATTCCATCAGCCAATAATCAAGCTGAACCACCCACGCCATTAATTGCGGAAGTGACATCAACTGGCCATACCATGTGCTATCAATTGACCTTATTTTTTCTAAAAAGTCGTTTTTATCTATGATTTGATGTATAATACTATTGTTATTTGAAAGCCTATTTTCCAATAAATTATACATCATTTTTTCATAATTTGGGTCATGAGTTTTCGGATAAGGGCTTTTTTTACGGTTTAAAATTTTATCCGGCAGATAATCGCTCATTGCGTTTCTTAAAAGTGATTTTTCAACTTCACCTTCATACTTAATTTCCCAAGGAACATTGTAAATATATTCAAGCAAGCGGTGATCTGAAAACGGAACTCTCACCTCAACTCCACTCGCCATACTCATTCTATCTTTACGCTCCAAAAGTGAGGTCATAAAATATTTCACCGAAAGATACGTCGCCTTTCTGCTTTGGAGCATGGTGTCGCTGTCACTTTCAAGCCTTGGGAAATCCGCTGTGTCTTTTTCATATTTTTTGCTAAGATAATCAAAGCCTTCATTCTCAGAAACTACATTTTTTCGGAAAAGATTTATCCTAGCAAATGGATTGTGTATCCACGGATAAAAATTTCGCTCTAACATTTCAGGTCTATAAAACCATGGATAACCACCGAAAATTTCGTCTGCACATTCGCCAGAAAGTGAAACTGTGTGGCTTTTTTTCACTTCTCTGCAATAGTATAAAAGCGAGCTGTCGATGTCTGCCATTCCGGGCAAATCTCTTGCTCTTGTCGCCTCAAAAAGGTGGTCAACCAGTATCTGACTATCCATGCTCAAAACCTTATGATTTGTGCCGAGATAGTCTGCCATAAATATGGCAAATTCGTCGTCTGCTTGTGGTTGAAAAAGTGAATTTTTGAAATTTTCTTTGTTATTATTATACTCAAAGGAAAATGTAGACAACTTTTCACCCTGTGACCCATATTCTTTCGCAGCTACTGCGCTAATGACCGAGCTGTCAATCCCACCCGAAAGCAAAGTGCAAAGTGGCACATCAGACACTAGTTGAGATAGTATTGCATCGCTTAATATATCCCTTGTGTCAACTATAGCATCAATTCTATCTCCATAAAATTTTTCTGCTTTAAGTTCCCAGTATTTTGTTTTATTCAATCCCTTTTTGTCAAAAAAAGCATATGTTGCAGGCTCTATTTCGCTTATATCCCTAAAAACACCTGTTCCACAAAGCTTCATAGGGGACAAAAATAGAAGTTGCCACAGACCCTTTTTGTCTATAATAGGTCTTATTTTAGGGTGTTTTAGCAGTGATTTTATCTCTGAAGCAAAAACAAAACTATTGCCGACCATGCTATAAAATAGCGGTTTAACTCCAAATCTATCTCTTGCAAAAAATACGCAGTCTTTGTCTTCATCATATACAGTAAAAGCGAAAATACCATTGAGTTTTTCGGCACATTTTTCACCCCATAAAATGTATGAATATAGTACATATTCGGTATCACAACTGCTCTCGGTTTTTATGCCGAGAGCCTCAACTTCACTTTTTATCTGTGGTGTATTATAAATCTCGCCGTTGTACACAATGGTATATTTTTTACCCTTGTAAATTCGAGTCATAGGTTGAATTCCATTTTCAATGTCTATAATTGCAAGCCTGTTGTGTCCAAATTTTACATTTTTCGAGCTAAAAATACCATTTTGGTCAGGGCCTCTGTGCTCCATAGTTTGGCACATAGAACGCAAAAGCTCATCGTTTTCTGCTTCAAAACTCGTAAAATTAATCATTCCACAAATTGAACAAATAATTGCCACCCCCTAAATTTTTTATATTACTAATTATATTGTGGCAAGATATTATTTATTCAAAATCTAAAAAATATTTGAAACTTTTTTGGTCTTTTATACCACATGTATAGTAGAGGAGGAAATCTGAAATGACGTCATCAAATTTAGCATTTTTCAATCAATTATACGAAGGAACTTATAAAAAAACAGTCGCTTATGTGGCAAAAATGTGCGATGATATTTCGCAAATCCACGATATTATGCAGGATATTTATACAGAGGTATACCTCACAATACAAAGCAAGGGCGAAAATTATCTCAAAAAACCTGATGCATTTGTAATGCAAATCGCAAAATGTAAGGTGAAGCAATATTACCGAAATTCACGCAAAATTAAAACAATTCCTCTGATCTATGAAGACGAAGATGGAGGAAAATTTAGTATGAAAAAAAGAAGTTTTATTATGATTGCAGCCGTATGCGCTGTTTTAACCATGGGCGTTTTTGCGGCGACATACTTACTCAGTGCGGGGCAGGTTGCAGAAGAATTTGAGGTAGGAGCATTTGATGAAAACGACGCCGTGGAACTTTACGAGGTTCAGACAGATGCAGGATATAAAGTATCATTTTTAGGGCTTGCATATGGAGAAGAACTTAAAAATTATGCTGAAATGAACATAAGTGAACAAAATACTTATGCGGTAGTTGCCGTAGAGAATGAAGACGGAACACCGATTGACCCAACATTTGCAGTTTGTGTCACACCATTAGTAAAGGGCTTAAACCCTGGTTTGTATCATACAGCGAGATTTGGGAGTGCCGGTTATAGTGCAAGCGTTGTGGACGGTGTTTATTACCAGCTAAAGGAAGTAGAAAATATTGAATATTTTGCAGAAGAAGGTGTCTATCTCGGAGTTACATTTGATTTTCCAAATATTGAAAAATACCACATGGACGAGAACACAGGAGAAATTACTGCAAACGAAAAATATGAGGACTTAAATATACTGTTTGACTTGCCAATTGACATAAGCAAGGCTGACCAAGAAAAAGTTGATAAGTTTATGAATGAGAATACTTAAAATTTAGTATTGTCCACCCCATTGTCAGAATATTTTACCAATTAAAACACCTCATATTTTAAACAAATTTACACTGAAATATAGAAAAAGTCCTAAAATCTTACGATTTTAGGACTCAGCCTGAAGACAAA
>CAYJLH010000054.1:0-15861 GCA_964370925.1 uncultured Oscillospiraceae bacterium | reverse complement strand
AGGATTTGACCGACAGAATTTCCAAAGATTTTCAGCTCGGCGGTCACAAAGCGGCGGCGATTGCTATGGTTTTGGCAAATGCTGAAATCTACCTAGTTTCACACAGAGAAGCGGAATTTGCCGAGAGGACATTCATGAAACCTTTCAAAACAGTTCAAGAAGCATTTGAAAATGCAGCGAATAAATATTCACAAAATGCCAAAATAATACTTATGCCATATGGCGGATCGACATTGCCAAATCTTAGATAAATTAAGGAGAAAATCATGTCCGATATCAAAAAAATTGCAGTAGAAAAACATGCCGAGTGGAACGGAAAAATCGAAGTTATTGCCCGTTGCCCCGCTGAATCTACAGAGGATTTGTCCATTGCTTACACACCGGGTGTTGCAGAGCCTTGCCTAGAAATTTCCAAAGATGTTGACTTATCATATAAATACACTCGCCGTCATAATCTTGTTGCAGTCGTTACCGACGGAACAGCGGTTTTAGGGCTTGGCGATATTGGCCCAGAAGCTGGTATGCCCGTCATGGAGGGAAAATGCGTTTTGTTTAAAAAATTTGCTGACGTTGACGCTTTTCCACTCTGCATTCGCTCTAAAGATGTAGATGAAATCGTCAATACCGTCAAACTTTTAGCAGGTTCTTTCGGCGGAATTAACCTAGAAGACATCTCAGCTCCACGTTGCTTTGAAATTGAGAAAAAATTAAAAGAATGCTGTGACATTCCTATCTTCCACGATGACCAACACGGCACTGCAATCGTCACTTTAGCTGGACTTGTAAATGCCCTAAAAATTGTAAATAAAAAGATTGAAGATGTTAGAATTGTAATGTCCGGCGCAGGTGCGGCGGCGACTTCAATTGCCAAACTTATCCTATCTGCTGGATGCAAAGACATCATAATCTGCGACAGAAAAGGCGCGCTTTATGACGGTCGTGATGGCATGGACAGTTCAAAAACTGAAATGGCAAAAATTACAAATTTAAATAAATTGCAAGGCACTTTAGCCGACATTATTAAGGACAGCGATGTGTTTATAGGCGTATCTGGCCCAGGTGTCATGACCACTGAAATGGTCAAAACTATGAATAAAGATGCAATAATTTTTGCATGTGCCAACCCGACTCCCGAAATTTTCCCTGATGAAGCGAAAGCTGGCGGAGCGGCGGTTGTCGGAACTGGAAGAAGCGATTTCCCCAACCAAATCAACAATGTTTTAGCTTTCCCCGGAGTTTTCCGCGGGACTTTAGATGTCCGTGCATCGGATATAAATGACGAGATGAAAGTTGCGGCGGCGTATGCGATTGCAGGGCTTATTGAGGACAAAGATTTGACTGCGGACTACATAATCCCAGTGGCTTTCGACCTAAGAGTTGGTAAGGCTGTTGCGGAAGCTGTTGCCGATGCGGCTAGAAAATCAGGCGTTGCAAGAATTTAGGTAATTAATATTTTTCAAAAAATGTCGAGAATGGTTAGACCATTCTCGACATTTTTATATAAACACGGAAAAATGACTACATTTTAATTAGTATTTATAAAAAGTCTTATTTTACTTGACAATTTTATTGCAGTGTGCTAACATTACGAATGTTAGTTTAGCTTTACAAATATTAGTTCATTTTTACAAACTTAGTTAAATCTTACAAACTCTTATTTAAATCAATTTAAATTATATATAGAAAGGTTTTGTATGAAAAAATATGGAATTACCATCCTAATGTTCTTCTTAATATTGATTTTGTCTGTTGTCTCCATCTTCATCGGAGCATATGACGTATCTTTAAGCGGAATTTTGGAGGGCGATTACAATCAAGTTATGCTTATGTTGAATTCAAGACTGCCTCGCCTTCTCGCCATTCTTTGTACAGGCTTTGGTATGAGTGTTGCAGGTCTTATAATGCAAAATCTTTGTATGAATAAATTTGTTTCCCCAACAACAGGTGCAACAATTTCATCAGCACAGCTCGGAGTTGTTATTGCACTCATCTTTTTCCCAACAGCTACACTTGCAACGAGAACAGCATTTGCTTTCATTTCGTCTATTCTCGGAACATGGGTTTTTGTTTGGTTTGTTCAAAGAATTAAGTTTAAAGACGTAATTATGGTTCCTCTTATCGGCATCATGTTCAACTCTGTCATCGGTGGTTTTGTTAGCCATTTGGCTTATGAAAACGATTTAACACAAGTTTTGAGCAATATTCTCGTGGGGGATTTTTCACTCATTTTAGCTGGAAGATATGAAATAGTATTTTTAATACTACCACTTGTTGTGCTTGCATTTATCTATGCCAATCATTTTAACATCGTCGCCATGGGTGAAAGTTTTTCAACAAACCTCGGTGTAAATTACAAGGTCGTCATGTTTGGCGGACTTTCTATCGCTGCGGTTATCAGCGCAAGTGTCGTTGTAACAGTCGGCACAATTTCTTACATAGGACTTATAGTTCCTAATATAGTCGCAATGTTCAGGGGCGATAAAATTCGCGGTAGCATCTTTGATGTCGCATTATTCGGCGCTCTATTTGTTCTCATTTGCGATATTATTGGACGTGTTGTTATAAGACCATACGAAATGCCTATAGAACTTATTTCGGGCATCGTCGGAAGCATCCTCTTCATAGTCTTGCTTTTCAAAAGACTAAGCTCAGGAAAGCCAAAGATTAAGAAGGAGGACGTTACCTGCAATGGTTAATACATTATCCTCAAAAGCAAAAATAATACTACTGTTTTTCTTGTCAATTTTACTCGCAGTTACATATCAATTCATCTTTGTTGACATGAAATTTTTCGACTACGCTATGTATATACGCTTGCCGAAACTAGTCACTATGGTAATTGCGGCATTCTGCATAGGCACAGCAAGTATAGTTTTTCAGTCGATTATTAGAAATAGAATTGTAACGCCTTGCCTTTTGGGTATGAACTCACTTTATATCCTAATTCATACTTCAATAGTGTTTTTCTTTAGTGGTTCTAGCATTTTTGCCGCTAATAAATATGTGTCATTCCTAACAGACGTCGCATTAATGGGGCTTCTTGGAACATTTATTTACGGCACACTGTTCAAAAAGACAAAGTATAATATTTTATACGTACTTCTCGCTGGTACAGTTTTGGCGACATTTTTCACCAGTGTTTCAAACACAATGATACGTGTCATGGACCCCAATGAGTATGACAAAATGCTCTCAGAACTTGTCGCTGGATTTGACCACGTAAATGCAGAGCTAATTTACATGTCACTCGGACTTATAGCAATTATCGTCTTTATTTTTTGGAAAGACTTAAAGCTATTGGACGTTATAACATTAGGTAAAAACCAAGCGATAAACCTTGGCGTTGACTACGACAAAACTATAAAACGCTTACTAATCGCAGTCACATTTTTCATCACGATTGCAACGGCTTTGGTCGGGCCTATCTCATTTTTGGGCTTAATTATTGCAAACCTCGCCCGTGAATTTTTCAAAACATATAAGCACAGCTATTTAATGACAGGTGCATTTTTAATGGGTGTTGTGGTTTTACTTGGCGGTCAAACTTTGATTGAACATGTTTTTGGATTTGGCACACAAATCTCTGTGTTTATCAACCTATTTGGCGGACTGTATTTCCTATTCTTGGTGCTAAATAACAAAGGAGCTACATAATGAAAATTAAATCGCTTAACAAATCATACGGAGCAAAACAAGTAGTCAAAGATGTTTCATTTAAGCTACCAAGAGGAAAGGTTATTTCGCTAATCGGCCCCAATGGTGCTGGTAAATCCACAGTGCTTAATATCATCACAAGACTGATTGCTCAGGACAGTGGTGATGTCGAATTCGGCGGAACTGAACTTAAGCAGTGGAAAAGCAAAGAGCTTGCAAAAAAACTTGCTATTTTGACTCAGCAAAACAATATAACAATGAAGCTTACTGTTAAAGAGCTTGTCGGCTTCGGCAGATTCCCCTATTCAGGAAGCAATTTAACAGCAGAAGATTATAAAATGGTTGATGAAGCTATTGATTATATGGAACTAAACGAATTTCGCGACCGTTTCATAGACGAGCTTTCGGGCGGGCAACTCCAAAGAGCATATATCGCCATGGTTATTGCTCAGGACACTGAATTTGTTTTCCTAGACGAGCCAACAAATAACCTTGACATTTACCATTCATCAAACCTTATGAAAATGGTTAGAAAATTAAGTGAAGAACTTGGCAAAACTGTTATATTAGTTCTACATGAAATCAACTTCGCATCTGCATATTCCGATTATATCGGCGCTTTTAAAGACGGTGCACTTTATAAATTCGGCACAGTTGAAGAAGTCATGACAAAACAAACACTCAAAGACCTTTATCAAGTTGATTTCGATATTCAAATGATTAAAGGCAAGCCAATCTCAATTTACTATTAAATTTTCGCTCACTTTTGTGAGCAAAAATTTAAAAATAAAGTTAGTTAATTTAAACAAACGGTATCTAGGCTTAACGCCTTAAAACACATAATTTTAACCCTAAGGAGAAACAAAATGAAAAAAATCCTATCACTTGCACTTGCATCAACTCTAACACTAAGCCTTGCAGCTTGTGGCGGAGCACCCGCTGAAGAAAGCACCGCACCATCAGAAGCACCAGCGACAGAATCAACTGCGCCTGCGACAGAGTCAACAGCACCTGACGCAGAGTCAACTGCTCCGGAAGCTAGCGGCGACACTGTTACTGTAACAGCTACAGATGCAGCTGGTAACCCAATTGACGTTGAGTTCCCAACTAACGCAGAAAGAATCGTTGTTCTTAACTACCAAACAATGGACTTCCTTGAAGCTGTTGGAATGGAAGACAAAGTTGTCGGCTTTATCAAAGATGGCGCACCTGAACACCTAATGAAATACGAAGAAGATGAAAGCATTGTCGACGTCGGCGGCATGAAAGACCCAGACATGGAAGCTATCATGTCACTTGAGCCAGACATCATCTTCACAAGCGACAGAATTGAAGATATGTACGAAGAATTCTCAATGATTGCTCCCACATACTGCGCATATGTTGACTATTCAATCGGCTTCATGGAAGGTTACAAAATCCTTGCAGACGAGCACGCTGCAATCTTCGGTGTAGGCGATGAAGTTGACGCTACAATCGCTGGTTACGAAGAAAGAATTTCTGCAATTGCAGACTTCGCCGGTGAGCAAACAGCGCTTCTAGGTATCTTTGCCGGTGGTCTAAACACACTTGGCAACACAGGCCGTTGCTCTATCGTTGTAAACGAAATGGGCTTTGAAAACCTAGCTGGTGACGAAAATGTTAACCACGGTAACATTTCTTCATACGAAGCTTGGCTTGAAATGAACCCTGACTGGATGTTCATCATTGATAAAGACACAGCAGTTGGAACAGAAGCTGTTGCAGCTAAAGAACAAATGGAAGTTAACAACCCAGTTATCGCAGAAACAGATGCTTTCAAAAATGGTCAAATCGTTTACTTGGAGCCAAGCTCAGCATGGTATCTTGCTGACGGCGGTATCCTTGCAATGGATATGATGATTTCTTGCGTTGAAGAGGGTATTGGTCTTAAATAAGGCATAAAAATAGGAAATGGTTTCGACCATTTCCTATTTTTTATTAATCCGTTTTCTGGCAGTAATTTTCCTTTATCGTGTTCATTAGTTTAAAAACCCTCTCATCTTTCACATTATAATACACAGACTGCGCCTTTTTGTCATAATCCAATATCCCATGTGCCTTTAAAATCGCCAAATGCTGGGAAATTCCTGATTGTGTTATCTGCAAATTTTCAAGTAATGTGTTCACGCTTTGAGGGCCTTTTGATAGCTCACACAAAATCAACAGGCGATTTTCATTCGCCAGAACTTTGAGTAAGTCGGCAACCTCTTTCGCTTTGTTTTTCATTTCCTCCAAGTTTATCACCTCCATGCTTTAGCTTACAAATACCTTGCGTCATAGTCCCCATTGGACAATATACGCAAAAACCCCGTGGTTTGAAAAGTGCCATGGTCACAATTCCGATGATACTAGATGTAAGCATTACGCTGTAAAATCCATATGCAAATTGGGCAACCCAAGGTGTCACTGCAAGCGTGTTTGCATACTCCCATGGCAGTCTAAATGTCCACAAAAGTGTGATGACCTCTGCCAAATTTGCCCCTCCAACTGCTACTAAATAAGTGGTATAAATCATATAAAAAAACATTGACATAAAGAAAATCAAAAATCCATATCTGAAAAAATTCGACTTCATAAACTTAGGCAGTGGTTTATTCCTCGAAAATTTAGAGCCTAATTTCGAAAAAAGTTGCCCTCTACCGCAATAATTATGACAGTAAGTTTTATTTCCGGTGAAAATTGCAATCAAAAGTGGTGTTATAAAAAATACCATTCCGAGCCACGCAAATAGTATATTAAAAAATCCCAATGCAAAATATATTATTTCCACTACCCAAAGATAGTCAAACCATTTTCTACTTTTCATTATACACCTCACGACTTATAATTTCAATAACCGACGCAGGACATACCTTGCTACATTTTCCACATCCGACACATTTTTCGGAGTTTATCCTTGCTTTTATGCCATCTTTAATCGAAATTGCCTCAAACGGACATTCTTTCAAGCAAGTTCCACAGGCAACACAGAGATTATTAACCAAGGCAATTTTTTTGCTTTTATTCATACAGCTCTCCTTTTAGTATATCAGTAAATACTAATATACTATACTTAATAAATAATGTCAACATTAAAATTAAAAAAATGCTGATGAAATTGACTTGTCAATCTTCATCGGCATTTTTATTAGCTATAATCTTTTTTAGAATCTACCCGAACTGCCTCCACGTGAGCCACCATAGCCAGAGCTACTTCCTCCGCTTCCGCCTCCACCACTACTTGATTTTTTCGGCGGGTCATACACACGAGATTCTGTTGTGTGGGTGTAAGTATCCGTACTTTCCCTGAGCCTTATACTGTCCTCTACCATAAATGTGTCCGCTTTTTCTTGTAAAACAGCCGTATTCATCTTGGACATAAAGCCAACTTTAAGTATTCCACATCCTATAAAATAAGCGATAAGCAAAGGAATTGCAACCACATAGAGCGCAAGTGCTGTCATTGGTTTCGGCAATTTATACACTTCACCCGACTCATAAATCTCAATATATTCTATTGTATAATCCAAATATAAGTTGAATGCGTCGTAAAATTCTTCCGCTTGCAAATAGCTCAGCATGTCACTATCTAGGCGATATAATGCATCTGAGTTGAATATTAATTGTGCTTCTTGTCTTGTGGAATTTGCAAATCCTCTAGTGGACGGCTCCATATTGATACCATAAACTGCGCCATTTTGCTCAGGGTCTAGGTCTGTGTACCAATTGCAGTAATAGCTCAATTCATCGCCAGAGGGCACTTCATCCATAGTTAAAAAAGTTACATTGTAGTCATAATCCTCATATATACCCTCAATTCGTTCAAAAAGTGCCTCTTCTTCGCTGTCAGTCAGCAAGTCAGCGCTGTCAACGATTGGGTCAAATCCATCTATGAGTCCACCCTCACCCACTCCCTCAAGTTGGTTACCAATAAACATTTCGCCTGTGCTATTTATAAGTATTTCTTGGACTATTTTTATAAATTCCTCATAAACTTCGTCATACGAAGTTGCATATGAAATTAAATTACTAATTTCCGCTAAAACACTCTCTGTAACTGCGTCATTATGTTCACCATAAAAATACGGATAATAGCTTACAGTTTCACCGATATCGGCAAGCATAAAAACCGTACCACTGCCTGTGTTATAGTCGAGAATGAATTCATCCGAATATTCCACAAACTCTTCATGTGACGCAACAACTTCAGAAGCCAAAGTGACTTGAAAGTCATATTGTTCCTCGATTAAAGCAATCCGCTCTTTCAAATATTCTTCCACATCTGAGCTAATTAGGCTGCCATTATCTATGATAAGCTCTCTATCCTCTGCGAATGCGGTCATGCATGTACATGCAGTTAGGAGTATAATTATTGACAAAATTATAAATATTTTTTTCATTTTCTTCTCCTCCCCATTACGTGTTCTGCAAAACCCAATTTCCGATTAGCGCAAGCGGAATATAACACATAATTGTAAGGAGTATTTGCAATAATAGCTTTTTGGTTTTGTCAATCGGAAGCTCACCAGAGACTTTTCCTGTCTGTCCGTTTATTGCAAATCTATACATTTTGCCTTGATAATTCGTGTTCAGCACCCAAACAGGAAGCAAAACATACTTCACTTCCTCGTCCCTCATATGTATAGACGATCCAAGCACAATCTTACTACTATAACCTTTTACAGTCTTTAAAAACTCATCTCGTGTTGAAATGGCAATCCTTTTATTGGCTCTAATGGCACATTCATCGACGTCCACATCAAATTTATCCGCAAAATATCCTGCCATATAAGTGGGCGAAAACTCTTTTAAGTCGTTATAATCATATGGTTCAAGTCCATCCATGTAGTGGTCGTCCATTTTTTCGGAAGCATCTACAGGAATTTTTATAAAATCAACACTTCCGTCACGTATAACATTGAAATGTTTGGTCGTTGTCACCTTATAATCCCCATCTCGGTGTGTACTACTTTTTTCAGCCTTAACTCGGAGTTTTCCATCTCCTTTGCCCGAAAATAGCCAAAAAGGAACATAATAACCGACTATTTTTTTAATTCTATTTTTATCACGGAAAGTGCTAGGAAGCAGAATTTTTTTCAAATAAAAGCTTTTTAACATTTTTTCTGCCTCGTCTTTGTCAATTTTAAATGGCAAAATTAAATCAGGTTTCACCATTCCGCTGACATTATCATTTAGAACTATCGGATTTCCGCAGTACATACATTCGGTGGATGCAGTGTTGCCATCGGACACAACCTCCGCCCCGCAGGATGTGCAAACATATCCAACTTGCCCCTCGACAATTTCCTCATTACGTACAAATCCCTCAAGTTTCCAGTCTACCTGTTCAGTTTCTGCCTCTGTATCATTTTCAGATGGTTTATCAAAAAAATCTTTTTCATATTTTTCGTCGCAATAATCGCAGACAATCATTTGTTCTCCACTATCGAAGTGCAAAGGCCCACCGCACGCGGGGCATTGGTATTTTAGCATATTTTCTGTCATAAAACTCTCCCCCATTTCAACTATTACCTTTATATGGTACAATTATAGTTAATAATAAAAAAAATATCAACATACATTTCTACAGTTTATTAAAAATACCATGATTAATTAATATTTATTTACTTGAACTTGATTAATTTTTCGAAATATGATATTATTTTCCAAATACAATACAAAAATTAAAGAGGTATCAAAATGGGAAGAATTGTAACACCAACCGAAGCAAGGGAGATTTTCTCAAAGTATAACACAGAGCCTTTTCACATTCAACACAGCGACACTGTTGGCAAAGTGATGGGATTTTTTGCAAACGAATATAACGAAGATGTCGAGTATTGGACAACAATCGGAATTCTCCATGACATCGACTTTGGGATGTATCCCGAAGAGCACTGCAAAAAGTGTTTTGAAATTATGAGAAATGAGGACATTGACGAGGGCATGATTCGCTCTGTAGCCAGCCACGCTTTTGGTATTTGCTCCGACATTGAACCTGTTCATCAGATGGAAAAAATCCTGTTTGCTATTGACGAGCTCACTGGATTAATCGGAGCTGCCGCCCTGATGCGACCATCAAAAAGTGTATCCGATATGGAGCTAAAATCCTTGAAAAAGAAGTTCAAAGACAAAAAATTTGCTGCTGGATGTGATAGAGACACCATTCAAAAAGGTGCTGAAAACCTCGGTTGGACTTTGGATGAACTCTTAGAAAAAACTCTGGAAGCTATGAAAGCTACTGAGAATGTTTAAATTTAATACTATCTAAAAACGACAAAAAATCCGCAAAATTGCGGATTTTTTGTATTTAACTATGCTATTTAATTTTACTATCGTAAAATTTATTCCTCATCGGATTCATCTTCCTCAGTTTCGGGTTCTTCCTCATCCTCCTCCGAGTTTTCCTCATTGTCAGAAGTTTCATCTTCTGGCTCTTCTTCGGCTTGCGAGGTGTCTTCCTCCGAATCTCCCTCTGTCTCAGTGGGTTCTTCTTCGGGTTCTTCTGGCTCGGGAATTTCTTCCTCCGAGCTTTCTTCTATATCAGGCGCTTCCACCTCATCGGCTTCATCCTCAGTAGCATCCTCAGTTTCAGGTGGCTCATAATCGTCATTTTCATCTGAATCCGCATCAGCTTCGTCCTGTTCGTCGAATTCTGTTTCGACGTCATCATAGTCGTCATTAAGGTCGTCAGCTTCTTCATTTTCATCTTCGCCATCGTCAGCGTCATCTTCCTCGTCAAGGTCATCGTTCTCGTCGCTTTCATCCTTGTCGTCTTCATCTAAATCATCGTCTATATCTTCATTTTCATCATCATCTTCGTCATCAACCACTATATGACTGAAGTCTACACCTGTCGACTCTTTGGCTTCTTCCAGTAATTCCTCGTCCTGTGTAACTGCACTAATCGCAAATTCTGGCAAAGTTTCATAGTCTGTCTCGGTTATTTCAATTTCCGTACCCACTTCACCTGTGACGGCACTTGCCGTCTGTCCTGGCTTTAGGATTACGGAAGTTTCAGCGCCCGTATCGTCTGTTGCGGTAACTTCAACTTCACCTGTAAACAGTGTGAACTGTGATAATTCACCACTCTCTACGGCGATATACCCCGAAGTCCCTCTGATACTTGTCGCCATAGTCGATGTTTTGATTGTCAAAAGCTCGTCATCTTCAAGCGGTGCTGTGACATTAAAAAACAAACCACCTTCCAAAACAAGCACTTCAAGTTTGTTCCCGTTTTTGCCTAGGCTCGCCTTTGAAAGCGAGTCTAATTTAAGCGCTTTTGTATCGTCAAGGCTGATATAAGCAAAGCTATCACTTTCAGTTGAAACAGAGTTTCCGTCAAAAAGTCGCATACCGCTCTCAGGTTCAACAAGCGCATCTTTATCGTCTTTAACCGCAACTTCGCCAATTGTCGCCGTCAATCGCATGACAGAAGCCGTCGTATCACTACATGCAACCGACAAAAGCATTGCCATAATTAAAAATACTACTGCTATCTTTTTCGAAAGAGCATTTTTGCCCTTTCTATTACATTCACTATTCATGATTATTCCTCCCAAACTTTGCTCTCCATGAATAAGGCTAAAATTTCGCCGTCAATCTTCCCTTCTTCTACCATACTTTGTAAAATTTCAAAAACTTTCTCCACAGGTATAGGTTTTTTATATGGTCTGTCTTTTGCAAATAATCCGTCAAAAACATCCAAAATTGTTATAATTCTTGTTTCTATACACAAGTCTTCGGAATTTAATCCCAATGGATAGCCTGTTCCGTTTAAGAATTCATGGTGTTGGCTTGCCCATTTCGCAACCTCGCTATAGCCTTTTCCAAAGCTCACTTGACTTAAAATTCTGGATGTCATTACTACATGTG
Organism: uncultured Oscillospiraceae bacterium; assembly: GCA_964370925.1. GTDB lineage: Bacteria > Bacillota > Clostridia > Oscillospirales > Oscillospiraceae > Heteroscillospira. Next base: position 4,332 of record CAYJLH010000054.1, on the reverse strand, counting down.
TTTCCATAATTTTACGTTCTTCGGCTGTCAATGTACCTTTTTTGATACAAAGCGCTGTAACTTCTCTCTCATTTAGCCAGTTTTTTTCATTTCCATTTTGGTCTACATAAGTAAACCCCGCTATTTTCTTGATTTCATCCTCTAATTCATCCGTTAGGAATGGTATTGTGTTGACTTTATAAATCAGTTCTTTTGCTTGCTCTAACTTATTTTTGACCGCTGTACATTCTCCCTCGCCTCTAGCCTCAGAGAGTTTTGCCAACAGCTCAATAATATCAAACCTTGTCATAATTTTTTCTAAATCATAACTCAATCTATCCGCTTTGTTCATGACATTAAGCGGAACAGTCAATTTTCCGACATCGTGCAACCAAACACTCATTATAAGCTGTCGTTTTTGCTCAAAACTAAACTTATATTTTTCGTACCGCTCTGTCAGCCAATCTATAAATTTATCTGCATATTTCGTCATGTTTTGCGTGTGCGTGACATTATATGGTGTTTGTTCATAAATCGCTGTGGACAAAACCCTGACGAGCGAAAGCAATAGGTTCTCAATTTCTAATTGCTGGTTTGCATTTGTAAGCGAAATCGCCGCTTGTGATGTCAATGCAGAAATAATAACTTCAAAAGATGGATCAAACGGAATAATTTCACCCTCATTGCTCATCGCATTAATCAGCTGAATGACGCCTATCATCTCCCCTTTATTATTCGACATCGGAATAACCAACATGGAGCTAGTTTTGTACCCTGTTAGCATGTCATATTTTTTCGGTCCTGAAAAATCATACACTGAACTTTTATAAACATCTGGTAGATTAATTATTTTATCCTCAATCAATGAACATGCGCACACATTGCTCTTACTCATTTTCACAGGTGGTAAATTTTCTGTTTCAATTCTGCCACCCATAGACCTAGTTATCATAATTTTAAATCGCAAGCTTTCATCTTCATTAATATACAAAGTTCCCGCATCACAATTTGTAATATCCATAGCTACATTAACTATCATTTCAAGCAAAATATCAGGATTTTTTTCGGCACTGAGTGCTATGCTGACATCAAGAATTTGTTTTAAAAGTGCGTTTTCCAATTTTTTTGCCTCCTAATATTTTATCATCATTAATTTTATCACACTTTAAAAGCAATAGCAATCTGTTTTACCGTACATAATAGTAATGAATAACAACCGCAAAAAATCCCACCTTGAAAGGTAAAATTTTTGCGGCTGTCATAATTTGTATTATTGTTGCAGTGCTTGCATTAAATCCGGTATTAATTGTTTTTTTCTGGAAACTAATCCTTTTACATAAACACTGTTTCCTACTATATCTTCACCATAAGTCGATTTCATTAATTCCAGAGCCTCTTCACCATTGAATACGACTATGGACGATTCTTCAACAATGTTTGTGATTAGCATTATAAAAACGTCAATCTTATCTCTTTTCGGAATATTTTCCATATAATCCAACATTCTTGCAACCAGTGAATTTAACGCAGTTGTGTTCATCGCTGTGAGCTGACCTATTCCGAAATTCATATCAAAGAAGCTAAATTCCTTATAATCTCTATAAAATAGCTCTTCCTCTGTGAAATCATGAAAATCACTGCCGGCAGTGAACATATAATCAGAATATTCTTCAATGTCTATTCCTGAAATTTCTGCGAGGTCCTCGGCTGCTTTTTTGTCTAAAAATGTGCATGTCGGCGACCTAAACATAAGTGTGTCAGAAATTATAGCGGAAAGTAATATTCCCGCAATGTCTTTTGGGATTTCAACATTATTTTCCTGATACATGATATATACGATGCTTGCTGTACTTCCTAGAGGTTGATTTCTAAAATAGACAGGGTTTACAGTTTCAATACTGCCTAATTTATGGTGGTCTATGATTTCTAAAATTTCAGCTGATTCTATGCCGTCAACCGCTTGTGCTTTCTCGTTGTGGTCAACCAAAATTACCTTTTTCTTTTTCATATCAAGAAAACTACGCTTAGAAATTTGACCAATATAAGAACCCGTTCTATCCAAAACAGGGAAATAGCGAAGCCTTGTTTTTGCCATAACACTCTTAACGTCATTTGTAAAATCATCAACACCAAACGTCAAAATATTCTTAGTCGTCATCAAGTGTCTGATTGGAATACTCTTGCTTATAAGTCTTGCGCAAGTATAGGTATCATAAGGGCTTGAAAGCATAATGCACCCTTTGCTCTCCGCAAGTTTTATTATATGGTCATGTGCTATGCTATTAAAGCACAAAATCAAGCATTTCGCACCTTTTTCAATTGCAAGAAAATGTGTTTCAATTCGGTTACTCACTATAGTGAGGTCGCCCTCCAGTAAAAATTCTTCTAGCACATCCGGAGTGCTACCGCCAATAGTTACCCTTCCGCTGTCAAAATAACCACTAACATCTCCACACAGAACTTTTGCATCCAATGTTTCGATGATGTTTTTAAACGGTGTTTTCGCCTCTGCAAGTTTAGTATTGTCATATGCATCCATATCCGATGCTGCAATATCTCCAAGAGTTATAACTCCGCCAATGCCCTTTTCCTCGCCTGTGACTGTAAGCATAGAAGCAAGATTTTGTTTCATGTATCCATATGCATTTTTTATCGACATATTTTTATCAACACTGTTAACCTGTTTTATCTCGATGTCGTTAACCTGTGTTCGGACATCTGCTTGAAAAGGAGGATGCTCAAAATTAAAGCTTTCCAGAACAAAGGACGTTTCCTTAGAAATATCACCGCAACGCATCGCGATATATTCATTTTCGGGGTCAATTTTATTTTTCAAATATGCGTAGGCAATCGCTGAGCAAATTGAGTCTGTATCCGGATTTTTGTGACCCAAAATAATAACTTTGTTTCTGTTTATCATAAACATCTCCATCTAATTTGAATTTCTCACCATAATATTATATAAAAATTATGGTTGAATAGCAAGTAAAAAAATATTAATTCCATTAAATTCTAGTATCAAATTCGCTTTATCGTTGATTTTATCTCAGAAATCTGTTAAAATTAAGTGCTAAACCTTTTTAGCGGATACTTTTAGAAGTGAGGTCTATACTATGAATCAAAAAGAAATTGGCGAGCTACGTCGCCGTTTTGCATTAGACAAAAATAATATTGGGCATATTTACGGTTGTTACGTTAATGGTAGCGGTGAAATAATTTTAGATTTTGACGAGTCAATGGGAATGCTCGGCCAAGAGGAAACCGAAAAATACCTAGGTCTACTAAAGAAATCCATGTCTGGAACTTTAGGCAAAAACCTCATTGATATTGTTTTTACAACAGAACAGGTCATGGAAGGCGAAGAGCACAAACTCCTAAGCGACTTGCGTAATTCAAAGCTCACAAACGCAAGCTTTAGAGAAGCTTTTTATAAAAAAGTTATTGAAAATGTCGAATTTGAGGGTTTAAATTACCTCATTTTACTCGCACACGATACATACGATGTCCCATTCAAAGGCAGAGATGGAAGCTCTGGCTCTGGCTCGAACGATAGAGTTTTTTCATATATAGTTTGTGCCATTTGCCCTGTGAAAGATGGAAAAGTTGAGCTTGGTTATGTAGCAACGGAAAAAGAGTTCCACAGTCGCGCTAACGGTCAAATCGTCACTGCACCGGAGCTTGGATTTATGTTCCCTGCTTTTGATGATAGGACTGCAAATATTTACAATGCGCTGTACTACACAAAAAGTTCTGATGATATACATCAAGAATTTTTGGACACAATTTTCAATACTGAAACACCTATGTCTGCCACTGAGCAAAAAACAATTTTTGAAGATGTGCTCAGTGAGGCACTAGACGAGCTGTGTGACATTGACACAATTCAAACTATACATGAGCAATTAGCTGAAAAAATTGTTCTACACAAGGAATCAAAGGACCCAGAGCCTCTTGCCATGAGCACTCGTCAAATTTCTGCTATTTTGGAGGAATGTGCTATTCCACAGGAGAGAATCGAAGTTTTCAAAGAAAAATGCAGTGACCATTTCGGCGAGGGTGCGACTTTAAACCCCGCTAACATTATCGATGCTAAACGCTTTGAGATAAAAACCGAGCAAGCTACTATTTCTGTTTTGCCTGATAGTAGTTATATGATTGAGACTAAAATTATTAATGGTAGAAAGTTTTTACTTGTGCCTGCGGATAATTCTTTGGAAATAAACGGATTACCTGTTAATTTTAAGGTTAGCGATAACATTGTTGCTGAGTCTGAAGAAGTATAATTTTCCCTGTAAGTGTGCAACCGCAACTTCCACCCCCGTCTTGCGTCCTACCACTCATCATGAGAAACTA